>JAGPIM010000248.1 GCA_018055005.1 Laribacter sp.
CACATGCCCAGCAGCATCACGAAGACCGGATTGTTGCGCCACAGCCCTTCGGAAAAGGTGCCGGGAGCCAGCCCGGCCTTGTTGTCCGCTTCACTCATGGCTTGTTCCTCCTGAGCGTTTCAAGGTGCCGGCGCAGCTGCGGCAGCAGCGTGCCCGCGCCCTGGTTGAGCGCGGCGCCCACGGCCCGTGAAGTCACCGTGGCGCCGGCAATGGCGTCGATCTGCCACGGGTCGGTTTTCTTGCCGTGCCCCACGGTCACGATCGGATTGGCCAGCGCCGCCCCGTCTGCCGACAGCCGGGCATCCAGGTTCGGAAAGTTGGCCAGAAAACCCTTGTCGGTCAGGATCTTGTCGCCCAGCCCCGGTGTTTCGGCCATCTTGACCACGGCAAAGCCGGTGATGGTTTCGCGGACCGGGTCATAGCCGTACACCAGATGCACCAGATCGGCATAGCCGCGGGCTGCCGCTTCGGCGGCCACGCCGACCAGCTCGCCGCCGGCATCGTAGGCCGCCAGCAGGCGCTGGCCCTTGAGATCGGGCGAGGTGTCTGCCACCAGACGGTCGCCGGCCAGCACATAAGGTGTAATCGTCACCGTACTGGCCGGTACCACCTGGCGCGCCAGCGTTTCGATGGCGTGGCGGCGGTTGGCCTCGACAAAGGGCCGGCTCAGTTCGTCGGCCAGCACGATCAGCATGCCGCACAGCAGCGCAATGCCGCCGAGCACCAGGATCATGCGGCTGCTGCTTTCCTGCTTCGCCGTACTCATGAGCGCCTCCAGAGTGGCTTGCGTCCGTAATGTCGCGGCTGGGTCAGGGCCTCGATATGCGGCACCAGGGCATTGGCCAGCAGGATGGCGTACATCACGCCTTCGGATGCACCGCCCCAGAAACGGATGGTGACGATCAGCGCACCGATCAGCAGTCCGTACACCCACATGCCGCGACGGGTGATCGGTGCGGTCACCATGTCGGTGGCCATGAACCAGGCACCGAACATCAGGCCGCCCGATGTCAGCACGAACAGCACGCCGTTGCCGATGTCCGGAAACGGGCCGAAGGCGGTGCTGACCAGTGCTGCACCCAGCAGGACGGCCAGCGGAATGCGCCAGTTGAGCATGCCGCGCACGGCAAGGTAGAGGCCGCATGCCACGATCAGCAACGCCGATGTCTCACCCAGCGAACCGCTGACGCCGGGCGACAGCAAAAAGTGTCCCTGGCCTGGCAGTTCGCCGGCAAATTTCCATGCCGCCAGCGGCGTGGCACCGGCAAAGCCGTCCAGCCGGGCTGCGGCCCACGCGGCCACCGGATCCGGGCTGGTGAAGGGCAGGGCCAGCGTGGACGGAATCAGCTCGGTAAACCGGCCGGCCGCCCCTGCGGGGGTCCAGGTGGTCATGGCGGCGGGAAAGCTCGCCTGCACAAAGGCCCGTCCGACCAGCGCCGGGTTGAACACGTTGGAGCCCAGCCCGCCAAACAGCAGCTTGCCCAGCGCAATGGCCACGATGCCGGCCACCGCACCCATCCACAGCGGCAGGGCCGGCGGCAGGGTCAGCGCCAGGGTGAGGCCGGTGATCACCGCGCTCATGTCGCGCGGCGCAGTCGGGTGGCGCAGGATCAGGCGCTCGGTCAGCACGCAGCTCAGCACCACCGTCAGCATCAGCAGGAAGGCACTGGTGCCGAACTGCCAGATGGCCCACAGCGTTACGGGCAGCAGCGCATACACCACGTGGCGCATGATCTTGGGCGTGTCGTGCCCGGTCACCATGTGTGGTGAGGAGTGCAGGTACAGCCGGGTCGGCAGCTTTTTCATGAATGCCTCCGCTGTCTGAGAATGGACTTGCTCATGCGGTGGTACTGCACCAAAGGAATGCCGGACGGGCAGCTCAGGGTGCAGGCGCCGCATTCGATGCAGTCGAGCACGCCGTGACGGGCCGTCAGGTAATACTCCTGCTTGCCGGCCAGCCGGCCCAGCAGCGACGGATTCAGCCCCATCGGACAGGCATCGATGCACTGGCCGCAGCGGATGCACGGCTGGCGGTGGCGTTCGGGCAGCGAGCCGACCGGAAACACCAGGATGCCGGACATGCCCTTGGTCACCGGAATGTCCAGTGACGGTGCGCTCATGCCCATCATCGGCCCGCCGAGGATCACCTCCATTTCGCCCGATTCCATGCCGGCATGACGCAGCACGTCACTGATGCGTGTGCCCAGCGGTATCAGGTAGTTGCCGGCCTGACGCACGCCCGGGCCGGATACCGTCACCACCCGCTCGATCAGCCCGGCGCGTTGCGGCAGCAGCTCGCCCAGCATCGCCAGCGTGCCGACGTTGTTGACCACCACGCCGACATCGGCCGGCAACTTGCCGGACGGCACTTCGCGTTGCAGCAGCGAGTGGATCAGCATCTTTTCCGCACCCTGCGGGTAGCGGGTCGGCAGCACCCGGCAGCCGATGCTGCGGTCGGCCGGCAGCAGCGCCTTGATGGCGGCAATCGCCTCGGGCTTGTCGTCCTCCACGCCGATCAGCGCCCGCGACACGCCCACGGCATGCATGGCGTAGCGGATGCCGGCCATGAGCCCGGCAGTGCGCTCGATCATCACCCGGTGGTCGGCCGTCAGGAAAGGCTCGCACTCGCAGCCGTTCACCACCAGCGTGTCGAGCACGGCCTCCTTGGGCGGACTCATCTTCACGTGGGTCGGAAACGCGGCGCCGCCAAGGCCGACCAGTCCGGTGGCCTGCACGGCCGAAGCCAGTTCCACCGGCGACCAGTCCAGCGGATCGCCGGCCGGCGGCAGGGGCTGGCGGCACTGCATGCTGGCCGGATCGGTACGGATGACGATGCCCGTGGTGCTGGCACCCGACAGGGTACTGATGAGCCCGATGGACTCCACCGTGCCGCTGACCGGCGCGTGGTGCGGGATCGACACGAAGCCGTCGGCTTCGGCGACCAGCTCGCCACGCTCCACCCGCTGCCCGGTCCGCACGATGGCGCGGGCCGGCTTGCCGATATGCTGGGCAAGCGGCACGGTCAC
>JAGPIM010000104.1 GCA_018055005.1 Laribacter sp.
TCGTCGTTCTTGTCGACTTCCAGCACGCACAGGTTGTCCGGCTCGCGCTGGAGTACATGGCGGGCACAGTCGGCCAGACTGTGGCCCAGATTGCCATGGGTAATGATCAGGATGCCTACCATGTAGCAGACCTCGACGCGGTTGGCTGCAATTCCATGCAGATGAATACAGTTGGTGTGCGCAATTCTAATCTGCCTGTACGCCAAGGGCACGGCTGACGCGCAGGCCGGCGTTGCGCCAATACGTCATCCACTCTCCGCCTTGCCGGCCGTCCCCCGGCAGCAGCAGGGTGATCCGCTGTCCGTTCCGGGCCAGCCCGGCCAAGTGCGGCAGCCAGTCATCCGGGCGAAGCAGGTCCAGCTCCAGGCGGTCGGCATCGCGGCGGGCCAGCGCCAGCACGCTTTCGTCCGGCATGGCCGGATGCGCCAGCAGCCCGGCACGTTGCAGGTATTGCAGGCCGCGCAGGGTCAGTTCGTCCGGCGCACCGCTGCCGCAGCCAACAATCAGGATTTCCCCTTCGGCCGCAGTCGTGCCGGCGCCTGCGAGCTGTTGCTGCCAGTCGGCCACGGTGGCTTCCGGGCGGCCCGTCAGGGCATCCGCAGTGGAGGGCGCTTGCAGTGCCTGCTCCCAGAAACGGCGCCGTTGTTCCGGGTCAGAAAGGGTCTGCCTGACTACCGGGCGCAGGGTTTCGGCGGCCTCGGCCAGCCGGCCCAGTCCGGCCGGCAGCAGGGTTTCGATCTGGGCACGGACCCGGCGGGCCAGGACCGGTGCTGCTCCACCTGACGAAACGGCAACCATCAGCGGCGAGCGGTCGACAATGGCCGGGAAAATGGCGTCACTGAAAGCCGGCGCATCCACCACGTTGATCCAGATGTCTCGCGCCCGGCAGCAGTCGGCAGCGGCAGCGTTGACGGCGGGATCGCTGGTTGCGGCAATCACCAGTCGCGGCCGGGTGGCCAGCAGGGCTTCCGTGCTGAAGGGCACCGCCTGCCAGACCAGCCGGCCGGCCTCGGCCCAGCCAGCCAGCTCGGCACAGGCTGCCGGCGCCAGCACGGTCAGGCGGGCGCCGGCAGCCGTCAGCAGACGTGCCTTGCGCAAGGCCACCGTGCCGGCGCCGATCAGTGTGACCGGACAGTCGTGCAGATCAAGGAAAAGAGGGAGATAGCGCATGTCCGTATCCAGACCGGAAGATGGACGATCATAGCCGAGGCTTGGGGGTGGCGGGGCAGCGCGTTAGCATGCGGCCATGCATACGATTTCCTGCTGGCGCCCGCATTGGGCGCGTGATCCCTGGCTGGCCGCCTGGCGCGACCAGGTGGCTGGTCCGGAACTGGCGGACTGGCCGCAACAGGCCGGTTTTGACGAACTGCTGGCCCAGGCCCGGCGGCGCGGGCGGGCCGTGCCGGCAGCGCTGCGCTTCAGCGTCGGTCTGGCACCATCTGACTATTACGAATGCCATATCGCTGCCACCGGCGAAGTGCCTACCCGTGCGTGCAACTGGCACGACTGGTTCAACGCGCTGGCGTGGCTGGTGTGGCCGCAGCTGAAAGGTGCGCTCAACCGTCGTCACCTGTGGGCGATGCAGACGCAGGGCGAAGTCCGGCGCGGTCCGTGGCGGGATGCCGCCACCCTGCTGGATGAATCCGGCCTGATCGTGGCCGCCAGTGATCCGCTCTGGCTGGATGCCCTTGACCACATGCGCTGGCCCGGGCTGCTGCTTGGTGAAGCGCGCCGCCACTGGGGCCGGAGCATCGAGGCGCTGCCGGTCGGGCATGCCCTGCTGGAGCAGCTGCTCACGCCTTTTGCGCGCATTACCGGCAAGGCATGGCTGGTGCAGGTGCCCGCCCGCTACTTTGACTGGCCGCTGCCGGTGCGCCGGGACTGGCTGGACCGGCATCTGGCGGCACGGCTGGACGACGGGCAGGTGCTAGCGCGTCCGGCCTGCCTCGCGCCATTGCCGGTGCTGGGCGTGCCCGGCTGGTGGCCGGCCAACGAATCCGAAACGTTTTACGCCGACCCGGGCGTGTTCTGCCCGGGCCGGCGTCATCTGGGGTGTGCCGAGCGGCTGGACCTGGTGGGTGCGGACTGAGCTTCCGGAGTCATCTGCGGCAGAGGTCATGTCTGTGACCGGAGCGGCCGCTTGCCGCCGCAGCATGCCGGGTCCGGCTGTTGCCTCAGGCCAGCAGGTGCCAGCCTTCGGTGATCAGGGCGCCGCCCGCGATCAGCCAGACAAACAGGATGGCAGCCAGTGCCAGCGGCCTCGGGCCGGCAGAGCGGATGGCGCTGGTGTGCGTGGTCAGGCCCAGTGCCGCCATGGCGCAGGCCAGTGCTACGTCGTCGATCCAGACGATGGCCTGGACGACGGCCGGCGGAATCAGGCCGGTGGAATTGATGGCGACGCACACGATGAAGGCGATGGCGAAGAACGGTACCTGGATGCGGCTGCGCGGACGGGCGCTGTCTGCTGTCCGGTTGCCGGTCTGGCGTGCCAGCCACATTGACAGCACCAGCAGGAACGGCGCCAGCATCATCACGCGGATCATCTTGCTGACGACTGCGGCGTCGGCGGCCTGCGGGCCGATGGCCCGGCCGGCTGCGACGACCTGGGCGACTTCGTGGATGGTGGCGCCGGTGTAGACGCCGAACGTGGTTTCGTTCCAGAAGCCGGGAGCCACGTGTTGCAGCAGGGTCCACAGTGCCGGGTACAGGAACATGGCCAAGGTACCGAATACCACCACGGTAGCCACGGCAACGGCGACCTTGCTGTCGGCCGGCTTGAGGACCGGTTCGGTGGCGAGGACGGCGGCTGCGCCGCAAATGGAGCTGCCGGCACCGATCAGCATGCTGGTGTCACGGTCCAGCCCGAAAGCCCTGCGTCCCAGCCAGACGGCCAGCAAAAAGGTGCTGCCCAGTACGGTGACGTCCGTCAGGACACCGGCAATGCCGACCGAGGCGACTTGCTGGAAGGTCAGGCGAAAGCCGTACAGTGCCACACCGAAGCGCAGCAGGTTGCCTTTGGCAAACAGCACACCGGGAGCGGTATGACGGGCAAGGCGCGGGTAGACCGAGTTGCCGATCACCAGGCCGATCACGATGGCGTAAGTGAGGGCGGACAGGCCGGCCTGTGTCGAAAACGGCAGGCGTGACAGAAGGATGGCGAGTGCCGCGAGGATGGCGGCCAGTGCCAGTCCGGGCCACAGGGCCGGAGCGGGAAAGCGGAGCAGTCGGGACATGATCAGGAATGGCGTGCCGGCAGCACGCATGCTGCCGGAGATGGACAACGGACGGTATGAAGCGGAAAAGCTTAGACAGCCAGGAGCTTTCTGTATAACGGCTAATTTCGATTGGGTCTATCTATATAACCAATATGCGATAACGCAAAAAAACGGCAACGCCAGATGACGTTGCCGTTTGTTGTTGCCGGAGCCGGTTTTATTTGGCGGCGGCAGTCATGTAGTGCACGGCCGCCTTGAATTCTTCGTCGCTGCCGGTGAAGCCACCCTTGGGCGGCATGGCGTTCAGGCCATGCATGGCGGTCGTCAGCACGGCGTCGTCACCTTTGGCCAGACGCGGACCCCAGGCAGCCTTGTCACCGAATTTCGGTGCACCGGCCACGCCGGCTGCGTGGCAGGCCACACAGACGCTTTCGTAGATTTTCTTGCCGGCCACTTGCGGGTCGATGGCGGCACCTTCGGCGCTGGCAACGGCCGGACCGGTGAACTTGCCGCCGGCTGCATTGCCCATGAAGGCCACGGCGCGGGCGACTTCGTCATCGGTCAGGTCGGTGGCACCACCCTTGGCCGGCATGCCGCGGATGCCCTGGACGGCATGCAGCACCAGTGTGTCGTAACCCTGGCTCAGGCGCGGGCCCCAGGCCGCAGCGTCACCAAACAGCGGCGAGCCGGCCAGACCGGTCGCGTGACAGGACGAGCAAATGGCCTTGTAGACTGCTTCGCCAGTGCGGCTGCCCGGAGCGGCGCCGTCGCCGGCAACCGAGTCGCCGACCGGCTTGAGGCGGGCTGCAATGGCCTCCTTGGACATGACCTCGGCATTGACCACCTGGCCGCTGGTGGCCAGTTTGGCCAGCAGCCAAATGCCGACGACGACCAAGGCGACGACCACAATCAATGTCTTCACCACCGAGCCGCTTGAAACCGTATTGTTTTGACTGCTCATTCTGTTCCGCCTTTGCAAGCAAAAAATGACATGAAAATCGCAGGGATTATACGGAATCCATAACGGTCCCGCAAAGCGGTGACTGGACTTGTGACAGGGGATTGTCTATCATGCGGCCTCTGTAGCAAATGCACCCGTAGCTCAGTTGGATAGAGTGACAGTTTCCGAAGCTGTAGGTCAGTGGTTCGATCCCACTCGGGTGCGCCAGACATCATGACAAAAAAGGCCGTATCTCCGGATACGGCCTTTTTGCGTTCGCGGGTAGCGCTGCGGGAGCAAGATTTAAACTTTTGACATTATCTGTTTCAGTTCGTGCAGGACGGCTCCGGCGGCTTGCAGCTCGATCATGTCTCGTCCCCATGGGCGGCGTTGCGAGGGCAGCCAGTGCAACCAGGCCAGTCGCCGGGCGACGGCGTGCAGTGCCGTCCGGACGGAAGAAGGCTCTGCTGTCAGTGTGCCGTAGAGTTGCCGTGCTGTTTCCCGTGGCGGCTGCGACAGGTGGCGGGCGCAGCTCAGGAGATACAACAGCCAGTCACGGGCTTGTGCCTGTGGTACGGTCAGTAACTCGGCCGGATCATCGTCAAAGTCGATCAGGTACAGGCCGTCGTCGTGCCAGATCAGGTTGCGGGCAAATGCCTGGCTCAGGTACTGGCCTCGCCGGTGTACGGCATGCAACAGTTCCAGTCCCTTTTGCCAGTAGGTGCCGGCCGGAAGCGGGCCGTATTGCAGCATACTTTCCAGTGAATGCTGTCCGACGTGCTGCATGGCGAACCAGTCTGAGGCAACGTGATGAATGGCGGGGACCGGCAGGCCGGCCGCTGCCAGTGTGTGCAGCCGGTTCAGTTCTATCTGCTGGCTGCGGGTGCCTCCCCACTGGGGCGCGGCCTGGAGACAGGGCAGCCTGCACAGCCGGGTCATGGCATTCAGCAAGGCCAGCGGCCAGGTGGCGCGCGCAGGACGCTGGCGCTTGATGATAAGCGGAATGTCGTCGAGCGTGATTTCTATGGTGCGGGTATGGGTTCGGGCCAGTGCTGCTTCGATCGTGGTCAGGTGCTTGGCGTTCAGCATCGGTTTCCACACTCTGGTCATGAAAAAGCCCTGACCATCGGTCAGGGCTTTTTACTGGTTGCGGGGGCAGGATTCGAACCTACGACCTTCGGGTTATGAGCCCGACGAGCTACCGGACTGCTCCACCCCGCGTCAGGGCTGTCGGACATCCTGAACGGATGTCTCCGGAATTCTTTCTGGTTGCGGGGGCAGGATTCGAACCTACGACCTTCGGGTTATGAGCCCGACGAGCTACCGGACTGCTCCACCCCGCGTCCGAGAAAGTGAATTATCCACAGGGCGGAGGGTGGCGTCAACCCGTTAACTGAATTAATTTTCAGCTGGCCCAGTTGATCCAGCCCAGCCACCAGCTGCCGAGGATGAGGAGGCCGAACACGATCCGGTACCAGGCAAACACATTGAAGGTATGGCTGGCAACAAAGCGGATCAGGCCGCGCACGGCAACAAAAGCCGACAGGAAGGCAAACAGGAAGCCGGTGCCGAACGTCGGCAGGTCGGCGGCAGTAAAGAGTTCCCAGTGCTTGAGCACGTCGTAGGCCGTGGCCGCGAACATGATCGGGATGGCGAGGAAGAACGAAAACTCGGTCGCCACGCGACGGTCAAGGCCGAACAGCATGCCGCCGATGATGGTGGAGCCGGAACGGCTGGTTCCGGGAATCAGCGAGGCAATCTGGGCCAGACCGACTTTCAGGGCATCCAGATGGCTCATGTCGTCGATGCGGTGTACCCGGGCGGCACACTCGCGCCGCTCGGCCCACAGGATGACCAGTCCGCCGACGACCAGCGCGCAGGCGACGGCCACCGGATTGAACAGGTACGACTTGATGGTCTTGATCAGCAGCACACCGACAATTGCTGCCGGCAGGAAGGCAATCAGCAGGTTGAGCACGAACTTGCGTGCCATGGTGCTGGTAGGCAGGTCGATGGCCACTTGCCACAGGCGGGTGCGGTATTCCCAGCAGACCGCCAGAATGGCACCGAGCTGGATCACCACCTCGAACACATTGCCGATCCGGTCGTCAAAATTGATCAGGTCACCCACCACGATCAGGTGGCCGGTTGACGAAATCGGGAAAAACTCGGTCAGGCCCTCGACGATCCCCATGATCGCGGCCTTGGCAAGCAGCAGCCAGTCCATCTTATATGTTGTCCGTTCGGGTTCAAACAAAAACCGGGGTGGTCCCACCCCGGTTGGTCCGCACGTTGGTCGTGCTTATTTTTTCTGTTCTGCGCGCACTTTGTCGACCAGCTCGCCGACCACCTGCATCATGCGCTCGGGCGCGGCCGGAGTGACGGCATACTTGCCGCCCACCACCAGCATCGGCGTACCTTCCACGCGATAGGCGCGGGTCAGCTGGGTCGCGCGGGCCGGAGCCTGGGCCACCGAGAACGAGTTGTAGACCTGCATGAACCTGGCTGCATCCACACCCTGTCCGGCGACCCAGTCCTGCACGATCTTCGGGTCGCGCAGGTCGAGGCGCTCCTGCTGTACGGCGACAAAGGCCGCATGATGCAGCTTGCCGCTCTGGCCGCTGGCCTGAATGGCGGCAAAGAGGCGGGCCAGGCCGTCCATGCGCTTGTCCCACACGATCTGCTCACGGCGGAAGTCGACATCGGCCGGTTTGTTTTTGGCCCAGGCCTCACTGGCCGGTTCCAGCTTGAAGCAGTGGCCGCAGCCGTACGAGAAGAACTCGATGACTTCGACACGGTTTTTGTTGGCTACTGCCTGCGGTGCGGCCAGTGGCGTGTAATCGGCGCCCGGCTGGATGGCGGCGTGGGCGGTCAGGGACATCAGTCCGGCGAGGCAGGCAACAAGCCATTTTTTCATGTCAGTAAAAACCTTGGGTTCGGTAAGGGGATCAGTCAGCTTTGACGACAACAGGATTGAATCCGTCCTGCTTTAGCATGGCCTTAACCCGGGCAATGTCCTCGGGTTTTGAGTACGGGCCGATGCGCACCCGGTGCAGCAGGCCCTTGTCGGCCACCTCGACCGAGGAAATGCTGGCTTCCACACCCGAGAGTGCCAGCCGGGCCTTGAGGTTGTCAGCTTCGGTTTCCCTGGCAAACGCACCCAACTGGAAAAACACCTTCTTGCCGGTTGTGGCGGCGGCTGCCGGTTTGCCCTCTGCCGGTTTGCTGTCTTCTGCCGGCGCCTTCTTGGCGGGGGGCGGACTGGCCGGTACCGCTGCCGGTGCGCGCTCGGCCGGCAGCTTGCCGTCCTTGTCAGCCAGCAACTGGTAAAAATCATAATTGGGCGCCACCGGTTCAGCCGGCGCTGCGGCTTCCGGCCGGTCGGGCGGAGGCAGGGTCTGGCTGCCCGGAATGCTGGGCACCACTTCCGGGGCTGTGCCTGACTGCGTACCGGGGGCCAGCGTCTGCGGGCTGGCTGGTGCCGACGGAGCCGGGCGCAGCGGGACTTTCTCGCTGAACGGCAGGGCGCTGCGATTGAGGTAGTACACCGTACCGGCAGCTACCCCGACCCCGACGATCAGGCCGATAACAATGCCGGAACCCAGTCCGCCACCGGATTTTCCGCGGCGCGGGGCACTGCGGGGTGCGCTGCGTGCTGCGCGGGAAGACTTGTAGTCACGAGTGGCCATGGACGCGGAGATTTCGGATAAGTCATCAAAAATGGCGGCGATTATAACAGTCCGCCATACGCTTTAGCGTGCCGTCAGGCCACGGCGGTATTGAATGGCCTCGGCAACGTGCCGGTTGTCCGGGTGCGGTGCAGCCTCCAGATCCGCCAGCGTGCGTGCTACCCGCAGGATGCGGTGATAGGCGCGGGCCGACAGGCCCAGTTGCCGGATGGCCTGATGCAGCAGGGACCGGGCTGCCGGTGCCGGTGTGGCGACTGCTTCCAGTTGCGTACCGGCAAGGGCAGCATTGCAACAACCCTGCCGTTCCAGCTGGCGCTGGCGTGCGGCCACCACACGGGCCCGGACCACGGCACTGCTTTCGCCCGGTGGAGCCTGCTGGAGTTCTTCGGCTGTCAGTGCACCCGTTTCCAGCATCAGGTCCACCCGGTCAAGCAAGGGGCCGGACAGTTTGTGGCGGTAGCGGTCAATGGTGGCGGGCGTGCAGCGGCAGCGGCCGCCAGGATGGCCCAGATAGCCACACGGACACGGATTCATGGCCGCGACCAGCTGGAAGCGGGCCGGGAAACGTACGTGGCGGTGCACGCGGGCGATGTCCACTTCGCCGCGCTCCAGTGGTTCACGCAGGTTTTCCAGCACCTTGCGGTCGAATTCCGGCAATTCGTCCAGAAACAGGACGCCACCATGCGCCAGCGTGATCTCGCCCGGACGCGGATCACTGCCGCCTCCGATCAGGGCGGCGGCAGACGTGTGGTGATGGGGCGAACGGTACGGTCGCTGGCCAAACTGGTCAGCGCGAAAACTGCCGGACAGTGACTGGATGCTGGCGACTTCCAGTGCTTCCTGCCGGGTCAGCAGGGGCAGGATGCCCGGCAGGCGTGCAGCCAGCATGGATTTTCCGGTGCCGGGGGCGCCGCTGAGCAACAGGGAATGTCCGCCGGCCGCCGCAACCTCCAGCGCCCGTCGGGCGGCTGCCTGACCGCGCACGTCCGCAAGGTCGGGCATGCCACTGTCGGCCGGAACCGGTTCCGGGGCCGGTTGTGGCGGCAAGGGTGCGCGGCCGTCCAGATGCGCCACCAGTGCGGCCAGATGCGGTGCGCCGATGACGGTCAGGCTGCCGGCCAGCGCGGCTTCGGCAGCACTGGCCTGTGGCACGAGGAAGGCATGGCCGGTTCTGGCCACGGCGCAGGCCATGGCCAGTGCTCCGCGTACTGCGCGCAGCTCGCCGGACAGGCCAAGCTCTCCGGCCGCTTCCACCGTTTCCAGGGTGGCCGGCGGCAGCTGCCCGCTGGCTGCCAGGATGCCCAGTGCAATGGGCAGGTCAAACCGGCCGGAATCCTTGGGCAGGTCGGCCGGTGCCAGGTTGACGGTCAGGCGCGCGGCCGGAAAGTCAAAGCCGCTGTGGAGCAGGGCCGCGCGTACGCGGTCACGGGCTTCGCGGACTTCGGTGTCAGGCAGGCCCACCAGGGTGAAAGCCGGCAGGCCGTTGGCCAGATGGACTTCGACGGTCACTTCTGGTGCATCGGCACCGGCCAGTGCACGACTTTTGACGGTGGCTAGGCTCATGGCAGGGCACAGGCTGACAGGGAGGCAATGAAAACGCCGGCGTAAGGCCGGCGTGCGGAGAAATGCAGGATCAGGCCTGGCCGTCGCTACCGGCCGGTGGTGTGGCTGGCATGCTGTCGGCCGGAGCGTCCTTGAAGGCCAGTGTGGCTTCCAGTTCGGTCAGGCGGGTTTCAAGTGCGGCAAGCTGCTCGCGGGTGCGGGCCAGCACTTCCTGCTGCACGTCGAATTCTTCACGGGTCACGAGGTCCATCTTCGTGAATGCCGCGCCCATCAAGGAACGCACGTTCTTTTCGATGTCCTTGGCCGGGCTCGCAGCCAGCGTTTCGCTGATCTTGTGGGAGAGTTCGTCAAACAGTTTCTGGCTCAGCATGGTGCGTTCCTCAGCGTTGCAATAGAGCGAGTGTAGCAAAGCCCTGTCAGCTGCGTGTCATGTTGATCGCAGCC
>JAGPIM010000249.1 GCA_018055005.1 Laribacter sp.
CCAAAGCGCATGACCTTGCCGATGCCTTCGTTCAGGTTGCAGTAGGCCACGTTGCCGTCGGTTTCGTTCTTCACCACCAGCACCGGCATGCTGGCGGAGGTGATGCCGCCCATCGGGCCGACCGCGGAGTTGTGGTGGCACGGCGAGAAGCGGATGGCACCGCTCTCGGCCAGTGCGCGGGCTTCGTCGGCATCCCTGGCCCAGCCTTCGAACAGGCAGGCACCCAGCACCGCGCCCTGCATCGGGCCGGTCATGTCGGCCCACTCGATCGGCGGGCCGGCGTGCAGGAGGGTCTTGCCTTCACGCAGGGCCGGAATGCAGTCGGCGGCGGTTTTCACGTCCACCCAGCGCGGGCGGGCGGCTTTGATCTTTTCGATAACGGCGGCGTTGGCCTGATTGATATCGCTGTACATGTCTGTGTCTTTCCGGATCTTTAAACCATTTGTGCCAAAAGGCGCTGCAAACGCTCGTTGCCACCGGCAGTCGGCGCCCATTGCAGCTGCACCACGGCGGTACCGTTCTTGTGCAGGTCTTCGGCAAAACCCCTGAGGCCGATGTTGATCACGCGGGCCGGGTTGTCGAACAGGGCCGGCACACTGCCTTCGCTGGCCGTACCGGTTTCGAGCAGGCGATGGGCCAGCAGGATGGCGCTTTGCACGTTGTCGGCCAGTACCACGCCGGCGTCTTCCAGCACTTCCATCTGGGCTTCCAGGTCCTGCGGGTCTTCGCGGGTACCGGTCACGGTGGCGATCACCACCAGCGGGCTCTTGCCGGCGCGGCGGGCCTGCGCCTCGGCCACGGCCCGGGCGATTTCGCCGGCCGGATCGGCATGAGCGCCAAAGCCCAGCACCACATCCAGCAGCAGCACACCGCAGTTTTCGTCGTCGCCGGTGTCCTTGATCATCTGCATGCGCAGGGTCGGGTCGATCATCGGGTGCGGACGGCCGCGGGTGTACGCGTCATCGCCCAGGTCGATGATGGCGTGACCGTCATGGCGGAACATGTAGCCTTCCGCGTGTTCATGATCGGTTTCCGCACCCATGGCCTCGGCCAGCAGCATGGCGGCTTCGGCAGCCAGCGTGCCGCCCGAATACAGGCCGGAGAGCTTCTTGCCGGCCACGGACGGCAGGTCGGCCTTTTGCAGCTCGATGTTCGCCAGTTCGGCAGCCATGCGGGCGGCTTCGTCCAGCGTGTAGGCCAGATGCACGTTGCCGACGCGGCGACGGGCCGGCACTTCGCCGAGGAACAGCGCCACCACCGGTTTGCCCAGTGCCTGCATGGCTTCGATGATGCGGGCCTTGACGCTGGCAGCCGGCGGCTTGGACACAAACGCCACGATCTTGCAGGCCGGGTCGGCCGCCATCATTTCCAGTGCGGTCAGGGCCGACAGGCCACCGATGGTTTCCGACAGGTCGCGGCCGCCCAGGCCGATGGCGTGGGTGATGCCGGAACCCAGACGGGCCAGCTGGGTGGTGATTTCCTGGATGCCGGTGCCCGAAGCACCCACCACCCCCACTGGGCCTTTGGCGACCACGTTGGAGAAGGCCAGCGGCGCACCGCTGACGATGGTGGTGCCGCAGTCCGGGCCCATCACCAGCAGGCGCTGGTCACGGCCGTACTGCTTGAGCGCCAGTTCCTGTTCGAGGCTGACGTTGTCCGAGAACAACATCACGTGCTGACCGGCCTTGAGTGCGGCCATGGCCGGCTCAAAGGCGTAGGCGCCGGCGATCGAGATCAGGGTCAGGTTGGCGTCCGGCAGCATCTGGCAGGCCCGGCGCCAGCTGCGCACGGTCGGGAAGCTCTGGCCACCGCTCTTGCGGCTCTGGCTCAGGGCCGTCAGGCCTGCTTCCAGACGTTCGCGCACGCTCGCCACGATCGCTTCGTCAGCATCGCTGTCGATCACCACGCAGATGTCGTTCGGCGTGGCATCGGCCAGGTCGTCATGCCACAGGCCGGTTTCGCGGAACACGTCCTTGTTGGCCGGCGTGCCCATCATGACCGAGACCTTGTTGACGTCGTCGTAATCACTCAGGCTGCGCGACAGCAGCATCAGGCTCACCGAGTCCTGGAAACTGCCTTTGAGGAGAAAGCTGTACAACATGGTTCGCTCCAGATCAGGCGGTGGCAGTCTTGGCCGGCTTGTGTTCCTTCAGGAACATGATGCCCACCAGACCCAGCACCAGCAGGCCAGCGGAAAGGTAGAAGCCAGCGGCGAGGCTGCCGGTCACGTCGGTGATGGCACCGGCGATGGTCGGGGCCAGGATCGACGAGGACATACCGACGAAGTTGAACATGCCGAAGGCCGAGCTGTAGGACTCTTTCGGAGCGTTGTCGGCAATGGTGGCAACCAGCACCGGGTCCATGGCGAGCTTGCCGAAGAGGCCGTACACGCACAGGGCCACGATCATCATGTTGACGTCCTGCATCTGCACGATGCTGATCAGGCTGATGATGGCAACCGGCACCATGAACATGATCAGCGGCTTGCGACGACCCAGCTTGTCGGAGATCGACGCGAACAGCAGGCCGCCCGGGATCGACACCCATGCGATCAGCGAGGCGATGTTGCCGATCTGGCTACCGTCGATGCCGCGCTCGTTCTGCAGGTAGTACGGCAGCCAGGTCACCATCAGGAAGAAGCCGAACAGCGAGCAGAACACCATCAGGTAGGTCACCATCAGGTTGCGGTTCTTCAGAAGGTCCATGAAGGAACCCTTCTTGGTGTCAGCGGCCTGCTGGGCCACCGGTCCGGATTTCTTTTCCTTGACGAGGAACCAGATCAGCAGGGCGATCACCACGGTCGGCACCGACATCACGAAGAACGGCACGCGCCAGTTGTAGCCCTGGTCGTACACCAGATAGCTCGACACCATCATGCCCAGGGCCAGACCGAAGGCCATGCCGCAGTTGATGATGGCGCTGCCGAAGGTACGGCGTTCCGGCGGAATCTGCTCGGACGACAGGCCGTATTGCGGGCCGTAGTAGGT
>JAGPIM010000105.1 GCA_018055005.1 Laribacter sp.
TTGCGCTCGACGACCCAGATGTCGCCCAGCACCTCGAACAGCATGCGCGCGGAGCGGCCGGTACGGCGCTCGGCCCGCAGTTCGTTCAGGGTCTGCCAGGCCGGTTCGCCCAGCAGGCGCACGACGATTTCCCGGTCGGAAAACGAGGTGTAGTTGTAGGGGATTTCGCGCAAACGCGGTGCTTCGGGAACGCTCATCGGAGTGGACTGCGCCAGGACATGAAAATTGGGTTCGATGATAACCGACTTGGTGCATCGCGAAAAACAGCATGAACGACAAGGGTTTGCCAAACAGATATGCCGGCGGCGAGCCCGGCCGGCAGCATTTGCCTGTCGCACAGCGGGGCGGAGCAGGCGGGCTTGCGATAAAATGCCTCCCTGTTCGCATTGTCATTGCCGGTTCCGCGTTACATGTCGCTCGTCGCTTTCGGCCTCAACCATCAGACTGCCCCCCTCAGCCTGCGTGAGCAGCTCGCCTTTCCGGCCGAGCAGCTCAAGGACGCGCTGGGCGGAATGCTGCGCACGCGTGCCGTCAGCGAGGCAGCCATCCTTTCGACCTGCAACCGCACGGAAATCTACTGCAATGCACAAGACGTGCAGGCCACGCTGGCGTGGGTTGCCGATTACCGGCGCCTGCCGGTCGAACATTTTGAACCGCACCTTTACATCTACGACGCCGAGCACACCGCCCGCCACGCCTTCCGCGTGGCCAGCGGGCTGGACTCGATGGTGCTGGGCGAAACGCAGATCCTCGGCCAGATGAAGGATGCCGTGCGTACGGCCGAAGCGGCCGGTTCGCTGGGCACGCTGCTCAACCAGCTGTTCCAGCGCACCTTTGCCGTCGCCAAGGACGTGCGCAGCCAGACTTCCATCGGTGCCAGTTCGGTGTCGATGGCCGCCGCCGCCGTGCGCCTGGCCGAGCAGATCTTCGGTGACGTCAACGAACTCGACGTACTGTTCATCGGTGCCGGTGAAATGATCGACCTGGTGGCCACCCACTTTGCCGCCCACCAGCCGCGCAGCATGACCATCGCCAACCGTACGCTGGAACGCGGCGAGGCGCTGGCGCAGCGGCTGTCGGCCCGGGCCGTGCGCCTGTCCGACCTGCCGGACATCCTGTCGCGCTTTGACGTGGTGGTGACATCCACTGCTTCCAGCCTGCCGATCCTCGGCAAGGGGCTGGCCGAGCGGGCCATCCGCGAACGCCGCCACCGCCCGATGTTCATGCTCGACCTTGCCGTGCCGCGTGACGTCGAGCCGGAAGTGGGCGACCTTGACGACGTTTTCCTCTATACCGTGGATGACATCGCCGACGTGGTCGAGGCCGGCCGCGAGGAGCGCCGGCTGGCGGCCGAAGCGGCCGAGGCCATCATCACCGAGCGCACGCGCGAATTCCTCGCCTGGCTGGAGCAGCGCGAAACCGTGCCGGTGGTGCGCGCCCTGCGCGCCCTGCGCGACCACGGCGAGCGGGCGCGCCGGCATGCGCTGGAAGCGGCCATGAAACGGCTGGGACGGGGCGACGACCCGGCCCAGGTGCTGGAGGCCCTGTCGGTGCAGCTGACCAACAAGCTCCTGCATCCCCCTACCGTCGCCCTCAACCAGACCCGGGGCGGCGAGCGCGAGCAGCTGATCGACACGCTGTCCCGGCTTTACGATTTGCACGCCGAATAACACATGAAACCTTCGATCCTGACCAAACTCGCCCAGCTCTCCGACCGGCTCGACGAGGTCACCGGCCTTCTGGGCGATCCTGACGTGACGCGCGACATGGACGCCTACCGGCGGCTGACCCGCGAACACGCCGAGCTGACGCCGGTGGTGGAGCAATACCTGGCGTGGCGGCAGACCGAAGCCGACCTCGCCTCCGCACGCGACCTGCTCGACGACCCGGACATGAAAGAGCTGGCCGAGGCCGAACTGTCCGACGGCCAGGAACGGCTGGCCGCCCTTGAGCTGGAGCTGCAAAAGCTGCTGCTGCCCAAGGACCCCAACGACGAACGCAACATCTTTCTGGAAGTGCGCGCCGGCACCGGCGGCGACGAAGCCGCCCTGTTTGCCGCCGACCTGTTCCGCATGTACTCGCGCTACGCCGAGCGCAACCGCTGGCAGGTGGAAATCGTGTCGGCCAGCGAAAACGACCTCGGCGGTTTCAAGGAAGTCATTGCCCGCATCGTCGGCTTCGGTGCCTATTCGCGGCTGAAATTCGAATCGGGCGGCCACCGGGTGCAGCGGGTACCGGCGACGGAAACCCAGGGGCGCATCCATACGTCTGCCTGCACGGTGGCGGTGATGCCGGAAGCCGACGAGCTGGCCGCCGTGGAGCTGAACCCGGCCGACCTGCGCATCGACACCTTCCGCGCCAGCGGAGCGGGTGGCCAGCACATCAACAAGACCGACAGCGCTGTGCGGGTGACGCACCTGCCGACCGGCATCGTGGTCGAATGCCAGGACGACCGCAGCCAGCACAAGAACAAGGCGCGCGCACTGGCCGTGCTGGCTGCACGCATCCAGGACGTGCAGCAGCGTGCCAAACAGCAGAAGGAAGCGGCCGAACGCAAGAGCCTGATCGGCTCCGGCGACCGCAGCGAACGCATCCGCACCTACAACTTTCCGCAGGGACGGGTGACCGATCACCGCATCAACCTGACGCTGTACCGGCTGGATGCCGTGATGGACGGCGACCTGGCTGAACTGACCGACGCCCTGACGGCCGAGCACCAGGCCGAACTGCTGGCGCAGCTGGCTGGCGATTGAGCGCGATCCGGACGGTTACGGGCAAATGCGCCGGACTGGCCGGACGGTCGCCATCACGGGGCCACGGAACGGTTGTCCGCTGACTGCTGCTGCGGTGTGCCGGTCCGGTCGCTGCGGAATCTGGCTGCCGGAATACGCGACCCTGTTTCGCCCTGAGCGGTGGGAGTGCGGTCTGGCTGGTACGGCTCGGTCCGTTGTGCCGGCCGGTGCGACGGGGCGGATCGTGGCTCCGGCCGGCGCCACAGCCACACGGCCATGCCGGCCAGTACCAGCGTGACCAGTAACACAATGACCGTTTGCCCGCGGCTGGCCAGTACGCCGGCTGACAGCAGCCATGAAACCGCCATCATGGCGACAGCCCAGTATTTGGCCCGGCGCGGTACGGCACGTTCGCGCTCCCAGCTGGTGACCATCGGGCCGAACAGACGGTGGCGGGCCAGCCAGCGGTGAAAGCGCGGTGACGCCCGCGCCCAGCAGGCCGCCGCCAGCAGGACAAACGGCGTGGTGGGCAGCAGTGGCACCACGAGGCCGACAACGCCCACGGCAAACGACAGGCAGCCGGTCAGCCAGAGCAAGTACTTCATGGAAAAGCCCTTTTCCGCTTGCAATCAACATTATATAAATTTATATTCTATGCTTTCGTAAAGAAGAAGCAGGGAGAGCGATCATGAAGCGCAACATCGGTAACACCGAACGCATTATCCGCATTATTGCCGGGCTGGTTATCCTGAGTCTGGTGTTTGTCGGGCCGGCCACTCCGTGGGCCTGGCTGGGACTGGTGCCGCTGATGACCGGCCTGCTGGGCTGGTGCCCGCCGTATGCCCTGCTGGGCATCAATACCTGCAAGAGCTGCAAGTCGTGCCCGTCGTCCTGCTCGTCGCCTTCCTGCAAGTCCTGATGCCGGAATGAAAACGGCCCCGGCGCGCCTGTGCGGTCCGGGGCCGTTGGCGTTTACCAGCGCTCGGCCGGTGCGCCGTACCAGTAGGACAGGGTGCGGGGCGGATGCCGGGCCGGGCCGAGGCTGACCAGATACTGGTGCAGGTCGATGCCGCCGGCGCGGAAGGCCGCAGCGCAGCCCTTCAAGTACAGGTACCACATGCGGCAGAAGGTTTCGTCAAAGCGGGCGCGGACCTGGTCGATGACGGCTTCGTAATTGGCCAGCCAGCAGTCGAGGGTACGGGCGTAATGCAGCCGCAGGCTTTCCTGGGCCAGCAGGTGGAAATCATGCTGTTGCATGTGGGCGAGGATTTGCGGAGGGAACGGCACTTCGCCACCGGGGAAGATGTATTTTTCCACCCAGCTGTTGGTGCCACCTTCGGTCTGCCCGGTGATGGTGTGCAGCAGCATCAGCCCTTCAGGCTTCAGGCAGCGGGACACGCGCTCGAAAAAGCGGGCCGACTGCTGGTGGCCGACGTGTTCGAACATGCCGACGCTGACCACCTTGTCGAATTCCGGCTGCGGTTCGAGGTCGAGCCAGTCTTGCAGGCGGATTTCGATCCGGTCGGCCAGCCCGGCGGCGGCCACCCGCTCACGTGCCAGTGCCGCCTGTTCCTCCGACAGCGTGATGCCCACGCCGCGCACGCCGTACTGCCGGGCGGCACGGATCAGCAATCCGCCCCAGCCACAGCCGATGTCCAGCAGGCACTCGTCCGGCGCCAGTGCGAGCTTGACCAGCGTGTGGTCGATCTTGGCCTGCTGGGCTTCCGCCAGCGTCATGTCCGGCCGGGCAAAGTAGGCGCACGAGTAGCTCATGCTGTCGTCGAGCCAGAGCCGGTAGAAGTCGTTGCCAAGGTCATAATGGTGAGCAATGTTGGCCTTTTGCTTCTGTTTCAGGCGCATGCGGTCGAGCGTGCGCACGACGCCGGCTATGCGCGCCAGTGGCCCGTCCAGCAGCTGGCGGTTACGGTAAAGCATGTCCAGCAGGGCATCCCAGTTACCGCGGATGTCCAGTCCGCCATGCATGTAGGCCTCTCCCAAAGCCAGGATCGGGTCCTCGCTGCCAAAGTCCGGTTCCTGCGCAAAATGCAGGATGAATGAAGGGTCTCCCTGACCAAACTGGCGCTGGCTGCCATCCCACCAGACGATGGCAAACGGTGCGCCGTGCAGACGGGAAAACAGGGCGGTCAGGGCGGGTTTGGTCAGCATGGACGGATCCTTTCGGTAATGCGTGAAACAGTATCCCCAGCATAGAAGCTGGTTCCGGGCTGTCCACGTCGGGCCGAATCGAAGGTCAAGCCTTGTTTCATATCAAGGGCTTTGCCGAAAATGACGCTGACGTTCGCGGGCAGGGACTTGATTGCGTTATTCTGGCCTCGTCGTTCGAGGGTCGCGCGCAGGACCGGGCTGTCCGTCTGTCGCCGTACCGCATCAAGGAGTGCTCATGTATCAACACATCGTGGCGTCAATCGACGAAAGCGATAACGCTAACCTCGCGCTGGAACAGGCCATCGAGATTGCCAAGCTTTCCGGGGCCACCCTGCACCTCGTGCATATCGTCAACCTCTTCGAGCTGGCGCTGGAAGAATACGTGCTGGCGGACAAAAGCAAGCTCGAGGCTCTGGCACAGGAGCACGGCGCGGCCCGGCTGGAGCCGGCCGCCGAGCATGTCCGCGCCGCCGGACTGGTGCCGGAATGCTATGTCACCAACTGCTGGGGCGGTGGTGACGAGATTGCCGACTGCCTGCTGGAATACGGCCACAGCGTCAAGGCCGGCCTGCTGGTGCTGGGCACACACGGCCGCAGCGGCCTGATGCACGTGATGATGGGCAGCGTGGCCGAGGCAGTCATGCGCAGCAGCGACATTCCGCTGCTGACCGTGCGCTCGCCGGCCAGCGAACCCTACGAGCCGGGCCGGCGCCGGCTGGTGCTGTAACGGCCGCGGGGCGACCGTTACCAGGACCGCAAAAAGGGCACGCCGCAGCGTGCCCTTTTCCGTATCCACATTCCGGAGCTAGTTTTCGGCCACGTAGAGCCGGACAGCGTGCTCGGTAATGTGCGGCATCAGTTCGGGTGGCGGCGGTTCGTCGGTGAACACGGCGTTGACTTCGCTGATATGGCAGACCTTCATCATGGCACTGCGGCCGAACTTGCTCGAATCGGCCACCAGCACCCGCTGGCGGGCATTGGTCATCATGGCCTTGGTAGCACGCACTTCGCGGTAATCGAAGTCGAGCAGGGTGCCGTCGTTGTCGATGCCGTTGGCACCCATGATGACGTAGTCCACCTTGAACTGGTCGATCATGTCGAGAGTGGCCACGCCGGTAATGCCGCCATCCTTGGCGCGTACCACGCCGCCGGTGATGATGACCTCGAAATCCGGCCGGCGGGTGATGATGCTGGCGATGTGGATGTTGTTGGTGATCACCCGCAGGTGCTGGTGGGCGACGATCAGTTCGCGCGCCACCGCCTCGATGGTGGTGCCGATGCCCATGAACAGCGAACAGTCATTGGGCAGGTGCTCGGCCAGCAGTTTGGCGATGCGGGTTTTTTCCGACTGGTTTTTCACCTGCCGGGTGGCGTACTCCTCGTTCTCCACCGACGGACCGAGTGCGGCGCCACCGTGGAAACGGCGCAGCAGGTTTTCTTCCGACAGGGTGTTGATGTCGCGGCGAATGGTTTGCGGGGTCACGTCGAGCAGACGAGCCAGCTCCTCGATCGGCATGAAACCATTGGCCCGGACGAGTTTCAGAATCTGTTCATGGCGCGGCAAGCGATTCATGGTAGACGCAAGTGCTCGTGGGGGGTCGTAAACCGAAATGTTTTTAGCATGATTGGTACGGTGCGCGCAAACGAAGCGGCCATGATGTGAAACGCGTACTGCCGTTCGTTAGTGAAGATGAAAGACAGGAAAATGAGCGAATTTTTGTTGGCGATTGATCAGGGAACCACCAGTTCGCGTGCCATGGTGTTCGACCGGCACAGCCAGGTGGTGGCCCGGGCCAGCCGTGAACTGAAGCAGTTTTTTCCGGCGCCGGGCTGGGTCGAGCATGATCCTGATGCCCTGTGGCGCGATGTCGAAGCCGTAACGCGCGAAGCGCTGGCAGCCTTGCCGGACGGTGCCGGCATTGCCGCCATCGGCCTGACCAACCAGCGGGAAACCACCCTGCTGTGGCACCGCCATACCGGCCGGCCGCTGCATCGCGCCATCGTCTGGCAGGACCGGCGTACCGTGCCGCTGTGCGAGCAGCTGGCCGGACAGGCTGCCATGGTCCAGGCACGTACCGGCCTGCTGCTTGATCCGTATTTTTCCGCCACCAAGCTGCGCTGGCTGCTGGATACCGTACCCGGTGCCCGGGAAGCGGCCGGCCGGGGCGAGCTGGCCTTCGGCACCGTCGACAGCTGGCTGTTGTGGCAGCTGACCGAAGGACGGGTACACGCCACCGACGCCACCAATGCGGCCCGGACGCTGCTGTTCAACATCCACACCCAGACGTGGGACGACGAGCTGCTGGCCCTGTTCGACATTCCGCGCTCGCTGTTGCCCGAGGTGCGCGATTCGGCAGCCGATTTTGGCGACACCCGGCTGTTCGGGGCGCCGGTGCCGATCCGTGGCGTGGCCGGTGACCAGCAGGCGGCCATGATCGGCCAGGCCTGCTTTGCGCCGGGGATGGTCAAGTCCACCTACGGCACCGGCTGCTTCATGGTGATGAATACCGGCAGCGTACCGCTGGTATCGCGTCACCGGCTGCTGACCACGGTGGCCTACCGGCTGGACGGCCGGCCCACCTACGCACTGGAGGGCAGCATTTTCATTGCCGGCGCCGCCGTGCAGTGGCTGCGTGATGCCCTGCGGCTGATTGCCCATGCCGGCCAGACCGAGGCGCTGGCCCGCGAGCTGGATTCCAACGACGGCGTGTATCTGGTGCCGGCCTTTACCGGGCTGGGCGCTCCTTACTGGGACCCGCTGGCCCGCGGCACCATTACCGGCCTGTCACGCGATACCGGCATCAACCATATCGTGCGGGCGGCGCTGGAGTCGGTGTGTTACCAGAGCCGCGACCTGCTGGATGCCATGCGCGCCGACGGCGTGGCACCGGCCTCGCTGCGGGTCGACGGTGGCATGGCGGCCAACGACTGGCTGATGCAGTTCCTGGCCGACATGCTGGCGTTGCCGGTGGAACGGCCGGCGCTGACCGAAACCACGGCACTGGGCGCTGCCTGGCTGGCTGGCCTTGGCTGCGGCTGGTATGCGGGCCTGGACGAACTGGCCGTGCAGTGGCACCGGCAGGCGGATTTTGCACCGCAGATGGCAGCCGACCGGCGGGACGGGCTGTATGCCGGCTGGCGGGCGGCAGTGGAGCGCACCCTGAGTGGTGGCATGTCCGGTTGAACCGGCCCGGGTGGTCGTGAATATGTCTTTAAAATAAATCCGCCTGATTTCATGCCTGCTGGTGGATTGGCCGAATAATTGATGACAATAGAGAATAATGTTTTACCGGATTGACGACAGGATTTATTCGCCTGTTTTTTGCAAAAAGAATATTTCAATGATTTGTATGCAAAACCGTGACGGAAAATGCATTTGGTCTTGATTTTGAACGGTGCGACAAAAAAAATGCTTAATTGAGCACGAAAGCATTATTTTGTCTTGGCACGGGTTTACGGCTCCGTATAATGGTTCCGGCCCATGCGGTCTGGGATAAGAGGTAAGGGCCGCCGCTTCACAAATCAGCAGAACTGCAACCATGAATTACACCTTCGATAGCCGGCTGGATTTCACGCTGTTCAACAAGGAATGTGGAGCGGCAGCCTGTCCGGCACACTTTCATACCTATAGCCAGATCGTCCTGCCGTTTACCGAGGGCGTGGGCGTGCGCATCGGCCAGTCGGACCCGGTAGAACTGCCGGTCGACAGCGTGCTGTTCCTGTCGCCGTTCGTGCACCACCATATCGACGGCAACGTGCAAGGCGCCATCTGGGACACGCTGGCGGTCAACCTGTACCGCATGGGGCCGTCGTTCATCAATTCGCCCTATCTGGGAGAAATCCACTCGCTGTACCGGGACGGCTTTGCCGGCATCCTGTACCGCGGCGAGGTGGCCCAGCAGGTGCGGACACTTTTCGAGCGGCTGGAAAACTCCTTTTCCATCGAACACATGCTGGGTGTGCTGTCCATCCTGCACCTGCTGTCGCAATCGGACGGCTGGCCGCTGACGCCGGCCGAGGTGCATCCGATGGACCGGCGCGAGATCGAGCTCTGCGTGTCGATCGACGATTACGTCAACAACCACATCGACACGCCGATCGACATCGCCTCGGTCGCGGCGCGGATCCACATGTCCACCGCCAGTTTCTGCCGCTTCTTCCGCCGTTATTTCGGCATGTCGTTCCATGCCTGGCTCCTGGACAAGAAGATCGAGACCGCCTGCTACCAGCTGCATGTCGGGACCGCGCCGATCCAGGATATTGCCGACCGGCTGGGATTCCACTCGGCATCGCACTTTTCGATGACATTCAAGCGTCGCATGGGCATCACGCCCGGCGAATACCGCCGCACGGCCCGTCCGGGTGCCCAGCGGCAGTAAGCTCCGGGGCCGTAGACGGTGACGGGCCGCAGAAGCGGCCCGGTGTGGAGGAGAAAAAAATCAGTCTCGAAAGAACACGACGCCAATCGTGATTCCGGTTCATGGCGTCCTGGTTGCCGATCCGGCCTTGACGGCCGGCCCTCCTTGGCCCGTGTCGCGTCACGATATCGCGTATACGGTGGCTGAAAAACCGGCGTTCGGGTGATGCCGGTCTGGACTGCTTGCCACCCCGTCTGTCTGCCGGGCCTTTGTACATCGGCAGCCTGCACTGCCTCTGTCCTGTCAGTGTGTACCTGCCGGGCGCCGTTTGCCAATTGACAAAGCGTAAAAACCGCCGGCACATGATGCCGGCGGTTTTGCGTGGGCGGGAACCGGACAGGCGTTACAAACTTCCGTACGAATGCAGGCCGGTCAGG
>JAGPIM010000250.1 GCA_018055005.1 Laribacter sp.
TCTCCCTGGTTGCCGGCCCGCAGCAGGCGGAAGGCGAGATAGTCGGCGCATTCGGCCGGCGTGAGCGGGCGCAGGGTAAAGCTGTGCTGGATGCGCTCGCGCAGCTGGCGCAGGTTTTGACGGGCGAGCATGGTGTCGAGTTCGGGCTGGCCGAACAGGATGATCTGCAGCAGCTTGTGGGTGGCGGTTTCCAGGTTGGACAGCAGGCGGATTTCTTCGAGGCTGTCGCGCGGCATGGCATGGGCTTCGTCAATCAGGACCACGATCTGCCGGCCTTGCAGTTGCCGTTCGATCAGGGCGTCTTGCAGGCGACGGATGCGGTCGGGTGCTTTGCCCGGTGGCAGGCCCAGATCGGCGGCTACGGCGGCCAGCAGTTCACGCGGGCTCAGGCGCGGGTTGGCCAGGTAGATCAGGTCGGTCTGCGGAGCCAGCCGGTGGGACAGCATGCGCAGCAGCATGCTTTTGCCGGTGCCGACTTCTCCGGTTATCTTGACCAGACCGTCACCCTGCCGCAGGGCATGGCACACTGCGTCCAGAACTGCGCCGCGTTGTGCGCCGGCATAGAAAAAATCCGGATGCGGTGTCATGCCGAAAGGTGAGCGGATCAGACCGAAATGTTGCAGATACATGGGGAGGGCAGCTTCCGATTTGGCGCGATGCCGGGGCGGCAATTACAATCATCGGTTTGTCGTAAAGGGCACGGATCGGGTGTGCCCGGCCAGCGCCGGTCAGGGTTCAGGCTGATGATGCTTTTGTGAATGCCTCTGCCTGACCGGATTATGTGTATTTCAATATTTTTTCACGTTTTATTCATTTTGAATAACGCTACTTAATAACGGATGTTGCATGTGAGTCAAGGCAACTTTATTGAATTGTCCGGTGTCAGCTTCGGCTACGGTGCACGTCCCATCTTTCGGGACGTGTCGCTGACTGTACCCAAAGGCCGGCTGGTCGCCATCATGGGCGGCTCCGGCAGCGGCAAGACCACGCTCCTGAAGCTGATTTCCGGCCAGATCAGGCCGACAGCAGGTACGGTGCGTGTCAACGGGGTGGACACCTCGACACTCGACGATGCCGGGCTCTATCGCCTGCGGCGGCAGATGGGCATGCTGTTCCAGTTTGGCGCCCTGTTTACTGACCTGTCGGTGTTTGACAACGTGGCATTTCCGATGCGCGAGCACACGGGCCTGCCCGAGCCGATGATCCGCGATCTGGTGCTGATGAAGCTCGAGGCGGTGGGGTTGCGCGGCACCGCCGGCCTGATGCCGGCAGAACTGTCCGGCGGTATGGCCCGTCGGGTGGCGCTGGCGCGGGCGATTGCCCTTGATCCGGCCCTGATGCTGTACGACGAGCCGTTTACCGGGCTGGACCCGATTGCACTGGGTACCATTGCCTACCTGATCAAGCGCCTGAATACGGCGCTTGGAGCCACGGCCGTCATGGTGACGCACGACGTGCACGTGTCGCTGGACGTGGTGGACTACGTCTATTTTGTCGCTGATGGCGGCGTGGTGGCCGGCGGTACGCCTGACGAAGTGCGGCAGTCGGACGATCCGTTCGTGCGCCAGTTCGTGCATGGTGAGGCGGATGGCCCGGTGCGCCTGCATTATCCCGCGCCGGACTACGCGGCAGACCTGGGACTGGGAGGGCGCCATGCTTGACGGAATCCTCAAGGCCGTGGCCGGTATCGGGCACCGCATCATCGAAGGCGTCTGGCGGCTCGGATTTGCCCTGCGGTTCCTGGCGGCCATCGTGCGGCATTCCGGTACGGCGCTGCTGCGGTTCCAGCTGACGATCCGCGAAATCTATTTCGCAGGAGTACTGTCACTGATCATCATCGTGGTGTCCGGTACCTTTGTCGGCATGGTGCTGGGCTTGCAGGGCTACACCACCCTGATGCGCTTCGGTTCGGCCGATGCACTGGGCGGGCTGGTCGCGCTGTCGCTCCTGCGTGAGCTGGGGCCGGTGCTGGCTGCCATCCTGTTTGCCAGCCGGTCCGGCAGTGCCATGACGGCGGAAATCGGCCTCATGAAAGCCACCGAGCAGCTCGACGCCATGGCGGTCATGGCCGTCAATCCGGTGGCCCGCGTGGTGGCACCACGCTTCTGGGCCGGTGTGCTGTCAATGCCGCTGCTGGCGGCCCTGTTCAGCGTCATGGGCATCTTTGGCGGTTATTTTGTCGGCGTGGTGATGATCGGACTGGATCACGGGGCGTACTGGTCACAGATGCAGGCGGCAGTCAGCCTGCATGAAGACGTGATCAACGGCATCATCAAAAGCGGTGTGTTCGGCGTGGCCGTCACCCTGATTGCCGTGTTTGAAGGCTATGATGCCCAGCCCACCGCAGCTGGCGTATCCGCTGCAACGACCCGGACGGTGGTGACATCGGCCCTTGTTATCCTGGCGCTGGACTTTGTCCTGACCGCCTTCATGTTTTGAACCGATAACCGGATGAAGATGCTTCATGAAACGCGCAACGATTGATCTGTGGGTGGGGATTTTCGCCCTCATCGGCTTTGGAGCCATCCTGTTCCTGGCCCTGAAGGTGGCGAATCTGACCACGACTTCAAGCAGCTCTACCTATACCGTAGTAGCGGATTTTGACAATATCGGCGGGCTCAAGGTGCGGGCGCCGGTCAAGGCGGCCGGCGTGATTGTGGGACGGGTGACCGACATCCGTCTGGATACCCACACCATGCGCGCCCGGGTGGCGCTGGCGCTGGATTCGCAATACCAGTTTGCCCGTGACGTGGCGGCCTCCATCAACACGTCGGGCCTCCTGGGTGAACAATACGTGGCCCTGCTGGACGGTGGTGATACGGAAATGCTCAAGGCGGGTGACCGCATCCAGATCACGTCGTCGGCCATGGTGCTGGAAGATTTGATCGGCAAGTTCATGACGAGCTTTGCCGAACAGGGAGCCGGCGAACCGGCCGGCAAGCCCTGACTGATCGCAGGAGAGGGAAGAAAATGATGAA
>JAGPIM010000106.1 GCA_018055005.1 Laribacter sp.
TTTTTGCCGGTCACTGACCCGCCTGAGCTGCTCTGACTGGCGGGCCAGCGCCTTGCTGGTGGTATCTATCTGCCGACCGAGGCGCTGCTCGTGGCTGGCCAGTTTGCTGACCGTCAGCCCCTGCGCCTCCAGTTCGCCCCGGTTGTGACGCAGGACGGCAAGCTGCTTGCTGCGGGCAGATGACAGCTTGTCGACGGCGACCTGGGCCGTGGCCAGCTTGCGGGTCATGCTGCCGGTGACCGTTCCGGCGCTGGCCATCTGCTGTTGCAGCCCGGCCAGATTCTGGCGGGCGGCCTTGAGCTTGAGGGCGGTGTCCTTTGTTTCGCGGCTGAGGTCGCGGAAGGCGGTCAGGCGCTGCTGCTGGCTTTGCAGGTCCTTGAGCCCGGTCTGTGATGCGCGCACGGCCGCAGCCAGCCCCTTGCTGCCGGCCATGGCCTTCTTGAGCGGGCCGGTCAGTTTGTCGGTGGCGGCAAGGATGACTTCCAGCCGCAGGTTTTTGGACAGGGCCATTTACTCCACCTCGGTACGCACCCTGGCGCGTTCGCGCCATTCCGCCAGCTCAGACAGGGGCATGCCGTCCATGTCGGACGGCCGCCAGTGAAACGTCACGGCCAGATCGGCCATGGCGTCCTCTACTCGCTCTGGCAGGGCGCGGCCCGCTCGGCTTTCTTCAGCAAAAAACCGGCAACCTCGCTGGCCAGCTCCGTGAGGTCGGCCAGGTCCATGGCGTTGACCTCGGGCTCGGTCAGCGACGGGGTGCTGATGCGCGGGATGACCCGCACGAGGGTGGTAATGTCCATGCGGGCCAGATCCGAAATCGTGCAGCCACGCAGCTCGCCAGCGCCCGGCTTGCGCAGTGTGATGCTGTCGATCAGGGTTTCACCGCGCTTGATCGGGGTGTCGAGGGCAATTGTCACAGTGGTATTCATGTCGTTTTCCGGAAGTGAAGGAGGGTCTTAGAGGCCGATGTTTCGTCGGTGCGCCGCCATGCGGTCGACGCCCATAACCTTGAAAATCTTGTTCACGAAGTCGATCTCCAGCCATTCACGGCCGTCGATGACAAGTTTGTAGTACGAGCAGTCCGTCTTGACTTTCCACTCGCCGTTTTCTCCGGACTTGGCACTGCCAAAATCCAGTTCGTTGTGACGGCCCCGGACAATGATCTCCACTGCCCGGTCCCCACCCGTCCCCTCGTCGCTGTAGCTGCCCATGAAGCGCAGCAGGGCGGCATCGTGCTTTTCGACACCGAAAGTCTGGACGATGGCTTCGATCGGGCTGTTGTAAGTGTGCTCGAACTCAAGCTTTTCGAGCCCTTTGACCAGCCCGACAGGCCCGAACATGCCCGCCCCGGCGTAATCCTCCACCTTCATCGCAATTTTTGGCAGGCTCAGCTCAAGGCACTGATCAATAAAGCTGTTTCCATCCCCGAAAAGGTTGAAAAGTTTGAGGGTATTCGGCATTGCCATGGTTTTTTCCTTTGGCTGGCAAGATGATCAGCGATGCACGTCAGGCAGAAACGGACGCGGCAAAGTCGATCATGTGCCGGTCTGTAATGCGCTGCCGGAACAGCAGGTTTTCAAGCGGCGGGACCGGGGTGTAGTCGTAGTCGATATAAAGTTTCCCCACCTTGATGGTGTCCTCGGTGTTGATCTCGCTGTCGTACCAGCAGTCAAAACCGATCAGGTATCCCAGGCTGACCAGCTCGCGCCCCTTTGCCTTGATGCCCTCGATCAGGTCTCGCACAAGCCTGACGTGCAATGGCTTGTCAACGGCCCACATGTTGGCTTCACCCATCATGTCGGCAAGCACCTGCGCAGTTCGCGTGTAGTTCTCGAACTGGAAAAGCGGGTCATCAGAGCAGGTCCGGCTCCCCCAGAAACGGAAGCCCTCACGGCGTACCAGCGTCGTGATGTCGTGGCTGTTCAGGTATCCGGCATCGGTGTCCGGGTCCTGGAGATCCCAGTACACGTCGCGGCTGATGCCTTGCACGCCTTCCACACCGACGTTTGAGAGCGTCTTGTGCCAGCCCGCCGTCTTGTCGATATAGGCACGCAGGCCGAGCGCTCGAGCGACGGCCGGCGCGGTAGCCGCAGCGTTCGTCGCGATATCCCAACTGACGAAATCCGGCCAGATGACCATCAGCTCGCGCTGGCTGAAGTTGTCGCGGTAAGCCACCGCCGCCTCTTTCGTCGCACATCCATGGGCCGAGACATACGCAAAGCCGCGCAGCTTTTTGGCGAGCGCGGCCAGCTCGGTGGCCACCGGCAGGCTATCCAGCCCCGGCGCACCCAGTACCCTCGGCTTGACGCCCAGCTGGGCCGGCGCCGCCAGCAGTGCCTGCAGGCCGGTTTTCTTGCCCTCTGCCGTGGTGGTGCCAATGATCTTGCTGGTGGTTTCAGCCTCTGTTTCGCCCTCGGCAACCCGCACGACGACGACCAGCGGCTTGGCCTGGTCTGCGATGGCATCCAGCGACCTGGCCAGCGTGCCCTTGTCGCCGGACTTTCCGATTGCACCAGCCGGGTCGGTCAGCAGCACAGGGGTATCAAGCGGGAACATCGCCGCGTCGGCATCGCTCGCGGTTGCCACCATCCCGATCACGGAGGTAGACGGTGTGGTGATTGATCGTGTGCCATCGTTGACTTCGATGACAGTGACGCCATGATGGTAATCGGCAGGCATGCAGCTCTCCGGACAGTAATGTCCAGACAGTCTGACGACCTGCCCCTTACCGATCATCACCGTCAATGCGTGACGGCATCCGACACAATCACCTGTTAACGATCACCAGCTCCCCGGTTTTTTTGCGCGTACTCCCGACTGTGTACGTGATGTCCACCGAGTCGATAGTCAGCCCGGCAAAGGCCTCGCGCATTTCCGGAATATCGTTGACCGAGATGATCATCTGCCCCTGGATGCCCCGAGCCAGATCCGCGAGGCGATGGTATTCGGTCAACGGGAAATCCACGCCGTAGCCCTCAGTCCCCCAGTACGGCGGGTCACAGTAGAACAGCGTGCCCGGCCGGTCGTATTTGCGGATCACCTCGGCCCAGTCCAGATGCTCGATGCAGGCGCGGGACAGTCGCAGGTGCGCCGCCGAAATATCCTCTTCCAGCCGCATCAGGTTGAGCTTGGGCGGTGCGGTGGCGGCGGTACCAAAGGTTCTGCTTTCGATCTTCGCCCCGAAGCACAGCTTTTGCAGGTAGTAGAAACGGCCGGCACGCTGGATATCGGTCAGGGTCTCCTCCGGCGTGATCTGCATCCACTTGAAAATCTGCCGGCTCGACAGCGCCCACTTGAACTGGCGGGCGAACTCCTCCGGGTGGTGCTTGATCACCCGGTAGAGATTGACCAGATCTCCGTTGATGTCGTTTATCACCTCGACCTTTGCCGGCTCTTTCGTGAAAAAAAGCGCAGCCGCGCCGCAGAACGGCTCGACATAGCAGGTGTGCGGCCGAAATTTCGGCAGGATGTACTTTGCCAGGCGGCGCTTGCCGCCCAACCACGGGATGACGGGACTAGCCATCGACAGGTTCCTGACGCTCGACGGCGTTCTGGAAAAGAGGCTCGCTGGCCTTCAGTTGATTGAGCACACCGCAGCGCGGGCACTTGATGACGAGGGTCCGGTAATGGCCCTCGCCCAGTTTGCGGTGACAGGCACCGCACCTTATTTGAGGTAAATCCACTTGCATGTCTTTTGAATACCGTAGACTGCCGGGGCTTTTGACGTCGAAAGCGGCAGCCTTGGGGTTGACTTGCAGGTCGTTCTGCCGGTCAGCTGGCCGGGCGGGTGTTGCTACCACTCGCCCGGTCGCTGTCTCACAGCTGGTCAGTTCGTCGGCTCACCCTCATCGTGCTCGATGGACCGCTCGCAGTGCCCCGGATCAACCCGGTCCAGCATCCTGCACAGCAGGCACCACTTCCAGATACCTTTTCGCGCACCTTTTCCGGCCCGGCTGCTGACGGTCTCATCCTCGCTGCCGCCGATCGCCGCGTTGGCGGCCTGGTCATGCGCCACCGCGATGCGCACTGCGCGCCGGCTGCCGGCCAGTGCGGCAACCAGCCCCCAGGCAATCGAAAACAGCGCGGCGGCCAGCCCCGCGAGCCACAGCCCGAGCAGTATCAGCCGGATCACTTGATGACCCCGGCCAGAATTTCGATGCTGCGCTCTGCACTGACAAGCGACTTGCTGACCAGATAACCAAGCGCCTCCCGAGTCGATTCCAGCTCCAGATTGACGAAGGTCAGTCTCGGGTCCTCAACGATCGAGAAAAAATCTTCTATGACCGGATCAGAGGCTCGAACCTCATTGATGGCCACGCGCTCATCGGCCGTGAACAGCAACTTGAACTCGACTGGCGATACCGACAGCACTCCTGCCCGCTCGGCATCATATGGCGTGTAAATAATCTGCCCCATCAGATCGGCTCCTCGAATCCATACGCACGCACGTTCAAAACGCCGCCCGACTTTTCAAAACGCACCCAGACTTTTTCTCCCGGAGACATGACCATCCCGGTGATTTCAATCATGGCATCCGGCTCCATGACAAAAAGGCCGACCATATCACCCACACCAGGGCTTTCCCCGCTGCCGATCAAGACGCTACACGACGCCCCCATACTGGTGCTGCCACTGCCTTTGGATACATTGACCACCCGGATATTCGCAGTCACCACTACGTCTTTCGGTACCGTGTAGAGCAAAAAAGTATCCACCAGCGGCGACGTCTGAAAAGCGATTCTGGCCGATGCCAGTTTTCCTGATGCCATAGCACTCTCCACCCTCAAAATTGCGCATGAAAAAAACGTCTTGCCCGCAAGGCCCGCACCAGCGCATGCGCCCCGGCCGGCGTGACCGTCCGTTCTTCATCTGTACCGGCGATGACCTCGTCCGCTGTGGCCAGCTCGACAATTCCGGTCAATGTTTCCGTGGCACGGCGGGCCGTCAGGCCGGCCGGCGTGACCGCACGCTCGTCGTCGGTACCGGCGATGACCTCGTCCGCAGTGGCCAGCTCGACAATTCCGGTCAATGTTTCCGTGGCACGGCGGGCCGTCAGGCCGGCCGGCGTGACCGCACGCTCGTCGTCGGTACCGGCGATGACCTCGGCCGCAGTGGCCAGCTCGACAATTCCGGTCAATGTTTCCGTGGCACGGCGGGCCGTCAGGCCGGCCGGCGTGACCGCACGCTCGTCGTCGGTACCGGCGATGACCTCGGCCGCTGTGGCCAGCTCGACAATTCCGGTCAATGTTTCTGTGGCACGGCGGGCTGTCAGGCCGGCCGGCGTGACCGCACGCTCGTCGTCGGTACCGGCGATGACCTCGGCCGCTGTGGCCAGCTCGACCAGCCCTGACACGCTTTCCGTCGCCTTCGGCAAATTGATCGGCGCATACAGTCCATCTGCACGCTGCTGCGTCAGGTACTGCGGGTGTGCATGTGGCTTGGCCTCATGCGCGGCGATGGCATTGGCAATCGATTGGTTCGTGGCAACCGCAACCGACGGGTCGACAGTCAGCTGCACAACACTTGCGTTGCTGACCTGCACGATCATGCGGATAACCAGGTCCCGGCCAGACCCCTCGTCCAGCTGCGGCTTGTACGTGTCCGGGAAGTTGCCGACCGCGAGCAACTTTCCATCGCCGATCAACCCGATCTCCCGCACCGTCCAGCCGCCCGTCGTGGTCTGCACGACCGCCTCGACCACCAGCCAGTTCGGGTTGTCGGCATCAACCGTCACGCTGCTGATCGGTACACGGTGTACCTCATGCGTCAGCGCCTTCATGGACTCTGTCGGGACCACGGCCGCACCGTTACCGTCGCCCAGCGCGATATGGGTAAAAGGCACAATGCCGCCCGACGCCTGCGCATTGACCAGCGCAGCCGCGCCGACCGCAGTCAGCAGCGTATAAAATTTGCTCATGTTTTCCTCGGCAACACTGTAGTAATCCCCCAGTCATGACCCGCCGCCGCCGGAACCGTCGTCATGGCCGGGATGGTGAGTTCGGTCAGCTGATACGGGCTGATGCTGATCACGTCACCAGCAAGCACAAAGCACCCTGCCGACACCGTGGCCCGACTCGTCCCCGCTGCCCGCAGCCCGAAATGCGATCTGACGGGCTTGGCACTCTCGATACGGCGCTCGATCTCATCCAGCGCCGCATCATCAAGCCCACGGTCATCAATCTCGACCTCGATCAGGAATGTATGCGGCACCCCGGCCGGAACCTGCTGCCACCACTCGCGCACATGCGTCCGGTACCCGGTAATCGCCAGCGATTCCTTGACGGCCCAGACCGTCCCCTTGAGCCGGTGCAGCTGGATGCTGCGCTCTACCGCCATCCGTCTGGCCGCTTCCGACCAGTCATCAGACCAGTCATCGACATGCCTCTCCCATGCCAGCCACGGCAGCGTATGGACGGGGGCCAGCCGCGCAGATTCGAGTCGCCTCAGCGCGACGGTGTCGATCTCAACCGCAGCTGCATCTGCAGACGCCCGCTCCAGCGCCGTTGAGTTGGGAGGCAGGCAGGCTCTAGACATCCACGCCACCAACATCCAGCGTGATGCGCGTACACAGTGCAGAGCTGGCCTCATCGATCACGATGTTTCCGGCCGGGCTGGCCAGCTCGACCCGCTGCACACCTGGCTGATGCAGGGCAGCGTAAATTCCCGACATCGTGACGTCGTACCCGATCTTTCTTGACTCGGACAAGTAGCGATCCAGCGCCATCCGCGCAGCCTCGATCACCGGTATCGGTGATGGCCCTGGATACATATGCAGCCTGGCCTCTATCTCGAACTCGACTCTTGCCGCCTCATCGACCTGTACGCAGTCGGTCAGCGGCCGACGGCTGTCATCGGACAGATACGCCGCGACCGCATCCAGCAGATCAGGTACCGACCGGGCATCCGTCGTCGGCAGCACGATCACGCGCACCACGCCGGGTGACGGGCTGAGCACGGCAACATCATCGACCTCCGGAGAAGCCGACAAGGCATGGAAAACATACGCGCCAGACGGGCCGGCGACAGACAAGCCCTCAAAGGCCATCTGGCATCGATAGCGCAGCCGGTCATCCGACTCCATGACCGCCTCGACCGGAGGATGGGCATCCGGATCAGCCGGCGTGACGACCTGGCGCGTGACGCCATAGTCAGCCGCCCTGTTATCCAGATCACTCCCCGTCGCATACGCAAGCATGGTGGCCCGCGCGGCATCGTTGACGCGCTGTCTCAGGACCAGCTCGCCGTATGCCGCCTCCTGCAGCAGGATCGTCAGCGGCTCGCTCTCCATGGCGACCGTTTCAGCCACTGCCGCCCGGATTTGCTCCGGCACGGCAGCCAGCAATCTGTCCTTTTTTGCCCTGAACAAATCCTCGAAATCCAGCGGCTCGACAACATGCGGCGCGGGCAGGCGTGACAGATCGATCATGATTCACCTCAACATCATGGTGATGCGCTCGTTATCGGCCCGACCTCTCAGCGACAGGTCGATATCCGCCACCACCCGCCCGTCTGCATCGATGTCGACCATGACGCCCGTCAGCGACACGCGGGTTTCCCATCTCGCGATGGCCATCACACTCGCTGACATCAGCAGCATGCGGGTCCGCCCGTTCATGGGCTGGTCAATCAGGTCCGGGATCAGACTGCCGAAATCTCGGCGCATGACACGACTGCCGATCGGCGTCGTCAGAATCTTGCGGATGGACTGGCGGACATGATCCATGTCATCGATCCGCCGGCCTGTCATGGCATCAAAGCCCGTATAGCCTGCCATCACGAGCCATTTCCACCATGACTATGGCTCGACAGCTCGACGCCATTGCTCGACAGGCTTCCCGTGTTCGTAAACCGCCCACGGTGAGTGATGTTTCCAATGAGAACCATCTCCCCACCGCCACCGCCATTTGATCCCATCCTCCATCCGCTCGCCGTGATGATCCCCTCGACCAGCAAGTTGCCCTTGATCAGCATGTCACCTGTGCAGGCGGTGTCCGGGCAATCGATGGTGACATGGTCGGCCGCTTCGACAAAAACGGTCCTGACCCCGGATGCCGACAGGGCACCGGTGGCATGGTTGTAAGTGATGCGGGCACCATCCGGATACTCGACCAGGCGCTCGTCTCCGCTGTGGCTCGGCGCAGGGTGGGCACCTGAAAACAGCCCGGTCAGGACAAAGCCTGTGGCCGGGTCTCCGCTAGGGGCCAGCACCACACACTGCTCGCCCACGGTCGGCGGGTTCCAGTCACGGGTATCCCCGGCGCGGATGGCAAACCACGGCAGCCAGTCTGTCGTCAGGCCGCCGGAGTTGACGCGCACACGCGCACGGGCGAGATCGACTTCAGCAATGGCGCCGGGGCGGATGAGGCTTTCGATGCGGCGGGAGAGGTCGGAAAAATCGTTCATGCCGACAAGTCTGCACACGCCGGTTCGCATGCTCGACCCCGGCTGGCAGTACGGGCACCCGGCACAACAACGTCAGGATGCGAGCCACGCCAGCACACTGTCGGTGATGCGCTTTTCGTCTGCATCGGTAAACCCGAGCAGCTGTCTGGCCGGATACCGGACAACCGGCCCTCCCGGCCTGACCTGATCTCGCAGTCCGAACTGATGCACGCCGGCAATCCGGTCAACCCTGTCCAGAAAGCTGACTGCCACGCCGTCGGCTGTCGCTTCCGTCTTGAGCCACCGGGCCTGCCGGAGCTTGACGAACATCGCCCGGCGCACCCGGCCAGACTGCTCGCGTATCTGCGGTTTGCGTGGATTGAAAACGCTGCCGTCCGGATTCTTCTGGGCGGCGATGCGCTGCTGCTGGCTGCGCCTCAGATCCCTGGCCATGTCGCTGGCCAGCTTTTTGCGGGCGGCCGGCGACAGGTTTTCCAGCAGACCGGACAGCTCGGCATCAAGCTGGCCGACTGTCATAGATCAGATCGCCCTTCAGATATACCTGGAGCCGGTCGACTGTCGGCATCATGCATGGCTCATCGATATGATTCGCCCTTGTGATGCCTTCCTCCACATCGATCATCACCCGCTCGGTCAGCGGGATCTTCAGCATCAGGTCACAAGTCCTGTTGTTTCTGATCTCCGCCTCGAACTCGATGGCTTTTTCCGAGCTGTCCCGATTTTGCAGCAGGGCCGGCTCCGAGCTGCGTATCCAGTCGAGCAGCGGCAGGATGACGGTATCAGGATGGCCGGCAAAATCGAGCAGCCCGACCGTCACCGTGTAACGGTACTCCCATCCGCGCCGACCCAGTGACGAGGCCACCCGGCCGTTTTCGATGAACACCAAAAGGTTTTCCGGATCGCGCTTGAGATACGGCAAGGCCGCTTCCAGCACTGCACGTATCTGGGCAGGCTTGTTCATGTCAGCCGCTCCGCAAGTTCCTGGCAATCCCGGCAGCGGCGGCAGCCCGGCACGATGCGCCGGCGGGCTTCGAGGATCGCTTCTCCGCAGTCCTCGCAGTGGCTTAGGCCTGGGCCGGCCTGCTGTCTGGCGACGTGGCTGGCCAGCGCCTCGTCACGCTGCCGGGCCTCGAGCTGCTGGGCGCGGTCGTACAGGTCGGTCATCGGCTCAGCTCCTGCTGGCAGCGGTGGATCATGTCTACCTGGGCCGCACAGGCATGCCAGGCCGCTTCGGTGATTGCGAGTTCAGTCAGCAGGTCCCGGATCGTCTGC
>JAGPIM010000107.1 GCA_018055005.1 Laribacter sp.
TTTCGACGGTACTCATGGCCCGGACTTCGATGTCAGGCAGGGCAGCCAGTGTGGAGAAATCACCGGCCCGCCGCGCACCGAACCGGAAATCATCACCGATCAGCAAAAACCGCGCGTGCAACAGCCGACGCAGGATACAGTCAATGAAGGCCTCCGGTGCCAGACTGGCCAGACCATGGTTGAAACGCAGCACATGCACCCGGTCAACCAGCCCGGTCGAGGCCAGAAAATCCAGCTTGTCACGCAGGGTCATCAGGCGGGCGGGCGGATGGTTGCGGGCAAAGAGTTCGCGCGGATGTGGCTCGAACGTCAGCAGGGCGGTGGGCAAGTCGCGCCGGTCCCCCTCTTCACGCAAATCGCGGAGGATGGCCTGGTGCCCGAGATGGACACCATCGAAATTGCCGATGGTGAGCGCACAGGGACGCACGGTTTCGGCAGTCTGTTCTGCCGTACCTGCCTGTTCGCCAAAAAGAACCTGCATGAGAGCGTGAAAGGGGTGAAACGGACGATTGTAGCGAGCATGAGCCAAATGCGTAAAGTTTAGACAGGCAATCTGGTCCATACCCACGAGCGACAGGCAAAAAAACAGAATCCCCGTGCATTGCACGGGGATTCCGACTGAACGACAGAGGCCCGATTATGGAGCCACAGCGTACATTACTGCTGGGCGGTGATTTCGACGTCCACGCGACGGTCCGGAGCCAGGCAAGCCTTGAGCTGCTTGTAGCTCTGCTTCTTGGCACGGCATTCCTGGGCGGTCTTGTCGTTGAGTTCACCACGGCCGGCCGAGGTGATCTTGGCCGGATCGGCACCCATTTCAACCAGCACGTTCTTGACGGCGGCAGCACGGCGCTCGGAGAGAGCCATGTTGTACTTTTCGGTGCCGATGTAGTCGGTGTAACCCAGCACTTCGACGCCTTGCAGCTTGGCACCCTTGGACTTGATCCTGTTGGCCACGTCCACCAGAGCCTGCTTGCCTTCCGGAGTCACGGTGGACTTGTCAAAGCCGAACAGCACTTCGGCGGACAGCGACAGGGTTTCCTTCACCGGCACGGCCACGACCGGAGCCGGAGCAGCCTTGGCTTCTGCGTCACCACATTCGACCAGACCGTCCTTGGACTTGTCGAAGTAGGCGGTATGCCAGCATTCGTTGTAATTGTTGCGAACGACCGAACCGGTGGCCTGGTCATCCAGGTAGCCCGGATGCGCAGCAAACGCGTTGGCCGAGAACAGCGAAACCAGCAGCGCGCCCGTCAGTCCGCCCAGTTTGATCTTGTTGGTGGTTTTCATCGATGACCCTCTTTTTCGTCAGGAACTTAACTTAGCCGCACATTTCCGGCCCGGAAGAGCAGACCAGGCGAAACTTATGCAAACCGGAGATACAGGTATCGCTAATATAGTTTTTTGACTAAGCCACTGTCAAACTTATAGCGTCTGGCTTGGTCGTTTTCACGTGATAGTTTCGGCCTTGCGGCATCCGGCTATTTCACTCGGTCACCTTTACATGCCAAAGCCCAAAAAGCAATCCGGATGGCAATTTCATTGCCATCCGCGTCGCCCGTACGTAGCCGAAAAATCCCGCAATCCGGCAGCAATTGCATCAGGCTGGTCTTCAGGCTTCACTGAAAAAGCATCAAAACCAACCGCATGCAAATAAAACAGCTGATCGCGCTGAATATCACCCAAAGCCCGCAACTCACCGGAAAAACCGTAGCGGTCACGCAACAGTCTGGCAATGCTATATCCCCGACCATCGGAAAAATGACCGAATTCAATCCCGACAACAGGCAATTCTCCTAGGGCCTCCGCAATCTGCTCCGGATCGTCCGCGGCTCCCAGCCATACCCCCACCCGCCCGGAATGGACCACATTCCGTCCGGCCAGCCAGTCAGCCAGCGACAACAGGATGTCCCCCTCTGCCGGTCGTGCCTCGCCAGCCAGCAGGCGCAGCCAGCCATCATCCAACACCGTAACGGCACCACCGGCGCACTTAATCAATCTTTGCATATACGCGTTCCTTGAAAGGAGCGATGCCAGTGCGACTGACGGTGTCAATGAAACGCTCACCGGCTTCCCTCAGTTCCACATAAGTCGTCAGCAGTTTCTCCACCACATCCGCCATTTCTGCCCGGGCAAACGACGGACCGATCACGCGCCCGAGATGGCCATCGGCAGCATCGCCCCCCAGCGTAACCTGAAACCACTCCTCTCCATTTTTGTCAACACCCAGAATACCAATGTGCCCTACGTGATGATGTCCGCATGCATTCATGCACCCGGAAAGATTCAGGTCGATCTCGCCCAGATCCTCCAGATAGTCCAGATCGTCCAGCCGGGTCGAAATGGCCTCAATCACCGGAATCGAGCGGGCATTGGCCAGACCGCAATAATCACCGCCAGGACAGCAGATGGCATCGGTCAGCAACCCGACATTGGCTGTCGTCAGCCGCTCGGCCCGTGCCAGTTGCCACAGGGCATGAAGGTCGCGCTCGCGCACGTCAGGCAGGATCAGGTTCTGTTCATGGCTGACCCGGATCTCGCCAAAACCGAAGCGCTCGGCCCAGTCGGCCACCGCCTCCATCTGCTCCGCAGTTGCATCTCCCGGCGGCGCGCCATGCGGTTTCAGTGACAGGGTGACTGCACGCCATCCGGCCTGCCGGTGGAGCGTGGTATTGCGCCGTACCCAGCGTGCAAATGCCGGATCGTCGGACATTTGCGCGGCCAGACCGGCATCCGCCTCGTGGACGTCGTAATCCGGAGCGGCAAACTGCTCCGCCAGACCGGCCAGTACCTGTGGCGACACCCGGGCCGGGCCGTTGCGGGTATGGCGCCACTCGTCCGCCACCCGGGCGGCAAACCCGGCCGGCGTCATGGCCTTGAGCAGGATCTTGATCCGGGCCTTGTACTTGTTGTCGCGCCGGCCGTAGCGGTTGTAGATCCGCAGCACGGCTTCGAGATAGGTCAGCAGGTACTCGGACTCGACAAACTCGTGGATCACCTCGCCACGCATCGGCGTCCGCCCCAGCCCGCCACCGGCAATGATCCGGCAGCCCAGCTCGCCAGCCGCATTGCGGACCAGATGGATGCCGATATCGTGGAACCACGTGGCCGCGCGATCCGTTTCCGAAGCACTGACGGCAATCTTGAACTTGCGCGGCAGGTAGGCGAATTCCGGATGCAGGGTCGACCACTGGCGGATCAGCTCACACCACGGGCGCGGATCCACCACCTCGTCCGCTGCCACCCCGGCAAAATGGTCGGTCGTGGTGTTGCGGATACAGTTGCCCGACGTCTGGATCGCATGCATGTCGACGTCTGCCAGCCGCGCCAGAATGTCCGGCACCTCTTCCAGTCGGACCCAGTTGAGCTGCAGGTTCTGCCGGGTGGTGAAATGTCCCCAGCCCCGGTCAAACTCGCGGCTGATGGCCGCCAGCGCCCGCAACTGCACGGCAGACAGCGTGCCGTAGGGAATGGCAATGCGCAGCATCGGCGCATGGCGCTGGACATACAGGCCGTTCTGCAAGCGCAGCGGCCGGAAATCGTCCTCGGACAACTCTCCGGCCAGATAGCGGCGCGTCTGGTCCCGGAACTGGGCAACACGCTCACGCACGATCTGCCGGTCAAATTCGGTATAGCGATACATCGAAGACTCCTTCAGGCCGGCTTGCGATGCAGCCCGCACTCTTTGTGTTCCGGGTTTTCCCACCACCAGCGGCCGGCACGCACGTCCTCGCCAGCCGCAATGGCCCGCGTGCACGGCGCGCAGCCGATCGACGGATAATGGCGGTCATGCAGGGCGTTATAGGGCACGGCAAAACGGTGCACGTATTCCCATACTTCGGCCTCGCTCCAGTCAGCCAGCGGACTGAACTTGACCAGCCCGTTGACCGGATCATCCTCGCGCACAGCCAGCGCGCTGCGGGTCACCGACTGCGCCCGGCGCAGGCCGGTCACCCAGGCTCCGCGTCCGGCCAGTGCCCGCCCCAAGGGCTCCAGCTTGCGGGCAGCACAACAGGCCTGGCGGGCGGCCACACTGTCGTAAAACCCGTTGATGCCGAACTGCGCCACATACGTCTGGACGCCGCCATGCTCCGGCACCCACACCTCGACCGGGTGGTTCGGATAAGCCCCGGAGAGACGGGCCAGCAGATCATAGGTCTCTGCCGGCAGCCGGCCGGTATCGAGGCAGAACACCGCCAATGGCACACTGGCCCGTGCCGTCAGGTCCATCAGGACCATGTCCTCGGCTCCCAGACTGTTGGCCAGTGCCGCAGCCGGAAACCCGGCAGCAATCCCAGCCAGCAGTTCCTGTACCTGCGTGATTTTCGTATCGAGCGACATGGCTCGTCCCTTCGGTCATTCATGACATTTCACAGCATGCTACCCAGCCATCCTTAGAACAACAAAATAAGATTGTGTTAGAGTTAAATCACCTTCAGTTATTTAACTGATTCCAATACCCGTACCGATCCTATGAAACTGCAACAACTGCGCTATCTGGTCGAAGTGGCCCGCCAGGGACTGAACGTGTCCGAAGCCGCCGAAAAACTGCACACCTCGCAACCGGGCATTTCCAAGCAGATCCGCCTGCTCGAGGACGAACTGGGCGTGCAGGTGTTCATCCGCAACGGCAAGCGCATGGTGGCCGTCAGCGAACCGGGAAAACAGGTGCTGGACATCGCCAGCACCATCCTGCGTGAAGCCAGGAATCTCAAGCGGGTAGGTGAAGAGTTCGCCCGTGAGGAAGAGGGCGAGCTGACCATCGCCACGACGCATACGCAGGCGCGCTACGCCCTGCCGGTGGCCGTCAAAGCCTTCCGCCAGCGTTATCCGGAAGTCACCCTGCGCATCAAGCAGGGCAGCCCGGTACAGATCTGCGAAATGGTGGTGGCCGGCGAGGCCGACTTTGCCATCGCCACCGAGGGCATCACCCTGTTTGACGAGCTGGTGGCGCTGGACTGCTACCAGTGGAACCGCAGCGTGGTGGTGCCGCTGGACCATCCGCTCACCGGACTGGAGCGCCCGATCACGCTGGAAGACATCGCCGCCTGGCCGATCATTACCTATGACTTTGCCTTTGCCGGCCGCAACAAGATCAACAGTGCGTTTGAAGAAGCCGGGCTGGAGCCGAACTTCGTGCTCACCGCCATCGACACCGACGTGATCAAGACCTATGTCGCCCTCGGTCTGGGCATCGGCATCATCGCCACCATGGCCTACGAGCCCGAGCGCGACACCCAGCTCGACCTGATCCACGCCGAACACCTGTTCCGCCCCTCCACCACCCGCATCGGCGTGCGGCGCGATGTGTACCTGCGCGGCTACGCCTATCACTTCATCGAGCAGTTTGCCCCGCACCTGACCCGCCCGGTGGTCGAGCAGGCCCTGGCCAACCAGGACGATGAGGACTGACCCGGGCAGACGCCAGACATGCAAACGGCGACCCGTGCGGGTCGCCGTCATGGTTTCAGGGAACCGGCTTTCCGGTCAGGCCGGCCACACCAGCAAGGCATACAGCTTCTTGCCACGCTTCAGGAGCGTATAGCGGCCAAACAGGCGGTCGTCCCCGGTCAGGCAATAATCCAGCCCTTCGGCCTTGGCACCATTGATGCTCACCGCCCCACTCTGGATGAAGGTGCGCGCCTCGCTCTTGGATTTGGCCAGCCCGCTGGCAGCAAGCGCATCGATCAAGCCCGTGCCCTGCCCGCTCATATCGAGGGCAGGCAGGCCATCCAGCGCCAGCTGGGCCAGATCCTCGGCCGTCAGCGCCGACAGGTCGTTGGAGAACAGGCTCTCGGTAATGCGCTGGGCGGCCTTCAGGGCTTCGTCACCGTGTACCAGGCGGGTGGCTTCTTCGGCCAGGATGCGCTGCGCCTGCGGCCGGGTGCCGCTGGCCTGGTCGGCGGCCTCGATGGCGTCGATCTGCTCGATCGACAGGAACGTGAAGTAGCGCAGGAAACGATACACATCGGCATCGCTCACCCCCAGCCAGAACTGGTAGAACTTGTACGGCGAGCACTTCTGCGGGTCCAGCCACACCGCATTGCCTTCGCTCTTGCCGAACTTGGTGCCGTCGGAATTGGTGATCAGCGGCACGGTCAGGCCGAATACCTGCTGCTGGTTCAGCCGGCGGGTGAGGTCGATGCCGGCGGTGATGTTGCCCCACTGGTCGGAACCGCCGATCTGCAGCTTGCAGCCAAAGCGGCGGTTGAGTTCGGCAAAGTCATTGCCCTGCAACAGGCTGTAGGAAAACTCGGTGAACGAGATGCCCTGGTCTTCGCGGCTGATGCGCTGCTGCACCGATTCCTTCTTGATCATGGCGTTGACCGAGAAGTGCTTGCCGATGTCGCGCAGGAATTCCAGCACGTTCATCTGGCCGAACCAGTCGTAGTTGTTGGCCATTACGGCGGCGTTGTCGCCCTCGAACGACAGGAACGGCGACAGCTGGCGACGGATCTTGTCCACCCAGCCGGCAATCACGTCCGGGGTGTTGAGCTTGCGCTCGGCGGCCTTGAAGCTCGGGTCGCCGATCATGCCGGTCGCCCCGCCAACCAGTGCGATCGGACGGTGACCGGCTTCCTGGAAGCGGCGCAGCATCAAAAGCGGCACCAGGTGGCCCAGATGCAGGCTGTCCGCCGTCGGGTCGAAGCCGCAATACAGGGTCACGCTTTCGCTTTCCAGCAGCTTTTGCAGCGCCCCGGAATCGGTCTGTTGCGCGATGAGGCCGCGGGCCTCCAGTTCCTGAATCACATTTCTCTCGGACATCGTTGCTCTGGCTCCATAAAACAGGAGCGGGGACCGCTGGCCCCCGCCCGGCAAAAAAACCGATTATACGCCGGCTTAAATATCGGCTTCGACTTCGTGACCGCGTGACTCCATCCAGCTGCGCCGGCTGGCGGCCTCTCCCTTGCCCATCAGCATGACGAACATGCGCCGGGTCAGGTCGTCGGCGCCGTCACGCACCCGGACCGGCAGCAGGCGACGGGTGTCCGGATTCATGGTGGTGTCCTTGAGCTGCTCCGGGTTCATCTCGCCAAGGCCCTTGAAGCGGCTGACCGACCAGCTGCCTTCGCGCACCTTCTCGGCGCGCAGGCGGTCGACAATGCCCTCCAGCTCGGTTTCGTCCAGCGCATAGAACTTGCGCGGCGGCCGGTTCTTGCCCTGCCCCGGCACATCGACCCGGAACAGCGGCGGCTGTGCAACGCAGACGTGTCCCGCTGCCACCAGCGCCGGAAAATGCCGGTAGAACAGGGTCAGCAGCAACACCTGAATGTGCGAGCCATCCACATCGGCATCAGAGAGGATGCAGATCTTGCCGTAGCGCAGGCCGGAGAGGTCCGGCGTATCACCCGACCCATGCGGGTCCACCCCGATGGCAACGGCGATGTCGTGGATTTCGGCATTGCCGAACAGCTGGTCGCGGTCGGTTTCCCAGCTGTTGAGCACCTTGCCGCGCAGCGGCAGGATGGCCTGGGTTTCCTTGTCGCGGGCGAGTTTGGCCGAGCCACCAGCGGAATCGCCTTCGACGAGGAAGAGTTCGTTGCGCGCGATGTCTTCGCTTTCGCAGTCGGTCAGCTTGCCTGGCAGCACGGCAACGCCGCTGCCTTTTTTCTTCTCGATTTTCTTGACCGAGCGCAGGCGGCTCTGCGCCTGCCGGATCGCCAGCTCGGCAATTTTCTTGCCGTCTTCGACGTGGGTGTTGAGCCAGTTCTCGAACGGGTCGCGCACCATGGCAGCGACCAGCTTGAGGGCATCGCGGTTGTTGAGCTTTTCCTTGGTCTGCCCCTGGAACTGCGGGTCGAGCACCCGTGCCGACAGCACGTAGCGCGCCCGCCCCCACACGTCCTCGGCCACCAGCTTGACCCCGCGCGGCATCAGGCCGTGGTGCTCGACAAAGGCCTTCATGGCCTCGAACACGCCGGTGCGCAGGCCGGCTTCGTGGGTGCCACCGCTGGCGGTGGGAATCAGGTTGACGTAGCTCTCACCGCCACCGCTGCCTTCCTCGAACCAGGCAAAGGCCCACGCCGCCCCTTCGCCTTCGGCAAAGGTGTCGTGCTCGGCTCCGGCGTAGTTTTCGCCGGCAAAGGGCGGCGCCAGCGGCGCATCGCCCTGGCACAGCTCCGCCAGATAGCTCTTGAGGCCGTCGGGGTAACGCCAGGTGCGGATGTCGCTGCTGCCATCGGCTTTTTCCACCGTCAGCGTGACGGCGACCCCCGGCAGCAGCACGGCCTTGGCGCGCAGCAGGCGCTCCAGTTCGTGCAGCGAATAACGCGGACTTTCGAAGTAGCGCGGATCAGGCCAGACCCGGACCCGCGTTCCGCTGGTGCGCGGACCACAGCTGCCGGTCCGGGTGAGTGGCTCGACCACATCACCGCCGGAAAAAGCAATCTGCCAGACGCTGCCATCACGCCTGACCTCGACCTCCAGCCGGGTGGACAGGGCATTGGTGACCGACACGCCGACACCGTGCAGGCCGCCGGAAAACGCATAGGCACCGCCGGCCTGCTTGTCGAACTTGCCGCCGGCGTGCAGGCGGGTGAACACCAGTTCGACCACCGGCACGCCTTCGGCAGGGTGCAGGCCGACCGGAATGCCGCGCCCGTCATCTTCAACGGATAACGAACCATCGGCATGAACGGTGACCGCAATTTTTCTGGCAAAGCCGCCCAGCGCCTCGTCAGCCGCGTTGTCGATCACCTCCTGACAGATATGGGTGGGATCGGTGGTCCGGGTGTACATGCCGGGGCGTTCCTTGACAGGCTCGAGGCCCTTGAGGACGCGCACCGCGCTTTCGTCGTAAATCTGGCTCATTGGGAATGTTCAGTCAGGCGAGCTGGCGGTCATGCCAGCGGGAAAACAGGAGCAGCGACACCGATGCGCCAATCAAGGCGCACAGCATGTCCCACTGGGTATCCCAGACATCGCCCTGCATGGCGAGAAACTGGTCAGCCCCCTGCCCCAGAAGCCGGGCGGCGGCGAATTCTATCAGTTCGTAGCCGGCACTGATGGCCAGGCACACCGAGATGACCAGAAACACCAGCCATCCTCCCGGTGTCAGGGGCGTGCGGCGCAGCAGGACTTCGCGGACGATCAGCGCCGGCACGGCCCCTTGCATCAGGTGGCCGATGCGGTCAAACGGGTTGCGGGACAACCCGAGCCATGACTGCAACCAGTCTCCGAACGGCGTCAGGGCGTAGGTGTAGTGTCCGCCGTACAGCAATACCAGCATGTGCAGGACGATGGCCACCTGCACCAGCGGAGTCAGCGGGAAATGGCGGTGACACCACGCCAGCAGCGGCAGCCCGGCCAGGACCGGCAGGACTTCCAGCCACCAGGTCAGCCGGTCATGAGGCGACACGCTGGACCACAGCAGCATGCCCGGTACCAGCCCCCATGCAAGGAACGATACCAGGCGCGACTGTGGAAGCAGTGCCGGCAAGGCACGCTCAGAGAGGTGCGCCATCAGGCTGCACCACTCCGGCATCGCTGGTCTGGCGCGACTCGAGTCCGCGCAGGTAACGCGACAGTTCGGTCAGCGCCATTTCGTACACGTTGCGCTTGAAGTCGATGACATGCTCGATGGGCGACCAGTAGTCGCTCCAGCGCCAGCCGTCGAACTCGGGGTGATGGGTAGCCC
>JAGPIM010000009.1 GCA_018055005.1 Laribacter sp.
GGATGAGGGTCAAACCGCCGGAATCAAGCTGTCCGGCCAGCTGGTTGCGGTGGGCGGCCAGCTGGGCCGCCGATGCGGGGCTGAGGGCATCCATGCGGATCTGCACGCCGCTGCCGGTCAGGCGGATGCGGGCCTCGACCGGACCCAGGTGCGGCAGGTTGAGTGCCAGCCGGCCGGTCCAGCTGCCGGGCTGGGCGCTGCCGCCTTCGGCTTCGCGCTCGTCAGTGTGCGGTTCTTCTTCGACCAGCAGTTCGAATCCCTGTTCCGGCCAGGCCGTGCCCTGCACCAGCAACTGGCGGTGTTCCAGCGTGTCGAGCTGGCGGGCGACCAGTTGCCCCAGTGCGGTGTTGGCATTCTGGTGGCGGGTGGCGGTGGCTTCCTGCTCGTCCGGGCCGAGCAGGGCGGCACGCAGGCTGGCGTAGCGGTCGCTGACCGGTTCGTTTTCCGCTTCGGCATGCTGTTGGGTCAGCAGCGACAACAGGGCGCGCGGCAGTTCCAGCCGGGCCTGCGGTTCGGCCTGGATGTCGGCAAGCGGGCGCTGGCCGTTGACCCATTGCGCCAGGTGCGATTCGTAAAAGGCACCGCTGCCGCTGACCAGCAGGCGCAGTGCCTGGGCCATGGCCTTGGTGTCGGGCTGGGCGGCCAGCGCGTTCTGCATGGCGGTCATGCCGGGCTGGCGGGCGATCAGGGGCGTGCGGGCACCATCCGGCGTGGCCTGGGCGCGGCTGTCTTCATTACCGCGAGCGGCCTGTGTCAGCAGGGTGGCGAGGTAGCGCGAGGCACCCGAGAGGGTGACGCGCGACAGCTGACGGTCGACCTGCTCGCTGAGCGGGTCGCCGTTGAGATGGAAGGTGAGCTTGGGCGAAACCTGTGCCACCGACAGGCGCAGGGTGGAGCCCGGCTCGGCGGCCAGCATCTGGCCGCGGTTGAGGTTGAGGGTCAGGAGCTGGTTCTTGACCAGCACCAGAAAGCGGTTGCCCGACAGCGAGTCGACCACGCGGGCATTGACCTGCTCGCCATCCTTGAGGTCGGGAAGCCTGGCCGGCAGCGGATTGACTTCCAGCATGGGCCGGTTGTCGCGCAACAGGCGTGACAACTGGGCGGGCGAGACTTCGCGCAGGGCGAGCGGGGACAGGATCGGTTGCATGGCAGGTCGGACGGGTCAGCTCGCAGCATTGTAACGGCTGACCCCGGTTCGGGGGATGCCTGTCATGCTCTTCCCCCGTTCATGCCTGCGTCAGCGGGTAGCGTAGACGCGGGTTTTACCGTTACGGTCAAAGGCGATGACCTGATAACGGTCCTTGCGGCCATCGGGCATTTCCATGCCCGGCGACCCCGCCGGCATGCCCGGCACGGCCAGCCCGCGGATGGCCGGCTTGTCGCGCAGCACCTGCTTGACGAGGTCGGCCGGCACATGGCCTTCAAACACATAGCCGCCGATTTCGGCAGTGTGGCACGACGCCAGCTGCTGCGGCACGCCCAGACGCTGCTTTTTCTGCCAGATTTCCGGCTCCACCTTGGCCTGGGTGCTGAAGCCGGAAGACTTGAGATGATCCACCCACAGGTGGCAGCAGCCGCAGCCCGGCTGCTCGTGGACGACAGCGGTGGGAAGTGCCTGTGCTTGAGCAGTCGAGACAGCGGTCAGCAGGGCCAGCGGGGCCAGCAGGCGAGAAAGACGGTAAGACATGACAACTCCAGTCGGTTTGGATCGGGATTCAGGAAAAAACACGAAACGATGATGCAATTCAGGCCCGCACCCGCAGGGTGGCCATCATGCCGGCGTCTTCGTGTTCGAGGATGTGGCAGTGGTAGAGCAGATCGCCCGGATGATCGAAGCGGGTCAGCAGGGTCAGGCGCGAGCGCGGCGGCAGGTTGACGGTGTCGCGCCAGGTGGGCGTCACCGGACGGCCATCAATGGCCACCAGCTGGAAACGGCCGCCATGCAGGTGGAAGGGATGGTCCATGTGGCTGCGGTTGACCACCTCCCACGCCTCGACCTCACCCACGCGCGCTTCCAGGTCGATGCGGTCCATGTCGTAGGTCTTGCCGTCGATCAGGAACAGCCCTTCAACCCTGCGCTGCGGGTCGGTCATGGCGTGACCGGCATGGGCGGCCATGTCGTACGGGCGCTCGTCCAGCACGATTTCGCGCCGGCGTACCGGTGTGCCGAGCGGCACCACCGGCCTGAGGGTGGCCGGCAGGGTGAACGGCGCTGCCGGCGCACGGTTGCTGTCGATTCCGATATCCAGCAGGGGAACAGGCGCGGTCTGTTCCGGGCTCATCATTTTCTGCCGGGCATAGGGCAGCGACACCAGCGTTAGCGGTGTGCCGGCATGGTGCGGGAAGGTGACGACGAATTCACTGCGTTCGCCCGGCACCAGCAGGTAGTCCTCGACCGGTTGCGGCGCCGGCAGCCAGCCGCCGTCACTGGCGACCCGCACCAGTCTGGCTCCGGGCACGGCCAGCCGCAGGTAGCGGGCAGCGCAGGCATTGACTACGCGCAGGCGCCGGGTTTCACCGGGGGCGATGGTCAGGCGCGGGCGATGCTGTCCGTTGACCAGCACCACATCGCCTTCGCGGCCGTCCATCCAGGCCGCCAGCGTGTGGGCGGCCACCTGGTTGCCGGCATCGAAACGCTGGTCGGAAATCACCAGCAGGCTTTCCGGCAGGCCGGCCAGCGGGTCCGCCGGATCGCGCACCAGTACGGCACCGGCCAGCCCCATGGCCGCCTGGCGTGCGGTGCGGCCATGCGGATGCGGGTGATACCAGCAGGTGCCGTACCAGTCGGCCGGCAGCTGCCAGCGGGCGACAAAATCGTTGCCGGGGGCGATGGCATGACGCGGGTGGCCGTCGAACTCCGGTGCCACTGGCAGGCCGTGCCAGTGCACGGTGGTGGATTCAGCCAGCCGGTTGCGCAGGGTCAGGCTGACCTGGTCGCCGGCGGTGAGTTCAATGATTGGTCCCGGTACGCTGCCGTTGTAGCTCCACAGCCGGGTCGGTTCGCCGGGCAGCAGTGCATGGCCGGTTTCGGCCATGGTCAGGGTGCCGGTAAACCGGCCGGCCATACCGGACTGGTTGGCAAGGCGGGCCGGTTCGCGCAGGGGCGCTCCGCTCGATAGCGGCTGGCGGGTGACCGGAGCCGGTGCGGCGGGTGTGGATGCGGGGGCGGGCATGCCGTGATGGGCATGCGGATTGGCGCGGGCAGCCAGCGGCCACAGCGGCAGGCTGGCGAGCGCCGTCAGCAGGTGACGTCGTTGCATGACAGAAGCTTTCTCTCGTGCCGGCGGCCATCAGCCGGCCGGCGGGCAGACATGGCCGGCACCGGAAGGTGACGGCCGCATGAGCGGGAGAAAGGTCAGGCGCGCGGAGGCTTGTCCGGCGGAGGGAGTGCCCGGCTGGCCAGCGGGGCGATTGCCGTGGCCGGGCGGGTGGTGGCCAGCGTCAGGAGCGGCAGGCCGGCCGGAACGGCATCGGCCGGCAGGGCGACGACGCAACAGGCGTGGCTGCCGGCGACGGCGCCCTGGCAGTCAGTGGTGCCGTTGCGGCAGACCGACAGGGCGGGTTCGTCGGGGGGGGCGGCGTGGCGGAGCGATGTACCGGCTTCGTGCGCGGCCGGCATGCCGTCATGACAGGCTGCCTGTGCCGGCGCCGCGAGCAGCAGCAGGCCCGCCGTCCACAGGACGGCGAGCAGGGCAAACAGCGGGCGGGCGAGGCGGGTCATGAACCGGAGTGTAGTGCAGCCGGCTCAGGCCTGGCGGCGTTCGGCGGCGAGCGTGTGCTGGCGGCGGGTTTCGGCCAGCACCATGCCGGTGGCAACCGACACGTTGAGGCTTTCCACCGTGCCGAACATCGGGATGCTGACCAGCAGGTCGCAGTGCTCGCGGGTCAGGCGGCGCATGCCTTCGCCTTCGGAGCCCATGACCCATGCCAGCGATTCCGGTGCTTCGAAATGGTAGAGGTCACTCTGGCCGTCCATGTCGGTGCCGGCGATCCAGATGCCGCGGTCCTTGAGGTCGCGCAGGGTGCGGGCGAGGTTGGTGACCTGGATGTACGGCACGGTTTCGGCTGCACCGCAGGCAACCTTGCTGACGGTGGCGTTGAGGCCGGCCGAGCGGTCCTTGGGGGCCAGCACGGCATGCACGCCCATGGCATCGGCCACGCGCAGGCAGGCGCCGAGATTGTGCGGGTCGGTGATGCCGTCGAGGATCAGCAGGAAGGGCGGAACGGTCAGGGTGTCGAGCACGTCGTCGACGTTGACGATGCGGTGGCTGGCATCGATCACGGCGGCGATGCCCTGGTGGCGGGCGTGGCCGGTCATGGCATCGAGCCGCTCGCTGTCCAGCGGGATGACCCGGAGGCCTTCGTCGGCGGCCTTGGCCAGCGCTTCCTGCATGCGGCGGTCTTCACGGCCGCGGGCGATGTAGATTTCGATCAGGCTTTTGGGCGACTGGAACAGGCGGGCATTGACGGCATGAAAACCGTGGATGAGTTTTTTCTGCGACACGCTGGGGTCCGGCAAGAAGAGGCGAAGGCGGCATTCTACCGGTTAGTTGCCGGGCTGGCTCAGGTCAGTGTGACCGGAGGCGCGTCGTTGTCGAACGTCCGGCAGAATGCCGGCAGGGCCTCGGCAGCCAGCGGCGGGCTGTAGAAATAGCCCTGGATCAGCTCGCTGCCGCAGCGGGCCAGAAAGTCGCGCTGGTCAGCCGTTTCCACGCCTTCGGCGACCACGGACAACGACAGTTTCTTGGCCATGGCGATGATGGCTTCGGTGATGGCCAGATCGCTGGCATCAGCCGGAATGCCGCTGACGAAAGTGCGATCGATTTTCAGCGTGTCGAGCGGGAAGCGCTTGAGCTGGGCCAGGCTGGAGTAGCCGGTGCCAAAGTCGTCGATCGACAGGCGCACGCCCAGTTCCTTGAGCTCGGTCATCAGGGCGATGGCTGCGGTCGGGTTGTTGATCAGGGTGCTCTCGGTCACTTCCAGCTCCAGCCTGCGGGCGGCGAGACCGCTGTCCGACAGGACTGCTTTCAGGTGATGCGTGAGGCCGGGGTCGTTGAACTGGTGGGCCGACAGGTTGACCGCGACGTGGCCCACGCTGAATCCGGCCGTGTCCCACGCTGCCAGCTGCCGGCAGGCGGTTTCCAGTACCCAGCGGCCGATTGGCAGGATCAGTCCGGTTTCTTCGGCCAGCGGAATGAAAGTGACGGGAGAGACCTGGCCCAGTTCGGGATGCTGCCAGCGCAGCAGGGCTTCGACGCCGATCAGGCGCTGGCGGTGCGGATCGACCTGCGGCTGGTATGCCAGCGAGAGCTGTTTGCGTGCCAGAGCGTGGCGCAAGGCGTTTTCAAGAGCCAGGCGCTGGTTGGAAAGGCCGTGCAGGGTGTGGGTAAAAAAGGCAAAGGTGTTCTTGCCGGCATCCTTGGCGCGATAGAGCGCGGTGTCGGCGTGGCGCAGCAGGGTGGCGGCATCCTTGCCGTGTTCGGGGGCCAGGGCGATGCCGATGGAGGCGGTGATGTGCAGTTCCTGGTTTTCCAGCGTGACGGGCTGCGACAGTTCTTCCAGCAGCCGCTTGGTCATGTCGATGACGGCTGCGCGCTGGCCGGCGTTCTCCAGCAGCAGGGTGAATTCGTCGCCGCCCTGGCGGGCCAGCAGGGCATGGTCGCCTGCGGCAGATGACAGGCGTGCAGCCACGATGCGCAGGAGGTCGTCTCCGGTGGCGTGACCGAAGCTGTCGTTGATGAGCTTGAAGCGGTCAAGGTCGATGAACAGGACGGCAAAGGACTGCTCGATGCCGGAGAGGCAGATGTCCTCGAGCTTGCGGAACAGGGCATCGCGGTTGAGCAGGCGGGTGAGCGGATCATGGCTGGCGAGGAATACCAGCCGGTCTTCGGCGGCCTTGCGGCGCGAAATGTCGGTAAACACGCCGACGTAGTTGGATACCCGGTCTTCATCGTATACCGCGCTCAGGGACAGCCAGACCGGATACAGGCGGCCGTCGCGGTGCCGGTCGAACATTTCTCCCTGCCAGTGCCCGTGCTCGGCCAGCGACTGCATCATCTGCAGGTTGGTGGCCTGGCCGACGTGGTCGGTGCGGAACATGCGCGAGCGGCGTCCCAGGGCCTGGTCTTCGGTGTAGCCGGTGATGCGGGTAAAAGCCGGATTGACGGTGATGAGGGTACCGTCGGCATCGGTGAGCAGGATGCCTTCGCTGGAGTTTTCAAACACGGTGGCGGCCAGTTGCAGCGTGCGTTCGGTTTCCAGGCGGGCGCTGATGTCGAGGCCGACGCCGACGATGACCCGCTCGCCACGGAATTCAGTCAGGCGGCTGTGAAGCTCTACTGACAGCCGGTGGCCATCGCGGTGCAGCAGTGGCAGCACATAGTGCTGCTCGATGATGCTGTCTCGGTGGCGTCGGCTGACGGAGGCGATGATTTCGTGTGCTACCTCGGGGGGCATCAGGTCGGCCAGGGTTTTTCCGGCCAGCTCGCCAGCCGGATACCCCAGCATCTCGCCGGCACGCTGGTTGGCATAGATCAGCGTGTGTTCCTTGAGGATGTAGATGCCGACCAGCGATTGTTCGATCAGGGCATCGTACTGCGCCCGCAGGTCGCGCAGTTCGTTGCCCTGGGCGCGGTAAAGCTGCTCTCGCCGGCGCCAGTACCGGCGGTTCAGGGCCCAGCCCAGCCACGACAGGAGCAGTGCGGCCAACAACAAGGTTGCAAAGAATGCCGGCGCTGCATGGTCTGGCAGGGGGGCAGCGTATGCTGCGAGTGCACATGCCAGGCCACTTGCCAGGCACAAGAACCGGCACGGCAGACGGGAGCGGCGAGAAGTTGGCATCCGGCTGACAGACACAAGAGGTAATGGATGCCGGAAGAGGTATCGCGAAATGCATTTTTAAGTCAAATGTCATTATCGGGCGTGGCTTGGGAAATCTGCCGCTCCTGCCGATACTGAAGCCATGTGTGGTGGCCGGGAGAAACCAGCATGAAAGCCGTGTGGGCCGGTATCGGGTTGCTGATGGCAGGTCTGGTGCAGGCTGCAGATGTGGAAATCTGGTCGCCGGCCCTGTGGCGGCAGGCTGATGCCGTGGTGGGAATCGAAGTGGCACCGGCCTTGCGCGACGGACGGCACGAACTGGTATGGGTGCAGGTGACCAGCGTGTACCGGGCACCGTTGCGGGTGGGGGAGGTGATTGCACTGGCCGGTTTTGATGGTGACCTGACCCCGCCACCCGGGGAGCGGAAAATCGTGGCACTCCTGCAACGAGGGGCATTCTGGCAGTTGCCCGCCCCGTCATACTGTCTGCCTGATTCGCCTCAGTGGCGGGCTATTCTGGGTGAATACTGACCTGTTGTTTTGCATGTCTTCATGCAAAAAGTTTTGCCGCGGGCCTGTGCTGCGTTTACAGTGCGCGCATCCTGTTTTTGCACTGCAACGGGAGGCGATCCTTGAAACGCGCGGTTTATGCCGGCAGTTTTGACCCGGTGACCAATGGCCATTTGTGGATGATCCAGCAGGCCGTCGAGCTGTTTGACGAGCTGATCGTGGCGATCGGGGTCAACCCCGACAAGCACTGCACCTTCAGCGCCGACGACCGGGCCGCCATGCTGCGGGAAACCACCCAGCAGTATCCGAACCTGCGCGTCGAAGTCTTCGACAACCAGTTTCTGGTGTCGTATGCCCAGTCGGTAGGGGCCAACTACATCGTGCGCGGTATCCGTACGACCAGCGATTACGAGTACGAGCGCGCCATGCGCTATGTCAATTCGGACCTGTATCCGAACATCAACACCATTTTCCTGTTGCCGCCCCGCGAGTTTGCCGAGGTGTCGTCCACCATGGTGCGCGGGCTGGTCGGCCCGATGGGCTGGGAAAACATCATTCATCAATACGTTCCCGATCCGGTGTACCGGCGGCTGCTCCAGTGGGCAGAGCGCCGCGGCATCCAGCGTTACGGGGACGGCGAGCTGTAGCAGGCATCATGAACAAGTGGGTAGATGTCGTCGCCGGGGTGCTGCAGGCCCCGAACGGCGACTTTTTTCTGTCGAGCCGGCCACCGGGCAAGCCGTATGCCGGTTACTGGGAATTCCCGGGCGGCAAGCTTGAAGCCGGAGAAACACCGTATCAGGCACTGGTCCGCGAGCTTGACGAAGAGCTGGGTCTCACCGTCGAAGAAGCCACACCGTGGCTGACCCAGCATTTTCACTACGAGCACGCCAGCGTGCGGCTGTCGTTCTGGCGGGTAACCCGCTGGCAAGGCCAGCCGCAGGCACGCGAAGGCCAGACCTGGGCATGGCAGCCTGCGGCCGGTGCCCTGAATGTCGCGCCGGTGCTGCCGGCCAACACGCCGGTATTCCGGGCGCTGTCCTTGCCTGACACGCTGACGCTGACCTGTGCCAGCGAGACCGGAGCCGCTGCCATCCTCGCGCGCATTGGTGCCGACCCGGCTGCTTTTCCGCTGGTGATCGTGCGGGAGCCTGGCTGGGCCGAAGCCGACCGTGTGCAGCTGGCGCATGAAATCCGGGCACTGACCGCCGGTAGTGGTGGCCGTGTGCTGCTGGCCGGTACCACGATGCCGGTAGCCGGGCTGGACGGCGTCCATCTGACTGCCGCACAACTGATGGCGCTGGATGTTCGTCCGGCCGCCGACTGGGCCGGTGCGTCGGTACACGGGCAGGAGGAACTGGAACAGGCCGCCCGGCTGGGACTGGACTACGTCATGCTGGGGCATGTCATGCCGACTCCGAGCCACCCGGGGGTGCCGCCATTGGGCTGGTCCCGCTTTGCCGGACTGGCCGGCGGCCGCTGGCCCATGCCGGTCTACGCCCTGGGCGGCATGCAGCCGCAGGACATGCAGACCGCACGGGCGCATGGGGCACACGGAATCGCCTGGATGCGGGGGGCATGGCAATGACACGCAAGCAGATGCAACGCTGGTTCTGGATTGCCCTAGCGCTGGTCGTACTGGGCGTGTTCAAGCTCGGGGTACTGTGGTACGGCTGGACCGGCGAGGCGAAACCGGCCACTGCCGAAATGCTGGCCTGTCCGGATACGGCCCGTACCTGCCCGCTGGGTGACAGCGGTGCCAGCCTGCGCTTCGTCACGCCACCCGTGCACGGCAAGCCGTTCGAAATCGAAGTCAGCGGCACTGGCGAAACGCCGATGGCCCGCTTTGAAATGCCCGGCATGGACATGGGCGTGCCGCCCTATCGCCTGATCCCCGCCGCAGACCGGCGCTGGAGCGCCAGGGTCATGCTGCCGGTGTGTGCCAGCGGCGCGCGCGACTGGGACATGCGGGTGGACATCGGCAGCAAAGCCTACGTCATGCGCTTTACAGCCCGGTAAGTCAGGCGCCGTTGCGGTCGAGTTCATGGCGCTTGTCCTGTACCTGCGCCCAGTCATCGGCATCGTCCGGCGGCAGCCTGGCCATGGTGATGGGGCGCCAGTCCGGACGGGCCGCCAGCTCGGCATTCAGCGCGATGAAATCCCGCTGGTCGGGCGGTACGTCGTCATCGGCATAGATGGCTCCCACCGGACACTCGGCCACGCACAGCACGCAGTCGATGCATTCGCGCGGGTCGATGACCAGGAAGTTGGGGCCTTCGCGAAAGCAGTCCACCGGACACACCTCGACACAGTCGGTGTATTTGCAGCGGATGCAGGCTTCAGTGACGACGTGGGTCATGGCAGCTATCCTTGCGCAGACGTTCCAGCCTCCATTCTAGAAACTCCGCACCGTTTAGCCGTGACTTCCGCTCCTGCCCGCCGCTACCGCGGCCGTTTTGCTCCCAGCCCGACCGGCCTGCTGCATGCAGGCTCCCTGCTGACCGCCGTGGCCAGCTGTCTGGATGCCCGTCGCCACGGTGGCGAATGGTGGCTGCGGATCGAAGACCTCGACCCGCCGCGCGAAATGCCCGGTGCCAGCAGCCAGATCCTCGCCACGCTTGAAGCCTTCGGCTTTGAATGGGATGGTGAACTGGTCTACCAGCACGACCGGTACGAGCGGTACGCCGCAGCGCTGGAGCGCCTGATCGCGGCCGGTGTCGCCTATCCCTGTGCCTGCACCCGCAAGGACATTGCCCGTGCAGCCGTGCGTGGCATTGACGGCCCGGTCTATCCCGGAACCTGCCGCAACGGCTTGCCGGCCGGGCAGACTGCCCGGGCCTGGCGTCTGCGGGTGCCCTCCGGTCCGGTGCGTTTCATTGACCGCATCGTGGGGGAGCAGGTGCAGGACGTTGCCCGTGATGTCGGTGATTTCGTGTTGCGGCGGGCCGATGGTCTGTGGGCCTACCAACTGGCGGTGGTGGTTGACGATGCCGACCAGGGCATGACCGACATCGTGCGCGGCGCCGACCTGCTGGATTCCACGCCACGGCAGATCGTGCTGATGCACGCACTGGGTGTGCCGGTGCCGCGTCATGCCCATGTGCCGCTGGTGGTGAATGCAGCGGGTGAAAAACTGTCCAAGCAGACGCTGGCACCGGCCATCCGTGCCGATCATGCCGCTGATGAACTGCTGCTGGCGCTCAGGCGACTGAACCAGCCTGTTCCCGGCAGCCGCTGGCCGCTGGCCGAACTGTGGGCCTGGGCGCGCGAGCACTTTGACTTCGGGCGCATCGGCACCCGTCCCGTGATGGCAACCGGGCCTGAGGCCGGATAGTTTTCCGGCCTGCCCGGTGCGACAAACATGCAGTTTGTCGCGGGCCTTGCGGATATCGCCGTGGGTGTCAGCGAATGCCGGAGTTGCCTGCCGTACCAACCGGAGACCGGATGTGCGGGACCGCAAGCCGGGTGCTTGAGGCCAGTGAAGGTGAACTGGCGCGTGGACAGTCATCCGGATGCCTCCCGCGCCTGCCAAACGTACCGGCATGGCGAACCAAACGTACCGGCATGGCGAAGACAGGGGGCAAGACGCGGGGCAGATCAACCGTCGGCCTGCTGACGGTTGCAGGCAGACCCTGCCGGGGCATTTTGCTGCGGATGCCGTGGTGAGCGGCCTCCGCACCCGAAGCAGGACAGGCATGGTTGCCCGGCGCCCTGTCTGCTGTCCGTCCGGGAACCGGACCGGGCAACTGGTCGGCTCCGGAGCCGGGTTGTGGCAGGTGCCGGTACCAGGGCGAAAGGGATTCGCTGGCTGGTTTGCCGCCGTTTCCGGTGTGCCTGTACTCAGCTTGCCGGCGTGACGGCATCCGCCCGGATGGCTGCCGGGCGCGGTGAGCAAAACTTCAGGCGAACACTGGTCAGGCGTGCACCGGCGCGTGGAGAAAGCAGATGGTATCAGCGCCTCTCAGGCACTGGCTGTCGGTAGCGGGGCGTAGAGGTCGAAGCGGGTGCTTTTGCCCACTTGCTGGCCGGCGGGTTTTTCACCGGTCAACAGTGCCCCCAGCCGCGGGCGCTTGACCACCACCCGCTTGCCGGCAACCTGCCGGGCCACCTGCAACAGGCGACCGGCATCCAGATCGTCCCCCACCACGACCTGAAACGCCTGCATTTCTTTTTTGGCCGCAGCGGACTTGCCGGTATCGGGAAACATCGGGTCCAGGTAGACCACGTCCACACTGCCGGCCGGTTGTCGCGCCAGCCAGTCGGCGGCATCGGCAAACACCAGCTGCATGCGGGTGGCAATCTCGTGCGTGGCCGGGTCCAGCCGGGCGCGGGCGAGCGCATCGTCGAGCAGGGCGGCCGCCACGGGCGAGCGCTCGACCAGCGTGACCCGGCAACCCAGGCTGGCCATCACGAACGCGTCGCGGCCCAGCCCGGCGGTGGCGTCGACCACCTGCGGACGCTGGCTGCCTTTCAGGCCGATGGCGCGGGCGACCGGCTGCCCGGCACCGCCGCCGAATTCGCGCCGGTGCCGGGCGGCGCCACCGACAAAATCGGCCGTCACCGCGCCGTGGTGCGGGCTTTCCAGTCCCAGTACGCCTTCGCGCCAGGCCAGCCAGTAGCCCTCGTCCGGCGGCGTTGCCAGACACGACAGTCCGTAACCGGCAGCAAAGTGCTCCAGCGTGGCAGGGGAGACATCGGGCGTGGCGAGCAGACCGTGAAACATGACCAACCATCAATCGTGACAAAAACGCATTGTCGATGCTGGGCCGCTGGCGCGAAAGCCCGCGTGGGAAAATCATTTCATGCAAAATGAATATTTTCTGCCGGGAGAGTGCCTTCATGCCTGTCCTTGCCTGGCTGGTCGCGGGCCTGATGCTGCCGCCCAATCTGCCTGTCTCCCTGCCGGTACACGGGGTCGCCGCCGGCGTGATCCTGCTGGGATGCTGGGCCGGCGTGCGCGGCCGCTGGCCCGCCTGGGGCTGGCTGTGCCTGGGCGTGCTGTGGAGCGCATGGCGGCTGGACCTGCGGCTGGCCGAACAACTGCCGCCCGCGCAGGAAATGCAGCCCGTGACGGCACAATTCACCGTCCGCGGACTGCCGCAAGTGGACGGCATGGGCCGGGTGCAGGCGGTGGCCGCCGTTGAGGCGGTGCCGGAAGGCTTGTCTTTGCCGTCACGGATACAGGTCCGCCTGCCGGTCGAGCCGTCGGCCGATCTGGCCGGCAGCCGCTGGCGGGCAGAATTGCGCTGTCAGCGGCTGCACGCGCAGGCCAATCCGCACGCATTCGACATGGAAGGCTGGCTGATGGCGCAGGGCTTGCTGGCGCGTTGTCAGGCTCGCTCGCCCGAACGCCTTTCAACCCCGTGGCAGGACGTATCTGCCCGGATCGACCGCTGGCGCGCGCATCAGGCCGGGCGCATCCGGACGGTGGCCGGCAACGAGGCCGGAGCCGGGCTGCTGGCGGCCCTGACCATTGGCGATACGCGCGCCATCACACCGGAACAATGGCAATGGCTGGCCCGGACCGGCACCACTCACGTAGTCAGCATTTCCGGCCTGCATCTGGCACTGCTGGCCGGCGCCCTGACCGGACTGGCTGGCTGGCTGGTGCGTCGCCGCACCTGGCGGGGCCGTTCATTGCGGCCGCTGGCGGCCTGGGCCGGGCTGGCCGGTGCGACAGGCTATGCCCTGCTGGCCGGCAGTTCGGTACCGACTTTGCGCGCCCTTTACATGCTGGCGGCCGGTTGCTGGGCCTTGCAGCAGCGCCGGCGCTGGCCGATGCGCCAGGTGTGGCTGCTGGCCTTGCTGGCTGTATTGCTGCCGGACCCGTGGGCGGCAACGCAGGCCGGATTCTGGCTGTCCTTCGGGCTGGTGGCGGCCCTGCTGGCCGTCGGCAGCGGTCGTCCGGGCGCATGGCGCGGCATGGCTGCCGTTGCCGGTGCCCAGCTGGCGATCACGGCCGCGTCGGTGCCCCTGCTGCTGGCCTGGTTCGGCAGCCTGCCGCTGCTGTCGCCACTGGCCAACCTGTACGCCGCACCGGTGCTGGGCGGTGCGCTGACGCTGGCCTCGTTGCTGGCGCTGCTGCAACCGTTCGATGCGCCCTTGCAACTGGTCGCCTGGTCGCTGGGGCAGGCGCTGGAACCCCTGCGCTGGCTGGCCGCCGGCCCGCAATGGCAGATTCCGGCACCGGCGGGCTGGAGCGTGATGCTGGCCTTGCTCGGCAGCGTGCTGATGGTGCTGCCGTCGTGGTCGGTGCGCGGACTGGCGGCCTGTCTGTGGTTGCCATTGCTCTGGCCGGTGACGGAGCGCCCGGCTGCAGGCGAAGTCTGGCTGACCGTGCTGGACGTGGGGCAGGGGCTGAGCGTGGTGGTGGAAACCGCCCGTCACACGCTGGTGTACGACGTCGGTCCGGGCGGGCCGTCCGGGGCGACAGCCAGCCGCACGTTGCTGCCGTATCTGGCCGGACGGGGTGTGCGTGCTCCGGACCGGGTCATGCTGTCGCACGACGACAGTGACCATGCCGGTGGCTGGGCCGTGCTGGCGCCGCTGTGGCCGGATGCCGGACGCTGGAGCAGCCGGCCCGGGCGCTGGCCGGGACAGGGATTTGCCGCTTGCCGCCAGGGGCAGCGCTGGACGTGGGACGGGGTGGCATTCCACGTGCTGTGGCCGACCGCAGGAGTGGCGGAGAATGCCAGCGACAACAATGCCAGTTGCGTGCTGAAGGTCACGAGCCGGCAGGGGCGCTCGATGCTGTTGACCGGGGATCTGGAACAGGTGGGCGAGGCGGAACTGCTGGCCGAACCGGCACTGCCCAGCGATGTCCTGCTGGTGGGGCATCACGGCAGCCGCACTTCATCGGGGATGGCATTCCTGCAGGCGGTGGGGGCGCAGGCGGCGATTGTCAGCGCCGGCTACCGCAACCGTTACCGGCACCCGCAGCGCCAGGTCTGGGAACGTCTGCGGGAGGCGGGCATGCAGCGCTGGCGTACCGACTGGCAGGGGGCCATCCGTGTGCAGCTGCACGACCAGGTGACCGTGTCCGGCTGGCGCGGGCAGCGACCGCGCTATTGGGATCCGGGCTGGCGGGATGATGCTGTCCGGTGAACCGGCGACCGGGCGGCTGATACCGGTATCCGGCAGGTCGCCGGAGGGTTCTGGCAGGAGCGTGACACGCCGTGCCGGGCTGGTGATGAGTGCGGACATCCATGCAACAAGCGCCGGACAGCGCCAGTCATGGTCTGGTCAATGTCCTCGCACTGCTGCGACGATCCTTCACATTCATGTGAGCCGGTCTGTCCAGGATATCCGTGTCCGGCCAGTGGCGGAGGCAGACCTGCCGGCGTGGAGGATGTACCGTACCGGATACGGCAGACAGGGATCCGGTGGTCAGCCGGCCGGCACAGGCTGCCGGGCCGCAAGGGAAAACGGCATGGTTGTCCGGTCCAGAGGGTATCCGGCTTGCCGCGCGGTGGCTGCAAGCCGGCCGGAGCCGGTCAGGCCGGTGATCCCGGGGATGGCGCGGGCGAGTCTCCTGAAATACGGAGCCAGTACTGCTTACAGCACCATGGCAGCGATCCAGCCGGCCACCAGCAGCGGCAGGTTGTAGTGCAGGAAGGTCGGCACGACGGTATCCCAGACGTGGTTGTGCTGGCCGTCGACGTTCAGGCCGGCGGTCGGACCCAGGGTGGAGTCCGAAGCCGGGCTGCCGGCATCACCCAGGGCGCCGGCCGTACCGACGAGGCTGATGATGGCCAGCGGGCCGAAGCCCATTTCGATGGCCAGCGGCACGTAGATGGCGGCGAGGATCGGGATGGTCGAGAACGACGAGCCAATGCCCATGGTGACCAGCAGGCCCACCAGCAGCATCAGCAGCGCAGCCAGTGCCTTGCTGTGGCCGATGGCATCGGCGGAGGCCTGTACCAGCGAGCCGATCTCGCCGGTCGCCTTGAGCACTTCGGCAAAGCCGGCGGCGGCAATCATCACCAGTCCGATGGTGGCCATCATCTTCATGCCGTCGCTGAAGATGCCGTCAGCTTCGCGCCAGTTGACCACGCCACCCAGTACGAATACCAGAAAGCCGGCCAGTGCACCGATCAGCATCGAATCCACGGTCAGCTGTACGGCAAAGGCAATGGCCACGGCAATAACCGACACCCAGATGGAACGTGACGTATACGCCACGGATTCGCGTTCGACATCGCTGATGCGGGCCATGTCGTAATCACGCGGCTTGCGGTAGCTGACCAGCAGGGCGATCAGCAGGCCGGCAATCATGCCCAGGGCCGGAATCAGCATGGCGTGACTGGCATGGATGCCGGAGGTGTCCAGCCCGGCCTTGGCGACATTGCTCATGAGGATCTGATTCAGATAGATTTCTCCGAATCCGATTGGCATAGTCATGTACGGCGTAATCAGGCCGAAGGTCAGCACACAGGCCACGGCCCGGCGGTCCAGCCGCAGTCTGGCCAGCACGAACAGCAGGGGCGGCACCACCAGGGGAATGAAGGCAATGTGGATGGGCAGGATGTTTTGCGACGAAATGGCCATCAGGATCAGTGCGCCGAGCACGGCCCACTTGAGCAGTGTGCCCTGTCCGCGTTGCACCATCGCCAGCAGCCTGTCGGCCAGCGCATGCGGCAGGCCGGACTGGGCCAGAGCCAGAGCAAAGGCTCCGAGCAAGGCATATGACAGCGCCACACCGGCCCCGCCACCGATGCCGGCATTGAAGGCCTTGAGGGTGGCCGCCATGTCCAGCCCTCCGGCCAGTCCGCCGACCACGCTCGCCACGATCAGGGAAATCACCACGTTCACCCGGGCCAGGGAGAGCCCGAGCATGAGAACGACAGCCAGTAAAACAGCGTTCATGACAAAAGAAAATCCTGTGCAAAAGGTTATTTTTCAAGACGAAATTCAGTTTGCGGGCATGTTAAAGAGATTTTCTGGTTCTGTCGTCGCGGTTTCCCAGCAGGGGATGGCGTTTTTGACCATATTGGTCCCTTTGCTGGTATTGATGCTGGTTTTGCCGTTTGTCGGACAACTGAAAGAGGGTTACCGGCAATTGCGGCTTCAGCGACAGGCCGACTTGGGGGCGGCCAAACAGGCCGCGCTGGGCTGGATCGGCGGCGGCGTCAGCCGTGAGGATGACAAACTGCCGGCCGGTCTGGACTGGCCCGCCGGCCAGCAAAATACATGGCAGGTACGGCCGTGGCCGATGCACAAGGGGCAGCTGCGGGCACCGTATCTGGGGGGCGGCACTGATGCCGGCAACCAGCAGACCGGAGAGGCCACACCGCTGTTCAGCGTGGCCAATGGCCAGTTCTGCGGCGGGATTTTCCCGTTTGCCGATTTCGGGCTGACGCCTTATGCCCCCGGTGGCAGCGGCATCTGGCTGTTTGCTTCCAGCCGCCTCTTTACCACCGGCAACGCCTGCCGGAACGGCAGCGCGCAGATTTGTCCGCTGACCGCAGCAGACCTAGCAAACCGGGACCTGTTTCCGGCCGTGCTGCTGGAAGGCGAGCCCGCGACGACCGATCCGTCCCGCGACATCCTCGGGCTGCTGGTGCGGGACCGGATGCCGGACGGATTTTCGCAACTGCTGAACGCGGGCGCCGCAACGGCGGACAACGCCTATCCGGAGTGGGCAAAGCCGTTGGCCGGCGCTTCGCCCGGGGGGCGCGGCACGCTGGCCAACTGTATTGATACCAGCCGGCCGGTGGCGCTGACCCGCAGTGGCCGTGCGGCAGCTGGTTCTGCCGCGTTGCCCGTGGCCTACGTGACCCTGACGCGCCGCGAGTTGCAACTGGCCTTGCTGCCGGTCCTGCAACAGGTTGCGGGGCTGGGGGTGCTGCTGGGGTCGGTACGGTCGACACCGGCCGGAATGCAGTTGCCGGGTGATGATGCACTGATGCAGGACTGGCAGCAGCTGGATGCCCGGGCGTGCCTGACAGACCGCTTCGTGACGGCCTGGCAGACGGCTTTCGGGCAAGTGCCGGAGGTCAAGGCCGGCTGCGACCGCCCGGATGCTGCGCTTTCAACCCTGCTGCTGGCACCACAGGACAAGACCGGGGCCGGTGCGTGGAGTCTGCTGGAAACACAGCAGCAGAGCGGCAAGCTGGCCGACTGGGTGTATCTCTGTACGCTCAGCCGCCGGAATCATTTTGATGATGACGGGATTGGCCTGTCAGTACGGGACGTGTGCCAGCCGCTCGGAAAGTGGTGGCAGCAGCTGGAGAGCGTGACGCGCTACAGCGAGTCGGCACGGGATGCCGGCGGGCTGGTGTTTGAAGCAGCACAGGGGTTGCGCTTGCAGTTCAAGGGCGGGCTGTCGGTGTTTTACCTGCGCCAGCGGGCAAGTGCCGGGTCGGGCTGGGGACCGCTGACGCTGTCAGCCAAGGGGTAGGAACATGCAGAAACAAAGGGGATTCACGCTGGTCGAGCTGGCTGTTTCGCTGGTGGTGATCGGTCTGGTGCTGGGCATGGTGTCGCTGCCGCTGATGCGCCAGCTGAATGACCGGCTTGGCCGGGTGCCCGGCGGGCAGGATGCGCAGGACATCCAGGCGGCGCTGGCCATGTACATGCAGACCATGGGGCGTCTGCCCTGCGGCAGCGCTGATGCTGGTGGTGTGGAGAATGCCACCCTCTCCGGCAGGAAAGTCCAGTTCCTGCCGTGGAAAACCCTGGGGCTGCCGGCCGGGTATGACAAGTACGGATCGATGTTCGGCTACGTGGTGGATCCGGGCATCTGCTCGGCCCCGGTGCAGTGGAGCGGTTTGCTGGACCAGAGTCCGGTCGTGAATGTCGAATTCTGGGGAGCCGCCGGCAAGATTGCCGGCAATGCGGTACCGGTGGCGGTCATCAGCTACGGCAAGAACCGTGCGGGCACGGTTGACCGTAACGGCCTGCGTTTTGGCGATGCAGCCGCTTCGGCCAAGGAAAAAGGGCAGGCTATCGGCCAGTCGCCGGCAATGTTGTACGGGCGGGTGAGCGAAGCGGTACAGGAATTTGACGACGAAGTGCTGGTACTGCCGGCCCTGTTGCTGGCCAACCGTGCCAGTCTGGGCGGGTATCCGGTAGTGCGCCAGCCTGCTTTTTCCGGCCCCTGAATCCGGACAGGCTGGCCGCAAACAAAAACAGCGCCCCGGACCGGGGCGCTGTGCATGTCGTGGCCGGACTCAGTCGATGTATTCGTAGCCCGGCAGGGTCAGGAATTCGACGAAATCGTCGGAGGTGGTCAGCAGGTCGAACATGCGGGCGGCGTCTTCGTACTGGCGGGTCCACTTGTTGCCATACTCGGTTTTCAGTTTGGCCACTTCGTCAGCCTGGAGTTCGCGGAACAGTTCGGTCGTCACCTTGCGGCCGTCTTCCAGCACGCCCTTGGGCGAGCGGATCCACTGCCAGATCTGCGAACGCGAGATTTCGGCGGTGGCGGCGTCTTCCATCAGGTTGTGGATCGGTACGCAGCCGTTGCCGGAAATCCACGAACCCAGATACTGGATGCCGACGTTGATGTTCATGCGCAGGCCGGTTTCGGTAATCGGTGCTTCCGGCTGGAAGTTCAGCAGATCGGTGGCGGCTACGCTGATGTCGTCGCGCTGCTTGCCGATCTGGTTCGGTGCCTCACCCAGCACGGCATCGAATTCGGCCTTGGCCACTGGCACCAGACCCGGGTGTGCTACCCAGCCACCGTCGTAGCCGTCGGTGGCATCGCGCTGCTTGTCGGCGCGGATGCCGGCCATGGCGGCTTCGTTCTTGACCGGATCGTTCTTGATCGGAATCAGGGCCGCCATGCCGCCGATGGCCGGCGCGTTGCGCTTGTGGCAAGTCTTGAGCAGCAAGAGTGCATACGCACGCATGAACGGCACGGTCATGGTGATCCTGGCGCGGTCGGCAAGGCAGAAGTCGCGGTTGACGCGGAATTTCTTGATGCAGCTGAAGATGTAGTCCCAGCGGCCGGCGTTGAGGCCGGAGCTGTGTTCGCGCAGTTCGTACAGGATTTCGTCCATTTCGAAGGCGGCGAGGATGGTTTCGATCAGGACAGTCGCCTTGATCGTGCCTTGCGGAATGCCGAGATCGTTCTGGGCGGCGACAAAGATGTCGTTCCACAGGCGGGCCTCAAGATGCGACTCCATCTTCGGCAGGTAGTAATAGGTGGCGCTGCCGACGCTTTGCAGGTAGGCGATGTTATGGAAGAACGACAGGGCAAAGTCGAAAATGGCGCCGGACACGATGTCGCCGTCGACCTTGACGTGCTTTTCCATCAGGTGCCAGCCGCGCGGACGCAGGATCAGGGTGGCGATTTCATCGTTCAGGCGGTACTGCTTGCCTTCCGGACTGGCAAAGCTGATGGTCTTGCGATAAGCATCACGGACATTGATCTGGCCGCTGATCTGGTTTTCCCAGCTCGGGCAGTTGGAGTCCTCGAAGTCGGCCATGAAGCTCTTGGCGCCGGAATTGAGCGCGTTGATCATCATCTTGCGGTCCACCGGGCCGGTGATTTCTACGCGGCGGTCCAGAAGGTCGGCCGGCAACGGAGCAATTTTCCAGTCACCGTTGCGGATGGAGGCTGTCTGCGGCAGGAAGTCCGGCAGGCGTCCGGCGTCCAGCTCGGACTGGCGGATGTCGCGTGCGGCCATCAGCTCGCGGCGGCGGCTTTCAAACTGGCGGTGCAGCCGGGCGACGAAAGCCAGGGCTTCCGGGGTGAGGATGTCGGCAAAGGCCGGGGTGATGTCAGCGGTGATTTCCACGCCTTGGGGCAGTTGGGCCATCTTGTAGTTTCTCCTGGGTAATGTCGGAATGCATGTTCGGTTGCCAAGCAGTCTAGTCTCGTACAAGTGATGGAAAAACCCATAAAATGCCATCTCACTTTTTACTTTTACGTCACTAATGAGCGATTTTCGTCAGTTGCAAACCTTTGTCGAGGTGGTGAAGCAGGGCAGCCTGTCAGCTGCTGCGCGGCAGGAGGGGGTTGTGCCGGCGGTAATCGGCCGCCGGCTGGATGCGCTGGAAGAGCGCCTCGGAGTCCGGCTGCTGGTGCGAACCACCCGCCGCCTGACGCTGACACAGGAAGGCGCGGCTTTTTTTGAGGACTGCCAGCGCCTGCTGACCGAGCTGGCCGAGGCCGAAGCTGCCGTGGCCAGCGGAGGACAAGGACCGAAAGGGCATCTGCGGGTGACGGCCCCGGCCGGATTCGGCCGGCGGCATGTGGCACCGCATGTGGCAAGCTTCCAGCAGGCCAATCCGGATGTCCGGGTCACGCTGGATTTATCCGACCGGATTGTGGATTTGCTGGCTGAGCGGGTGGATGTGGCCATCCGTATCAGTGATCTGGCCGACTCTTCGCTGGTGGCGGTACGGCTGGCAGACAACCGCCGGGTAGTGGTGGCGGCACCTGCATACCTAGCCCGTCATGGCGTGCCGCAGACGCCGGAAGACCTGTCCCGCCTTGATTGCCTGACACTGGGAGCCAGCCAGCCGCGCGGATGGAGCTTTGTCGTGGACGGCAAGCTGGTGAACTGGAAAGTCGGTGGCGTGCTGGCCTGCAACGATGGCGCCGTGCTGCATGACTGGGCGCTCAAGGGGCTGGGGCTGGCCTGGCGTTCGCTGTGGGAGGTGAAGGACGATCTGACCGAAGGCCGGCTGGTGACCGTGCTGGACACGTTTTCGTCACCGGATTATCCGGTCTGTGCCGTGGTGCCCCAGCGCAAGTACCTGCCCTTGCGTACCCGCGCCTTTATCGGGCACCTGAAGCAGTGCTATCAGGTGCCCGGATACTGGGAGTGAATCAGCCTGCCAGCCCGGCCGGCGTGCCGGCTTCATGATGCGGAGGCTGGTTGTGGGCTGCGCGCCGGGCTGCCAGCGCCACGATGATGGAGGTCCAGCCGGCGAAGATCAGCTCGGCGCTGATGAAGAGGCCGATGACCCAGAAGCCCGATCCCGGCCAGCTCATCAGGAGCAGTACGCCGGAAACAAACACCAGCACGCCACCCAGTACCACCCAGCCGTAGCCGTGTTCCGGCCGGTGCTGCCAGCCCTTGATGGCGCGCATGAAGCCGACGGCGATCAGCCAGCCTGCCAGCATCAGGGTCAGCCATTCGGCCGACAGCAGCGGAGCAAACAGCATGACCAGACCGGCGGCCAGATACATCAGGCTGATGAGGATGGAAACGCCGCGTGCTTTCCAGCCTTGCCCGTGAAAGACGGCACTGAGCAGTGTCAGGATGCCGCTGGCGCACAGGATGGCACCAAAAGCCAGCACGCTGGCAACGGTGAACAGCGTGCTGATCACCAGGCCAATGGTGCCGATCAGGAGCTGCACGATACCCAGGGCAACCAGCCAGCCCCAACGGTGGGTGAGCTGGCCATAAGTCGGTAAAGAGACTGGCATGATCAGGAAATCCTCGTGAAATAACTGGCTTCACTATAGGACAGACAAAAGCCATGCCAGTGCAGTCCGGCTGAATGGAACAGGGTATATGGTGGAGTATCGGACCAGGAGGGATGAATCATGAGTGGAGTCAGGAAAACGGCAGGATGGGGCGGATTGCTATTGGGCATGGGATTGGCCGGAAGCGTGATGGCCGCGCCACAATATGTCCTGCAGTGCGTACCGTCGGCCGGATTCGGGTTTGGTGAATGGTTGCAGACCCGGCTGGCCGTAGCGGGCTGGCAGCAGAACGGCAAGGCTCCCCAGGTCGGATTGTGCTTCGAGGTGCAGCAGGAAACCGTGTGGAACCGGACGCCGGATACCGGCGGCTGCGGTCCGCACACGGCCATGAGCTGGGGCTGGAGCAATGGCTGGTGGCCCGGTCCGGGCGGCGTGGTGGCACTGGATTGCGGCTGGATCCCCGAGCAGCAGCCGGTGTTGTACCTGAAAACCGTACCGCTGCCGGCAGGCCATCCGGTCAGTACTTATTCGACACCCGTGCCGGCTGCAGACAACCCGCGGGCCGGGCTGGAACGTGCGGCGTCTTCGCTGATTGACCGCCTGCCTTGGGCGCAACCCTGACCCGGATGGCCGGCAGGTTAAAAACTTGTCCTTTTAAAACAATCTGGTAGGTGTATATACCAATTGATGACAATTGTTTTGAAGGCTACAAACCAGAAAATCTGCCGGCATGCGTATCACGGCCGGCATTCTGAAACAGGATGCCCATCTCATGCGTATTTTCTGGAACCGGATCACGTTACAGGCCCGGCTGGTATGCCTTGGTCTGGTCGTGAACGTGACCTTGATCGGCCTTCTGGCCAGCCTGGCGCTATGGGCAGCGCAAACCCTGGTCAGGGACAGCCTGACCGAGCGTGACATTGAAGTACGGGCATTGCTGACCATGGCGGCCCTGGCTGACCGGGGTGGATCGTCAGGTAGTGAGCAGCCATCTTGGTCCGGCATTCTGGAACAGGCAGGAGGACTATCCTATCTGCAATGGCTGGACCGGAGCGGCAGGGTGCGTGTCCAGACTGGCGGGACCGGACCGGAATGGGGTCTTGATGAGCAGCTTCCGGAAAACCTGCGGGCATTCCTTGCCCAGGGGCCGGTCTGGCATCGGCAACTGGCCTTGCCTCAGGTCGCTGGCGGTATCGTGCGCTACGGAATGGACATTTCGCCTTTGCAACAAACCGTCAGGCACATGCTGTGGCTGGGGGGGCTGGTGCTGTTGCTGGCAGTGACCGGAGTCTGGGGCTTGCAGCAGCTGTTATTGCGCTGGGTCGGACGTCCGCTGCGCCGTCTGCTGGCAGCTGCCCGCCGTTTTGAGGAGGGAGACCGCCATGTCAGTCTGCCTGCCGCTCCCACACGGGAGTTCCAGGCGCTCTATCGCAGTTTCGAGAACATGCGCGACAGGGTCAGTGAACAGCTGGAGTCGCTGCACCGGCAGCAAGAAACGCTGTATGCAATTGCCGACCATACCTACGCATGGGAGCTGTGGGTGGCGCCGGACGGCAGTATTACCTGGGTCAATCCGTCCATTTCCAGGATTACCGGCTTTGCTGTCAGCGACTGTCTGGGACCGAGTGCTGCCTTCTTGAATCTGGTTCATTCACAGGACAGGGACCGTGTAGCCCATGGCTTGCAGGTATCGCTGAACGACCGCCAGCCCGGGCAAGGGTTTGAATTCCGTGTCCGGCATGCGTCGGGCGGTACCGTATGGGTGGTGGCAAGCTGGACCCCGATCTATTCGCCTGACAGCCGCTACCTGGGACTGCGCCTGAGTCTGCTTGACTGTACCGAGGCGCGCTCCACCCGCGAAGCACTCAAGCAGGCTGTCAGTCACCTGCGCAATGCCCAGGACGAAGTCGAGCAGCATCTGCACCATACCCGCAAGGAGCAGGCCCGGCTGGATACCCTGCTGGCCTCGTTGCACCTCGGTCTGGTGTTTGTGGATGCCGAGTGGCGCGTGCTGTATGCCAATCCGTTGTTTTCCCAGCTGTGGTTCCTGCCTCCAGCCGAGCAGATCAAGGGCTGCCCGCTGTCCGGTCTGTTGCCGGCGCTGGCCGGCAACGGGCCGGCAGAAGGTGCCACCGAATCGGAGTACAAGCAGGAGGATGGCCGCATCGTGCTGGTCCGCAAGGCTGCCATTCAGGGAGGGGAAAACGGCCAGGACAACGGTTTCCTGCTGCTGTGCGAGGACGTGACCGCCGCCCGGGCCAGTGCCGAACAACTGGTGTTTCTGGCCGAGCGTGACACCCTGACCGGTGTGTTCAACCGTCGTCGTTTCCAGGTGGAGATCGACCGGATGTGGAGGCTGGCCGAGCGGCGCCAGCGCAGCATGGGGTTGCTGGCGTTCGACCTGAACGACTTCAAGCTGATCAATGACAATCACGGGCATGCCGCAGGCGACGAGGTGCTGATCGAGATTGCCCGGGCCGTCAGCCGGACCGTGCGGCAGGACGAGCTTTTCTGCCGGTTGGGTGGCGACGAGTTCGCAGTGCTGCTACCGGAGGCGGATGTCTATGATTCCACCCGTCTGGCGATGAGGATAGAGAGCTGTGTTTCGGCATTGCAATTCGAGTTTGACGGTGTCGCCCGGCGTGTTTCTGCTTCAATTGGCATTGCTGTTGCGCCTGATCATGCCAATTGCGCTGATGCCCTGAGTGCGGCTGCCGACGCTGCGATGTACCAGGCCAAAAAGGAAAATCCCCACGGCTGCTGGCGTGTCTTTGATCCCGGGTTGCACGTCATCGGCATGTCGCGGTGGGGCATGGGGAATGCCAGTGCCCAGGATGGTCGTCTGGAGCCGACCGTAATTGTCGATGGCTCAAGCGCGTCTGTACACGATACCGACCAGTTGTTTGCAGCCTGCCAGCGAGAAGCGGATTCGCTTGCTTGAAAGCGGCGACAATGCAGCCATCTCCCTGTAATCTTGGGCTGTTCATCATCCGTCAGGATGCAAGGCACCGGAGTGCGTGTGCTTCGGGCCACAAGACTGCAACATAACCCCATTACAGTGTGAGAAGGAGCGTCATGGCACGCATGGTTCAGTGCATCAAGCTTGGCCGCGAGGCTGAAGGTCTGGATTTTCCCCCTCTGCCGGGCGAGCTGGGCAAGAAGGTTTATGAAAACGTGTCCAAAGAAGCATGGCAGGCATGGCTTCGCCACCAGACCATGCTGATCAATGAAAACCGCCTTAATCTGGCGGACAGTCGTGCGCGTCAATATCTGACTCAGCAACTGCAAAACTATTTCTTTGGTACCGGGGCCGACATGCCCGCAGGTTTCGTGCCGCCGTCCGTGTAAGGCGCCGGGCCACGTCAAAGAACTGCGGAGCGCCTGGCGCTCCGTTTTGGTCTGTTTCAGGCCACCTTGTCTTAGGGGAATGCTGTGACTACTGCTGCCGATACGCTTCTGAACCGCGAACTCGGTCTGATCGAATTCAACCGCCGGGTGCTGGCACAGGCAGAGGACAGCTCGCTACCCGTGCTGGAGCGGCTCAAGTATCTCGGCATCGTGTCATCCAACCTGGACGAGTTTTTCGAAGTGCGGGTGGCTTGGCTCAAGGTCAATGTCCAGCATAACCCTGACCGGGTCCTGCCCGATGGGTCGACACCGCAGCAGGCACTCGGACTGGTTGCCCGGGCCGCGCATGCCCTGGTCCGGCGGCAGTATCAGGTGTTGCATGACAATATCCTGCCTGACCTGCGTGACGCCGGCATCATTTTCCTGCGCCGTGCCGAATGGACTGATGCACAGCGTATCTGGATCCGCAGCTATTTTGTACGCGAGGTCCTGCCGGTCCTGACGCCGATCGGCCTTGATCCGGCCCATCCGTTTCCCAAGCTCCTGAACAAAAGCCTGAACTTTGCCATCGAACTTGAAGGCCGGGATGCGTTCGGGCGTGATTCCGGCATCGCCATCGTGCAGGCCCCGCGCATCCTGCCACGTGTCATCAGGCTGCCGGTGGAGCTGGCCGGAGCCAACACCTTTGTTTTCCTGTCATCGATCGTGCACGAACATATCGATGACCTGTTTGCCGGCATGACTGTCAAGGGGTTTTACCAGTTCCGGGTAACCCGCAACAGCGAACTGACAGTCGAAGAAGAAGAAATCAAGAACCTGCGCACGGCCTTGCAGGGTGAGCTGCGTCATCGCCAGTATGGTGCGGCCGTGCGGCTGGAAATTGCGGAAAACTGCCCGCCGCACATGGAGGAGTACCTGCTGGCGCAGTTCGCCTTGCAGCGCGACGATGTTTATCGCGTAGACGGTCCGGTGAACCTCGTGCGCCTGATGCAGGTAGCGGACATGGTTGATGCGCCGGTGCTGAAATTCCCGCCCTTTGTCCCGGCCTTGCCCAGTGCGTTGTCCAAAAAAACCGAACTGCTGGATGTCATCCGCAAGCAGGACGTGTTGCTGCATCATCCGTACCAGAGCTTCCAGCCGGTGATTGACCTGCTGAACCTGGCTGCCAGCGACCCGGATGTGGTGGCAATCAAGATGACGGTCTATCGCACGGGCACCGATTCCGTGTTGATGGAGTCGCTGATTGCGGCAGCACGGGCAGGCAAGCAGGTTACAGTCATTGTCGAGCTGATGGCCCGCTTTGACGAGGAGGCCAACATCAGCTGGGCGCAGCGGCTGGAAGATGCCGGCGCCCACGTCGTGTACGGCGTGTACGGTTACAAGGTGCACGCCAAAATGCTGATGGTGGTGCGCCGGGAAGAAGGGTTCCTGCGACGGTATGTTCATTTGGGCACCGGCAACTATCACCCGCGTACTGCCCGGCTCTATACCGATTTTGGCCTGTTGACCTGCAATGAAGACATCGCCAGCGACGTCAACGACCTCTTTGTGCAGATCACCGGACTGGGGCGGGCCAGCAAGCTCAAGTACCTGTTGTCGTCACCCTTCACTCTGCAACCGGGCATGGTCGAGCGCATTGCGCGCGAAGCCGGACATGCCCGTGCCGGCAAGCCGGCACAGATCATTGCCAAGATGAACGCCCTGCTGGAGCCGGGCGTGATCGAAGCGCTCTACCAGGCGAGCCAGGCTGGCGTGAAGATCCAGCTGATCGTGCGCGGCGTGTGTGCCCTGCGGCCCGGAGTGCCGGGATTGTCTGACAACATTTCCGTCCGCTCCATCGTGGGGCGCTTCCTTGAGCATTCGCGTATCTTCTATTTCGGCAACGATGGCGACGAAGAACTCTTTATCGCCAGCGCCGACTGGATGGGACGCAATTTCTTCCGGCGCATCGAAACCTGCGTGCCGGTTCTTGACCGCAGGATCCGTCAGCGCATCATCAAGGAAGGGCTCAAGCCCTATCTGGCTGACAACATGAATGCATGGGATATGGATTCCGAAGGCAACTACCGTCGCCGCACATCCCGTGGCAAGCCGCATTGTGCCCAGCTTGAACTGCTGGGGCTGCTGGCACACGGACCGGTGAAAAAAGCCTGATGATCACTTTCCTGTGGATTGCCGGCTGTCTGCTGGTATTGCTGGGGGTGGCGGGTACGGTTTTACCGGCCCTTCCCGGGCTGGCGATCCTCTTTGCCGGTTCGCTGCTGATCGCATGGGCCGGTGATTTCCAGCAGGTCGGTACCATCAGCCTCGTCATCCTTGGCGTGCTGGCCGTGCTCGGATCGGCGGTGGATTTTGTGGCTGGTCTGCTGGGAGCCAAGGCATATGGCGCCAGCCGCATGGCCCTGTGGGGGGCATTGGCCGGCAGTATTGTCGGTATCTTTTTCGGATTGCCGGGACTGTTGCTGGGGCCGTTGCTGGGTGCTGCCATTGGTGAATGGCAGGCTCGTCGCTGCTGGGTGCAGGCAGGCAAAGTCGGAGTGGCCACGTTTGTGGGCCTGATCATCGGCACGGTAGCCAAGGTCGGTGCTGCGCTGGCGATGCTGGGCGTGCTGGTGTTTGCCCTGCTGCTGTAGTGCGCCGGAAGCGTCGCACGGTTTTCCTGATTCAGGACAGGCAGAAAAACAGACGCCGCATGGCCGGGAAGGGCCGTGCGGCGTCTGTTCATTACCGGCAATCTGGGGCAGGCTTCCGGTCAGGGCTCTGGCGCTCAGGCTCCGCTGAGGATCTTGATGTGAGCGGTGGCGCTGCGGGCCAGTGCCGAGAGATCGTAACCGCCCTCCAGGACCGAAACGATACGGCCTTCGCAGTGTTCGGCCGCAAATTCGCACAGTTTGCGTGTGACCCACTCGTAATCTGCTTCAACCAGGCCCATTGAGCCCATCTCGTCTTCCCGGTGCGCGTCAAAACCGGCCGAGATGAACAGGATCTGCGGCTGGAATTCCAGCAGCCGCGGCAGCCAGATGTCTTCGACAACCTTGCGGAACTCGGCCCCGCTGCTGCCAGCCTTCATGGGAACGTTGACCATGTTGGGGCCCATGGGGGTATCGCCGGAGTACGGGAAGAAGGGATGCTGGAAGATTGAGCACATCAGTACACGGTCTTCGTCACGGAAAATCTCCTCCGTCCCGTTGCCGTGGTGCACGTCGAAATCAATGATGGCCGCGCGTTCAATTCCGTGTACGGCCAGTGCATGCCGGATGCCGATGGCGATATTGTTGAAAAAGCAGAATCCCATGGCTTTGGCCGATTCGGCGTGATGGCCGGGCGGGCGGATGGCACAAAAGGCATTGGGAACCTTTTTTTCACATACCAGATCCACGGCCTTGACGACGGCACCGGCTGCCCGGCGGGCAGCCCGCAGGGTGGCCGGTGACATGGCCGTATCGGAGTCTACGCGGGTGGTGCCAATCAGCGGCTGGCTCAGCTCAAGATATTCGATGTAGCGTGGTGTGTGCACGCGGGCAATCTGCTCATCGCTGGCCTGCGGTGCTTCGATTTCGTCCAGGCTGTCGAAAATCTGCGAGGCCTTGAGCTGGTCCCGGATGGCGATCAGGCGCGCCGGGCTTTCCGGGTGCATTTCGCCGACGTTGTGTTCCATGCACTCCGGGTGGGTTATGTAGGCAGTCAGTCCCGGGGCGTAGCGTTGTTTCAGCCAGTCCAGCAATGTCATCTCCTCATAATTATTCATATGCGCTTATGCTGAAAAGTGTGCTCGCCTCATTGGTTAAATGCAATATGCAATAAATTCATGATTTGCAATCATGAAGGCCGTGGCGACGCAGGTTGATCTGGTAATGAACCATGCGGAACAAAACGGTGAAAGCTGTCGGGTCAAGCCCGATTCAGGCCGGCATGGTGGCACAGCTGTTGCAGGTCGTCAGTCAGAGATAAAACATGCAATTTTGTATGCAAGCAGCTTGCTGTTTTCGCTCTTGCCGGGATGAGTGACGATGTACAAGACCCTGGTTATCCAGATATGTACGAATGGCATTGAAGCCAATGCCTGCCGGTCCCGGATCGGGCCGGGCCAGCCATGCGGCGGTCTGCCTGTTACCGGCTTTGCGGATGTTTCCATGGCTTTGCAGCCGGAGTCGGGACAGGTCATGACCATCGTGATTCGATTAGCTGCTGTCATGCATGCTTGTTTGCCGGTCCGTGGGCCGAGACTGCAAAAGAACCTCAGCACCGGCTCTTGAAATGTCGGGTAGGCGCCCCTACCATTGGCACTCGTGGGTGATGAGTGCTAAAGACTCTGTTTCACCCCCAGTCAAGTTCAGAACATATTGAGCCCGTATTTCAATACAGGAGAAATTTCCATGGCTATTCGCCCTTTGCATGACCGTGTTGTGATCAAGCGTCTTGAAGCTGAAGAAAAAACCGCTTCGGGTATCGTGTTGCCGGGAAATGCTGCTGAAAAGCCGGACATGGGTGAAGTCGTCGCTGTCGGCAACGGCAAGGTGCTGGACAACGGCGAGCGTCGCCAGCTGGAACTGAAAGCCGGCGACAAGGTGATTTTCGGCAAGTACAGCGGTCAGACGGTCAAGGTCGACGGCGAGGAATTGCTGGTCATGCGTGAAGAAGACGTGATGGGTATCGTCGAGTAATTCTCTCGGCCATTCATTTTGTACGCAGAATTTCAGATTCAGGATTGAGGTAAGAACATGGCTGCTAAAGACGTCAAATTCGGTGATTCCGCCCGCGCTAAAATGGTGGTGGGTGTCAATATTCTGGCTGATGCTGTCAAGACCACCCTTGGCCCGAAAGGCCGCAACGTCGTGCTGGAGCGCAGCTATGGCGCTCCGACCATCACCAAGGACGGTGTGTCCGTTGCCAAGGAAATCGAACTGAAGGACAAGTTCGAGAACATGGGCGCCCAGATGGTCAAGGAAGTGGCTTCCAAGACCAACGACGTTGCCGGTGACGGTACCACCACCGCTACCGTGCTGGCCCAGGCCATCGTGCAGGAAGGCATGAAGTACGTCGCCGCCGGCATGAACCCGATGGACCTCAAGCGCGGCATCGACAAGGCTGTCGTGGCGCTGGTCGACGAAATCAAGAACATCGCCAAGCCGTGCGCTACCACCAAGGAAATCGCCCAGGTCGGCGCCATTTCCGCCAACAGCGACACCGTGATCGGTGAAAAGATCGCTGCGGCCATGGAAAAGGTCGGCAAGGAAGGCGTGATCACCGTTGAAGACGGTTCGGGTCTGGAAGACGAACTTGATGTCGTCGAAGGCATGCAGTTCGATCGTGGCTACCTCAGTCCGTACTTCATCAACCAGCCGGAAAAGCAGATCGCCCAGCTCGACAATCCGTACGTGCTGCTGTGCGACAAGAAGATCAGCAACATCCGCGAACTGCTGCCGGCCCTGGAGCAAGTCGCCAAGTCCGGTCGTCCGCTGCTGATCATCGCCGAAGACGTGGAAGGCGAAGCGCTGGCCACGCTGGTGGTCAACAACATGCGCGGCATCCTCAAGACCGTGGCCGTCAAGGCTCCGGGCTTCGGCGACCGTCGCAAGGCCATGCTGGAAGACATCGCCATCCTGACCGGCGGCACCGTGATTGCCGAAGAAGTCGGCCTGACGCTGGAAAAGGTGTCGCTCGAGATGCTGGGCCAGGCCAAGCGTGTTGAAGTGGCCAAGGAAAACACCACCCTCATCGACGGCGCCGGTTCCGAAGCCGCCATCAAGGCCCGTGTCGAACAGATCCGTGCCCTGATCGAAACTGCAACCAGCGACTACGACCGCGAAAAGATGCAGGAACGTCTGGCCAAGCTGGCTGGCGGTGTGGCCGTGATCAAGGTCGGTGCTGCAACCGAAGTCGAAATGAAGGAAAAGAAGGCCCGCGTCGAAGACGCCCTGCACGCAACCCGCGCTGCCGTGGAAGAAGGCATCGTGGCCGGTGGCGGCGTGGCCCTGCTGCGTGCCCGCGCCAACCTGAAGGAAGTGGCGACCATCAACGCCGAACAGGCTGCCGGTGTGCAGATCGTGATGCGTGCGATCGAATCGCCGCTGCGCCAGATCGTGGCCAACGCTGGTGACGAGCCGAGCGTGGTGGTCAACAAGGTCTACGAAGGCACCGGCAACTTCGGTTACAACGCCGCAACCGGCGAGTACGGCGATCTGGTGGAAATGGGCGTGCTCGACCCGGCCAAGGTGACCCGCTCGGCCCTGCAACACGCTGCCTCGGTGGCCGGCCTGATGCTGACCACCGACTGCATGGTGGCCGAGCTGCCGGAAGACAAGCCGGCTGCTCCGGACATGGGCGGCATGGGTGGCATGGGCGGCATGATGTAAT
>JAGPIM010000108.1 GCA_018055005.1 Laribacter sp.
TTTACCTCGTGGAGGGTGACTCCGCCGGCGGCTCGGCCAAGCAGGGCCGTGACCGCAAGTTCCAGGCCATCCTGCCGCTCAAGGGCAAGATCCTCAACGTCGAACGCGCCCGCTTTGACAAGATGATTGCCAGCCAGGAAGTCGCCACGCTGATCACCGCCATGGGCACTTCGATCGGCAAGGACGACTACAACCCGGACAAGCTGCGCTACCACCGCATCATCATCATGACCGACGCCGACGTCGACGGCGCGCACATCCGCACCCTGCTGCTGACTTTCTTCTACCGGCAGATGCCGGAGCTGGTCGAGCGCGGCCACATCTACATCGCCCAGCCGCCGCTCTACAAGCTCAAGCATGGCAAGCAGGAGCGCTACCTCAAGGACGACAGTGAACTCAACCAGTACCTGCTGGAACTGGCCCTCGACAACGCCCGCCTGATTCCGCGCGAAGGAGCCGACCCGGTCAGTGGTGATGCGCTGGGGACGCTGGCACGACAGTATCTTGCCGCACGGGCCGTCATTGAACGCGAAAGCCGCGTGATCGACCCCCTGGCCCTCGATGCCATGATGCGCGTCCCGGCACTCAGCCTGGAAAGCGAAGCCGATGCCCGCCAGACCGTTGCCGTGCTGGAGCACGCCCTGCAGCAGGCTCCCGTCACGCTGGAACCGGTGCACGACGAAAAGAACGACGGCTGGCTGGTACGGATCGTGCACCACCTGCACGGCAACGCCACCACCACCTATCTGGACCAGGATTTCCTGGAATCTGCCGACTACGCCGTCCTTCGCCAGACCCACGATCTGCTCGACGGCCTGATCGGTCCCGGCGCAGTCATCCGCCGTGGCGAAAGCAACGGCCGCACCATCAGCGAATTCGGCATGGCACTGGACTGGCTGATGGGCGAAGTGCGCCGCGGCATGTCGATCCAGCGCTACAAGGGGCTGGGTGAAATGAACCCTGGCCAGCTGTGGGAAACCACCATGGACCCGTCGGTACGGCGCCTGCTGAAGGTCCGCATCGAGGACGCCATGGCTGCCGACGACGTCTTCACCACCCTGATGGGTGACCAAGTGGAGCCCCGTCGTCATTTCATCGAAAGCAACGCGCTGATCGCCCGCAATATCGATATCTGATGTTGTGTAGATCCCGCAAGCATCTGGATTTTTCCCATTTTTCCAGATTTTCGGGATCCGGCTCGCTGCACTGAACTTGGCAAATGGCCTCCATGCCTGGAGGCCATTTTTCTTTTTTGCAGTCAGACAAGCCGCGATCCGGTGCGGCTGCCTGGCCGGAGCCGTGTTTCCCGGCTCCCCCATACCCTTTCACCCAGCATCTTGGCACCTGCGCCATCTACCAACAGGCACTGCACATCATGACTGCCGCGACAGGGAATGAGCGCTTGCAGGCACTTCTGCCGCCAGGGGAAATCGCGCCGAAACCGGAAGCGGGCAATCCGGCCCTGATAACGCTGGCAGACTTTCGACCCGCCCCGTTCCTGATGCAAAGCCCGCCAGGCATCTGCATGCCCAATGTGGGCAACACAGTTTCCTGACCCGTGATGGCTTGCGACCGTTCAAAGGCAAATGCTTGAACGCTATTTGTGGCAGCTGATCTCGTCGATTTCAATGCCGGAACCGGCCTGACGGGCCATCTGGCGTACTGCATCCGCCTCCTGGGACGACAGGCGCGCAAGCCTGAGGGTATGCCGTGGCGCGGGTGCCCCGCGCTGCTGCACTTGCACCCCCTTGATACCGGCTGCGCCCAGCTTGCCGGCCAGAGTCCGGGCACCGCTTTCCTGGCTGAACAGTCCCAGTGACAGCGCATTGCGGAATGCCCCGTCATTGCTGACCACATAGTTGTCAAAGCCGCGGGCTTTCAGGTCGGCGGATTTCTGGTTGGCAGCCTCACGCCCTTCGCTGGTGGGCAGGTAAACCCAGTACTTGCTGCCGGGTCTGGCTTCGACCGGTTCGGCCAGGTCACGGTAACGGAATTTGCGTTTGTCGAAATGCGTCTTGAGCGTCTGCGCGCTGGCATCGTCAAGGTGTTGCAGGCGCAGGCATACCTGTCTGGATTCGGTTTTGGTTTCCGCAGCATGGGCTGCCACCGGTTCTGCCAGAGGGCTGGCCGGGACCAGTTTGGCTGGTGTCGTTGCCAGTGCAGCACTCTGGGTGGTCGGTGGCAAGGGCGTTGGTGCCGCTGCTGCGGCAGCGGTCTTGCCGGATGCAGCTTCTGCCGGAGCGGTCGGGTTGGCCGGTGCTGCATCTGCCACCGGCGTACCGGTTTGTCCGGTGGAGGCCGGTGATGCGGTTTCCGGTTGCAGCACTTCGTCGGGTCCGACCAGGCGGACGCGCTGGGCATTGAGTTCGTAGGTCGCCAGATCGACCTTGTGCGGGGTTTGCAGGGAAATCACCACTGCTGCGCCTGCATTGGCAAGCAACAAGGCTGCAAAAATCCACTTCAGCATGACGTTCGTGCCAGATGAGCCAGACCGGAAAGAACGAGATTATCCACAATCGTTCCGCCGATAGCGAGATGCTGTGCCAGAAGTGACGCATCGCCCCCCGCCAGCGTCAGCCGTACCGGCCGGCCGAGCCGGCTGCCGAAGCGGGCGACTTGCGCCTCGATCGGGGCGGTCAGTGCATTCAGGCAGCCGGAAAAGATGGCATCCGCACTGTTGTCCGGGTACGCCTGCCAGTTGCCGTCAGGCAGGCCGAGACGGGCCGTGCCTTGTGCCAGACTGTGGCGCAGCAGCCCCAGGCCGGGGGCAATGGTGCCACCCCAGAAGCGGCCCTCACGGTCCAGGCAGTCGATGGTCAGGGCCGTACCGGCGCTGACCAGCACCTGGTCCCCCGGTTGCTCGTGGTGGGCGCCGATCATCTGGGCCCAGCGGTCGGCTCCCAGCCGGCCTGGTTCGCGGTAGGCATTGGTGACGCCAGCGCAGGTGGCAGACGGTACCAGCCATTCCACCGGATGGCCGACTGCGGCCATGATGGCTGCGTTGCGTTCAGAGGACGTGACACTGGCGCCCAGAACCCGGCGTGGCGGCGTGATGCGACAGGCCTGCGCCAGCGCCGTGAGGTCATGGTGCGGGCTGGCATGCACCGTGTGGCGCTCGGGGCCTTCGGCCAGCCAGGCCCATTTGAGCCGGGTGTTGCCGGCATCCAGCAACAGGATCATGCCCGGCTCCGCAGGCTGACATCACCGGAATGAAAGCGCTGTACACCCGCAGGTGTTTCCAGCAGGAGCGCACCAAGGCTGTCGACCCCGCGGGCGATGCCGGCAATGCGCAGTCCGTCGGCGTGGATCAGCTCCACCGGCTGGTCCTGCCACAGGTGATGCTGCTGCCAGTCCTGGCGCAGGCCGGCAAAGCCGCCCTGCACGAATTCGTCCAGCACCTGGGCCAGTTCGGTCAGCAGGGCACCGGCCAGTTCGTTGCGCGACAGTTCGGGGCGGATGTCGCGCACGCCGGCGGTCGGCTGGTCCACCTCGGGTGCTTGCAGGTTGATGCCTACACCGATCACCACCGCCGTCGGGCCGAGCGTGTCGCCGGCCAGTTCGACCAGGATGCCGGCCAGCTTGCGCCCTTGCAGCAGCACGTCGTTGGGCCATTTGAGTGCCACCGGCAGGCCAAAGCCGGCCAGTGCCCGCACGATGGCGAGGCCGACGGCCAGGCTCAGGCCGGACAGGCGGGCCACACCGCCCTCAACCTGCCAGAGCACCGAAAAGGTCAGTGCTTCGCCCAGCCGGGTATGCCACTGGCGGCCACGACGGCCGCGGCCGGCCATCTGGTGTTCGGCAAACAGCGCCAGCGGGCCGGCATGGCTGCTGCTGCGGGCCAGCAGGCGGGTATTGGTCGAATCCACCCGTTCGGCCACTTCCACTTCCCAGCGGCCACCGGAACGGGCCCGGATGGTGGCGGCATCCAGCCAGTCGATCGGCCGCACCAGCCGGTAGCCCCGGCCGCGCACATGCTGGATCGTCAGGCCGAATTCGGACTCGATCAGCTGGATCTGTTGCCAGACATGACTGCGCGAGCAACCCAGCGTCTGGGCCAGGACCTCGCCGGAATGAAAACGCCCGTCAGACAGGGCATGCAGCAAGGCAAACATGATCGGTCAGTCCCCGGCGCGGATCTTGCGCAGCGTGGCAGTCGTCGAGGTGTCGTAGAGGAACGGGACCGAATGGACCTGGCCGCCCCGTGCCAGCGTGGCTTCGCTGCCGACGATGAGCTCGATCGGCCAGTCGCCGCCCTTGACCAGCACGTCGGGGCGAATCAGCTCGATCAGCGCGGCCGGCGTGTCGTCATCGAACCAGGTGACCAGGTCGACATCCGCGAGGGCAGCCATGACGGCGGCCCGGTATTCCAGCGGGTTGACCGGCCGGTCGTCACCCTTGCCCAGCCGGCGCACCGAGGCATCGGTATTGAGTGCCAGCACCAGTGCAGCCCCCAGGGCACGGGCCTGCGCCAGATAGGTCACGTGGCCGCGGTGCACGATGTCAAAACAGCCGTTGGTAAAGACCAGCGGCCGGGGCAGGCCGGCCAGCCGCTGTGGCAGCTGGGCGGGAGGGCAGATTTTGTGTTCGAAGGCAGGACGCGGGTAGTTCATGCAGGCAGGGCGGGAGCGAGCGATTTGCGGTAGCGGTTGAGAGCCTGCAGCGAATCCAGCTCGATCCCGAAGAGGCTGGAAAGATTGCGCAGGATACCACCGACCACGCGCGCCTCCCATTCGGCGCCAAAGCGGATTTTCTCGGTCAGCCACGCTTCCAGCCAGTCGGGGTCGGGCAGGCGGCTTTGTACCGTGTCATTGGGGAACAGTGCCTGGCTGACGTGCAGGTTGGTCGGGTGCAGGGGCTTGCCCGAGCGGCCGGACGAGGCCATCAGGAAGCCCAGCTTGGCAAAGGCCCGGCGGGCTTCGTCGCCGTAGCGGGCGATGGCCTGCTTCATGTACTTGAGGTAGGCGCCACCATGGCGGGCTTCGTCGTGCGACAGGGTCTTGTAGATGGCCTTGATGACCGGCTCGGTGTGCCATTCGCTGGCGCAGCGGTACCACTGGGTCAGGCGCAGCTCGCCGCAGAAATGCAGCATCAGCGTTTCCAGCGGCGGGGCCGGGTCGAACTCGAAGCGTACGGCGTGCAGTTCGTCTTCGCTGGGCAGCAGGTCGGGGCGGAAGCGGCGCAGGTATTCCATCAGCACCAGCGAGTGCTTCTGCTCTTCGTAAAACCAGATCGACATGAAGGCGGAAAAGTCGCTGTCGTGCCGGAAGTCGCGCAGGAACATTTCGGTGGCCGGCAGCGCCGACCATTCGGTTATGGCATTCATCTTGACAGTCTCGGCCTGCTCGTCGGTCAGCAGCGAGACATCGAATTGGTCCCAGGGAATATCGGTCGCCATGTTCCAGCGCGCCTTTTCCAGTTGGGCAAACAGCTCCGGGTACAGCATTGCGATGTCCTCCAGCATGAAAGCGTGGCGCCATTCTAACGATTACGGCAAACATTTGATATGGATCAAATAATCTGGCGTTCCCGCCAGCCAGTCCACCAGAGGAGCGAAGCCGTTCCGACGAATGGAGCCCGTCTGGCCGGGAATGGCGGCAACGGTGGTCTAGAACAGGGGATAAGGAAAACGCAAGCGAGCGGCACCTTGACCCTGTTCACCGGGCTGCCTGACGTGGTGCCGCCATCAAGGGCTGTTACCTCTGTCCGGGACTTTCACGCCCGGGGCGGAGCTGCCGGCCTGTCCGGCATGAACCAAGGGGTCGCAACGCGTGGCACCGCCATGTCCGCCAACGGACCGGGCCGGTGCGATCAGGGCACACTCAGGAGACTTTCATGTTGGCAATCAATACGGGCGATACCGCCTTCATCATCTTGTGCACCGCACTCGTCGCGCTGATGACGCCGGGGCTGGCACTGTTCTACGGCGGTCTGGTCCGCAGCCGCGACATGCTGACCATCATGATGCAGAACTTCATCTCGATGGGCATCGTCACGCTGATCTGGGTACTGGGCGGTTTCAGCCTTGCCTTCGGCAAGGACATTTCCGGCCTGATCGGTGACTTCCGCTATTTCGCCATGATCGGCATCGGCATGGCACCGCACCCGACCTACGCGCCAAGCATCCCCTTCATCATGGTGTTTGCCTACCAGATGATGTTTGCCATCATCACGCCGGCACTGATCACCGGAGCCTTTGCCGGACGCTTCCGCTTCTCGTCCTACCTGTGGTTCATCGCCTTGTGGACACTGGTGGTCTACATCCCAGTCGCACACTGGATCTGGGGGGGCGGCTTCCTCGGCAAGCTCGGCGTGATCGACTTTGCCGGTGGTATCGTCGTGCATACCACCGCCGGTTTTGCCGCGCTGGCCACCGCCATCTTCCTCGGCCGCCGCACCATCATGCCGAACAGCCCGCCGCGCCCGGCCAACATCCCGCTGGTAGCAGTCGGTACCGGTCTGCTGTGGTTCGGCTGGTTCGGCTTCAACGCCGGCGGTGCCTATGCCGCCAACCAGCTGGCTGCCTATGCCTTTGTCAATACGGCCATCGCCGGCGGCATCGCCATGGTGGTCTGGCTGTTCTGGTCGGCCATCTTTGAAGACAAGCCGAGCTTTTCCGGCGTGATGGTGGGCGGTGTGGCCGGTCTGGCCACCATCACCCCGACGGCAGGCTACATCGAGCCGTGGGCAGCCATCATCGTGGGCGCACTGGGCGCTACCATCTGCTACTTCGCCAAGGGCATCCAGGAAAAGTTCAAGTACGACGACGCGCTGGAAGTATTCCGCGCCCACGGCATCGGCGGCATCACCGGTTCGCTGCTGGTCGGCTTCTTTGCCGAACGGGTGGTTGACGGCGTCAGCGGCGGCTGGGAGCAGTTCTTCATCCAGCTCCTGGGCGTGGTGGTCGTAGCGGTCTACAGCTTCGTCGTGACCTGGATCCTGATGATGGTGCTGCACAAGCCACGCGTCAGCCCCGAGCAGGAACGCGAAGGGCTCGACAAGAGCGAGTTCGGTGAAGAGGCCTACTACTTCGACAAGAACTGACGCTCAGGCAGACAACAACAGGGCAGATCCATCGCGGGTCTGCCCTGTTTGCGTGTCCGCCCGGTCAGAAGCGGTGGTGCCGATAGTCGTCGATGGCCGTTTCGATTTCCTCACGGGTGTTCATGACGAACGGCCCCCACTGGGCGATCGGCTGCCGCAGCGGCTGGCCGCTGACCAGGATCAGGCGGGCTGGCACGGAGGCAGAGAGGCGGACCCCGTCGCCGTCCGGCGTCAGGATCGCCATCTCCTGCTGCACCAGCGGCCGTTCACCGGCTCCGATGTGTGCCTGGCCCCGGTAGACATAGATGAAAGCGTTGTGTCCTTCCGGTACCGGGATACTCACTTCTGCACCGGCCGGCAGTCCGATGTCGGCAAACAGCGGCTCGGTGTCCGGGCGCTGCATGGCGCCGGTGGCCGTGCCGATCCGGCCGCCCAGCAGCCGCAGCGTACCGCCACCGGGCAGGCCGAATTCCGGAATGCCGGCAGCCTGGATGTCCTGGTAGTGCGGGGCATCCATCTTGCGGGCGGCAGGCAGGTTGACCCACAGCTGGAATCCTTCCATCCGGCCTTCGGTCTGTTCGGGCATTTCGCTGTGGACAATGCCACGGCCTGCCGTCATCCACTGCATGCCGCCGGTTTCCAGCAGACCCTCGTGACCGGCATTGTCGCGATGGCGCATGCGGCCGGCGATCATGTAGGTAACGGTTTCAAAACCACGGTGCGGGTGATCAGGGAAACCGGCGATATAGTCACCGGCCTCGTCCGAGCCAAACGCATCCAGCATCAGGAACGGGTCGAGCCGCTGTTGCAAATCGGCGGTCAGGACGCGGGTCAGCTTGACGCCGGCGCCATCCCGGGTCGGGACGCCGGTGACGACGCGCTCAATGGAACGGCTGTGCGCCACGGCGGGCAGTTGCATGGTTTGCATGATGAATCTCCTGTGCCAGGCGCCGGAGGCTGCACCGTCTGCTCCGGCGCAGCGGAGCGTGGTCAGACCAGGGTGGCGATGTCGGCTTCGGCCGCTGCCAGTGCCTGGCTGCGGCGGTCGGCACCCTGGTTGACGCCTTCGGCCCGCACGATGCGGACATTGTCGATGCCCATGAAGCCGAGCACGGTACGCAGGTAGCTTTCCTGGTGGTCCAGGGCACGCAGGGCTTCGCTGGTCGAATACACGCCGCCACGGGTCGAGGCGACGATTACGGTCTTGTTGCCGGCCAGTCCGACCGGACCGGTGTCGGTGTACTTGAAGGTCCGGCCGGCCTGGGCGATGCAGTCGATCCAGTTTTTGAGCTGGCTGGGAATGGAAAAGTTGTACATCGGTGCGCCGACCACGATGACATCCGCTGCCAGGAACTGCTGGAGGAAAGCCTCGGTACGGGCGGCGGCGGCGGCCTGTTCTGCCGAACGACTGTCTGCCGGCGTCATGCGGGCGGCCAGTTCGGCACCCGACAGGGTGGCCGGCGTGTCCTGCGCCAGATCGAGGTATTCCACTGCCGTGCCGGGATGGGTGGCCTGCCATTCGGTCACGATGCGGGCGGTCAGCTGGCGCGAAACCGAATGTTCGGCCAGCACGCTGGAGTCGATGTGCAACAGTTTCATGGAAGTCTCCGTCAAGAGCCGCAACAGGCGGCAGTTGGACGGTATTGTGCGCAGCAGACCGGGGGCTGATAAGCCGCTAGAATTGCACTTGATTGTTCCATCAGCGAGACAATGAGGCTGGCGATGCAAGACCTGAACGACATGCGCTACTTTGCCGAAGTGGTCGAACGCGGCAGCTTCAGCGCAGCCAGCCGGGCGCTGGGCCTGCCCAAATCCCGCCTGTCGCGCCGGATTGCCGAACTGGAAAGCCGGCTGGGCGTGCGGCTGATGCAGCGCACCACGCGCAGGCTGGCGCTGACCGAAGTGGGCGAACTGTTCTACCGGCACTGCGCCGCAGTGCGCGACGAAGCGGACATGGCCGCCGAAACCGTGGCGCGTCTGCAGGCCGAGCCGCGTGGCGTGGTGCGGGTCAGTTGTCCGGTCACACTGGCTCAGACCATGCTCGGGCCACACCTGCCGGCCTTTCTGGCTACTTATCCACAGGTGCGGCTGGACATGCGTGTCAGCAACCGGGCCGTCGACCTGGTGGAGGAGGGGCTGGATGTGGCCCTGCGCGTGCGGCCGACGCTGGCCGACAGCGGCAGCCTGGTGGTCAAGCGGCTGGGCGTAGCGCATACGGTGCTAGTGGCCAGTCCGGAGCAATTGACGCGGCAAGGCCGTCCCCGCAGCCCGGACGAACTGGCGCGGCTGGACACGGTGGCCATGTCGGCAGTGGACGGGCGTACCACCTGGCTGTTGCAGGGGCCGGACGGGCAGGATTATCCGTTCCAGCACACGCCGCGCCTGCTGGCCGATGACCTGCTGTCACTGCGTTTTGCCGTGCTGGCCGGTGTCGGAG
>JAGPIM010000109.1 GCA_018055005.1 Laribacter sp.
CGCAGGTAACGCGACAGTTCGGTCAGCGCCATTTCGTACACGTTGCGCTTGAAGTCGATGACATGCTCGATGGGCGACCAGTAGTCGCTCCAGCGCCAGCCGTCGAACTCGGGGTGATGGGTAGCCCGCAGGCAGACATCACTGTCACGGCCGGTCAGGCGCAGCAGGAACCAGATCTGCTTCTGCCCGCGATAACTGCCGCGCCACTCGCGGCGGACCCAGTGGGTCGGCACGTCGTAACGCAGCCAGTCGCGCGTCCGGCCGATGATTTTGACATGGTGGGGACTGAGCCCCACCTCCTCCATCAGCTCGCGATACATTGCGGCTTCCGGGCTTTCGCCCGGCTTGATGCCCCCCTGCGGAAACTGCCACGAGTGCTCACGCACCCGCTTGCCCCAGAACACCTGATTCCTGGTATTGCAGATGATGATTCCGACATTGGGGCGATAACCGTCCCGATCCAGCATGGCTGTGCAACCAAAATTCGTTGAGTTGGCTCAATTTTTTCACACTGTTTCCAGTGCGGCAAACGCACGGTGCCGGACGTGGCCTTTACTCAGCCACGGGAAATGCGAAAGCGACCGACCAGCGCCTCCAGCTGACTGGCGGTCTGGCTGAGTGAACCGGCGATTTCGGCCGATTCGGCCACCAGCCGGCTGGTCTGCTCGTTCTGCTCGGCAATGCGCTGGATATTGCCGGCCACATCATTGCTGGTGTGGCTCTGTTCCTGCATCGCCATGCTGATCTCGCTGTTTTTCGCCAGTGTTTCCTCGGCCGTTTCACGGATGCGGGCCAGGGCAGCACTCGACTCGCCCAGAAGCTCAAGCCCCTGGTGCATCTGCCGGCTGGCATCCCCCATGCCGGCTGCTACACGGTCGGTATCGGCACGAATGGCGCCGATCAGACTGGTGATTTCCAGCGTGGCCGACGAAGTACGCTCGGCCAGCTTGCGGACTTCGTCCGCCACGACGGCAAAACCGCGCCCCTGTTCACCGGCCCGGGCCGCCTCGATGGCAGCGTTCAGCGCCAGCAGGTTGGTCTGGTCGGCAATGTCACGGATCGCCACGATAATCTGGCTGATGGCCTGCGAGCGTTCGTGCAGGGTATCGATCAGGACGGCCGTATCCTTGACCTGGTCTGCCGTGCGACGGATTTCCTCGGCGGTATGGGCCATGCTGCTCACTCCACGCTCGGCCATCTCGCGAGCAGCCTGGGCATTGCTCTCGCTGGCCTTGGCATTGTCGACCACGCAGGCGATGCCGGTGCTCATCTCTTCGGTGGCAGCGGCGATCTGGCAGGACGACTCGGTTTGTGCGCTGCTGGCCTGGCTGGCCTGCTGGCTGATCTGTGCCAGTTGGCCGGCAGCACCGGAGAGGAAACGGGCATTGTTTTCCACGTCGCCGACGGCCTGCTCGAAGGCATCGACCAGTCGGTCAAAGGATTTGGCCATGCGGGCCACTTCGTGCGTGCCACGGATATTGGCACGGGCAGACAGGTCAAACGTGTCGCTCATGCGGTCCATCAGCTGTTGCAGGCGACGGATCGGGCTCAGGATGCTGCGCAGCGTCATGGTCAGGAGCACGGCCAGTACCACCAGCAGGCCCAGGGCGATGCCGGTGCCGATCAGCAGGTGGGTTCGGGCGTCCTCCACCCGCTGGGCCACCTTGGCCTGAAGGGTCAGTGCCACGGTATCCAGCATGCCCTTGATGGCATCGATGTGCAGCGATGACTGGCGGAACCACTCGGCAGCCGGAATGTTCAGGGTAGCCAGGTCGGCATCAGGCGCCAGGATGCGCTCGCGCAAACCGATACTGCCGCTGTACTCCGGTGTGGTACGGATCATGGTGTAGGCCTCGACCATGAACGGTTCGGCGAAACGCTCGAACTGCGACTGGCAGGCGCGCTGCTCGCCGAACCCCTGCATGACACGGTCACGCGTACCGGGAGCAAACGAACCGGCAGCCAGTGCACCGTTGATCACAGCACGTTCGCGTCCGGCAAACTCTTTCTGGCACAGCAGGCCGAGCATGGCCGACACATCGCGGGCCAGCACCGGGTCGCTGCTGTTCTGCTGGAGTACGGTCACGAAGCGGAACAGGCTGTCAATGACTTTGGTATAACGGGCCAGCGAATCAGCCGGCGGGATCGACTTGCTGTCGACCGACTGACGCAGCGCAGCCAGCATCGACAGATCGTTTTGCAGCGACCCCAGATCGCTGCGGATGGCTGCCGGCAGTTCAACCGTCCGGATGAAGCCGTTCAGTGCGGCCTGGGCACGGTCGGTATCAGCCCGGGTGTCTTCGATCGGCTTGCGGTCTGCATGACCATTGAGCCATCCCACCGAGCGGCCCCGCTCGGCCTGGAGCGAATGCACGAGATCATTGGAAACACCGGAAAATCCGGTCAGCACCGCGGTTTCTTCCATTTCATGCATCAAACGGTAGTTTTCCCGCAAGTCGATGCCGATGTAGACCAGCAGCAGGACGACCGGAAAGGCTACAAGCAGCAGCAGACGGGCACGAATCGAAAGATTGATCATGGAGCAACCTGTGGTCTGGATCAGGAAACGTCACGCACCTTCATGCTCGGCACGGACATGAAACGCTATTTTAACCCTCAAACATCCTTAAAATACCTTGTTAATGCAAACATCCTGCACATTTGGCGCAAGCTGGCGACAAGCGTCCGGACTGGCGCCGGAACAACCCGCCCCTTGATCAGGGGTAAAACCAGCTGATGCTGTAGCCCTGCGAGCGGATGTCGGTCAGGGCGATCTGCATTTGCAGTTTCACCTTGCCGCCAGCCGGAAAAACAGCCGTTTTGGCCATGTCGGCAGGCAGCCACTCGGCTGGTGCAAAAACCTTCTTTGCCAGCACATGGTCCTTCGCGTCTTTCAGCACCAGCTGCATCGACGGCCACACCATGTTGTAACGCGCATGGTTCTGCACCGTAGCCGCCAGTTGCACCAGCTGTGGCTGATCGGGCACGTAGCGCATCTCCGACCACTCGGTACGCAACATGGCCGCATCCTGCGGCAGCGGCACGCTGCATCCCATCAACGAGCAGACGGCTTCAAGCGGTGCCCGGGCACCAGGTACTTCGCGAGCGATTTCGGCCCGGTAGAGGTAGGCCAGTTGCCCGGCCAGTGCCAGCAATGCCGCCAAGGACAGCCCGGCCCACAACAGCGTGCGCGGCTTGCCCGGTGCGGCATCGTCGCGGGGAGCCGCCGGTGGTGGCTCGGCCGCTTCAGGAGCCGGTTCGTCACTTGCCTTCAGTCCGGCAAACAAGGCATCCGCAGCCTCCGTGGCAGCCGCAGCCCCCAGAGGAACCTCCGGACCGGCATTCAGTTGCGGCTCGCGCCGGCGATGGTCTCCCGACAGGCTGACGGCCACATCTTCATCGTCGTCATCAGCCAGCGCACTGAAACGCGGCAGGCTGTCATCTGCCGCCGGCTTGCCATCAGCAGGCTGGCCAGCCTGCTGACCGGTCAACCCGGCCAGCAGGCTGGCAAAGTCGGCATCGGGTGCCGGCTCCGGCGTGGCGGCAACAGGCTCCGGCCTGTCTTCTGCGGACTGACCGGAGACTTCGCCCTCCTCCACCGCGACGGGCTCCGCCGACGAACGGGAGGATGCCACCGGATCATCTGTGGTTTCCGGCACCACATCGCCTTGTTCTTCCGGCACGGATGCAGCAGAGGACATCGCCTCAGGAGCGGCAGCCGGCTGTTTTGCAACCGCACCGGAAACCGGCGTTGCGGTCACGCCGGTACTGAAATCCGGCAAATCCAGCGAGAAATCCTCGCCCGAGAGCCCGTCCGGCTCGTCTGCCGGTGCCAGTTCCCGGTCACTTTCACGCAGCGAGGTTTCCGTCCAGTGCCCGCTGGCCTGCATCTGCCGCATGGCGGCGGCCAGCCGCTGGGCTTCGGTGGCTGGCGGCGCATCGTCTTCGGCAGGGACGGGATCCGTACGCATCTCTGGCTGTGGTGCAAGCCGCGGAGCCGGAGTGCCTGCCGTCGCCACGGCAGCAGCCATGCTGCCCACGGTTTCCGGTACGGCTTTTTCCCGGGCGGTCACCGGAGCGGGGGGCGTACTGGCGGCAGGCTCTTGTTCCAGCCGCTCGCGGGCATTGAAAACCGTGCGGCAGCGGCCGCAACGCACCTGCCCGCCAGCCACTTCAAGATGCTCGGGCAGCACACGGAAACGGGTTTCACAGTGAGGGCATTGCGTAATGTACATGGCAGAGTGTGTCAAAGCGGGTTTGGACGGGACGGACCTGCATGAAGGAGGCTCCTTCATGCAAATGCGCCGCAGGATGCGGCGCATTGTACGCTGTTGCTGCTTCGACGGTCAGGCCCGGCGTACGCCGGAAAGACGGGTCCATCCTTCGTCGAATACCGGGGCATCCATTTCAAACCAGGCAGAGTAGAGCCCGGACAGTTCCTGTGCCTGCTCTTCCAGAATGCCTGACAGCACGATGCGTCCGCCGGTACGCACATGCGAAGCCAGCAGGTCGCCCAGTATGCGCAGCGGATTGGCGAGGATGTTGGCGACCAGCACGTCGAACTGCCGGCCGTCTTCCAGCGCATCCGGCAACCCGAAGGTGGCAGTCACCTGGTTTTGCACGGCATTGTCACGACTGGCCTGTACGGCCTGCGGGTCAATGTCGATGCCGGTTACGTCGGTCGCGCCAAGCTTGATGGCGGCAATGGCGAGGATGCCCGAGCCACACCCGTAGTCGAGTACGCTCTCCCCTCCCTGGATGTTCGCATCCAGCCATTGCAGGCACAGGCGGGTGGTCGGATGACTGCCGGTGCCAAAGGCCAGACCCGGATCCAGTGCCAGATTGATGGCGCTGGCGTCGGGAGCATCATGCCAGGTCGGCGTGATCCACAGCCGGCCGGAAATGCGGATGGGGTCGAACTGGCTTTGCGTCAGGCGCACCCAGTCCTGCGACTCGACCACTTCGACCGTATAGACCGGGGTCGGCATGCCAACTTCACCGGCAGCAGCGGCGATCAGCATGGCGACATCGGCATCGGCGGCAAACAGGACAATGATGCGGCTTTGTTCCCACAGCCGGTCGACCGGTTCGCCGGGCTCCCCGAAAATCGGCTGCTCGAACTCGGTGCCGGCAGCGGCGTCCTCGATCGCGGTGGAGAGGGCGCCCAGTTCCATCAGGGTGTCGGCGAATCGTTCGGCAATGCGACTGTCGGCGTCGATCGCCACTTGCTGCCAGCTCATGTCAGCCTTTCTTGCGTTCTGCGAGCCGGTGCTCCAGATAGTGGATGCTGGTACCGCCGCGGTGGAAGGCGGCGTCCATCATCAGTTCCTGGTGCAGCGGAATGTTGGTCTTGATCCCGGTGATGGCCATCTCGGACAGGGCCACGCGCATGCGGGCGATTGCCTGCTCGCGCGTATCGCCGTAAGCGATCAGCTTGCCCACCATCGAGTCGTAATAAGGCGGGACGGTATACCCCTGATAGATGTGCGAATCAATACGGATGCCGGGGCCGCCCGCCGGATGGTAGCCGTCGATCTTGCCCGGGCTCGGCACGAAGGTGAACGGATCTTCGGCATTGATACGGCACTCGATGGCATGGCCGTGCAGCTTGATGTCCTTCTGCGTGTAGCGCAGTTTTTCGCCGGCGGCGATGCGGATCTGCTCCTGCACGATGTCCACGCCGGTAATCAGCTCGGTCACCGGGTGTTCGACCTGCACGCGGGTGTTCATTTCGATGAAGTAGAAATCGCCGTTCTCGTACAGGAATTCAAACGTACCGGCACCACGGTAGCCAATGCGGCGGCAGGCTTCGGCGCAGGCATGGCCGACCTTGTCGCGCTGCTTCTGGGTAATGCCCGGTGCCGGCGCTTCCTCGATCACTTTCTGGTGGCGGCGCTGCATCGAGCAGTCGCGCTCGCCCAGATAGATGGCGTGGCCGTATTCGTCGGCCAGGATCTGGATTTCCACGTGACGCGGTGTCTCGAGGAACTTTTCCATGTAGACGGTCGGATTGCCGAAGGCTGCCTGCGCCTCGGTCTTGGTCATGTTGACCGAGTTGATCAGTGCAGCCTCGGAATGCACTACGCGCATGCCACGACCGCCACCGCCACCGGCGGCCTTGATGATCACCGGATAGCCGATTTCCCGCGCCATCTTGGTGATTTCAGCCGGATCATCCGTCAGGGCGCCGCCAGAACCCGGCACGCACGGTACGCCGGCCTCGATCATGGCCTGCTTGGCCGATACCTTGTCGCCCATCAGGCGGATGGTTTCGGCACGCGGGCCGATGAACACGAAGCCGGATTGCTCGACACGCTCGGCAAAGTCGGCGTTTTCCGACAGGAAGCCGTAGCCCGGATGAATGGCCTGCGAGTCGGTCACTTCGGCCGCAGCGATGATGGCCGGCACGTTGAGGTACGACAGGCTGGACGCCGCCGGGCCGATACAGACCGATTCATCCGCCAGCTTGACATATTTGGCCTCGCGGTCAGCTTCGGAGTGCACCACCACGGTCTTGATGCCCATTTCACGGCAGGCACGCTGGATGCGCAGGGCGATTTCACCACGGTTGGCGATAAGGATTTTTTCAAACATCTTGTGGCCTCCACGGCAGGCATGGTCCGGCACCGGCAGTCCGGGCAGCCGGTAGCTGCTGGACGGGGGGCCGGAAACAGAAGAGGGAAGGCACTGGACGGGTTTGCTCCCTGCCTTCCCCTCTCGCTGATTGCGCTGCTGTTTATTCGATGATGAACAGGGGTTCGCCGAATTCGACCGGCTGGCCGTTTTCCGCCAGCACGGCCTTGACCACGCCGGCGCGGTCCGACTCGATCTCGTTCATGAGTTTCATCGCCTCGATGATGCACAGGGTGTCGCCAACGTTGACCTGGCTGCCCACCTCGACAAAGGACTTGGCGCTCGGGCTGGAGGCACGATAGAACGTGCCGACCATCGGCGACTTGACCGCCTTGCTGTTGTCCACGGCCGGAGCCGCAGCAGGGACTGCCGGCGCGGCCACCGGTGCAGCGGCAGGCGCCGCTGCCGGCATGGCCTGCATCATCGGCGCAGCGTAACTGACCGTACCACCGGCCTGCACGCGCGTAATGCGGACTTTTTCTTCCCCTTCAGTGACTTCCAGTTCGGCAATGCCGGATTCCTCGACAAGGTCGATGAGTTTTTTCAGTTTGCGAAGGTCCATGGCGGATATATCCCGTAGAAATAGCGGTAAGACAGCATCCGGATTCAGGATGCCGTCAGGGTGTCCAGTGCGTGTTCGAGGGCATGGTCATAGCCACGCGCACCCAGTCCGCAGATCACGCCGACAGCCAGATCGGAAAAGTAGGAGTGATGGCGGAAAGGTTCGCGTTTGTGCACGTTGGAGAGGTGCACCTCGACAAAAGGCAGGTCCACGGCGGCCAGCGCGTCGCGCAGGGCCACGCTGGTATGCGTGAAGGCCGCCGGATTGATGACGATGAAACCGGTTCCGTCGGTGCGCGCAGCATGGATGCGTTCGATCAGCCGGTATTCGGCATTGGACTGGAACGTGTCGCATGCCACCCCGGACGCGGCTGCGCGAGCCACCAGCCGGGCATTGATCGCGTCGAGCGTATCTGCGCCGTAATGCTGTGGTTCTCGGGTTCCCAACAGGTTCAGGTTGGGGCCATGCAAGACCAGGATTCGGGGCATCTCGGAAGGGTTTTTCGTCGACATGGCGGCGATTGTGCGGCAAACGTGCAAAAACTGGCAAGCGGATCAATCCTGCCCGCAGCCAGCCGGACTGCATCAGACTGGCAATTTTTCCGCAAATTCAGAGTATTTGCTCTGCACATGCAAAATTTCCCATCCCCTCCTGCCGGCATGGAAAATCCGCCACACGCCTGCGCCACGCCCGGTCGCCGAGTGACATATAATCGCCCGGTTTTCCCATCGGCCGATGCCATGCAGCTTTCTGATTTCGACTACCACCTTCCCGAACACCTGATCGCCCAGTTCCCGCCGGCCGAGCGGGGCAACAGCCGGCTTTTGCACGTCAGTCCGGCCGGACTGGCCGACCGGCAGTTTGCCGACCTGCCGGGACTGCTGTCGCCGGACGACCTGCTGGTCGTCAACGACACCCGCGTGATCAAGGCCCGCCTGTTTGGCCGCAAGGCCAGTGGCGGGGCAGTCGAGGCACTGGTCGAACGCGTGCTGGACGAACACACGGCGCTGGCCCACGTCCGCGCCAGCAAATCCCCCAAACCCGGCAGCCGTCTGGTGTTTGCCGACCGCTGGGAAGCAGAAATGGTCGAACGGCAGGGTGAACTGTTCCTGCTGCGCTTCCCTGGCGACACCAGCGTGCTCGACATTCTCGACGCCGCCGGCCACCTGCCGCTGCCGCCCTACATCACCCGCAGCGCCGGCGACAACGACGACGAGCGCTACCAGACCATCTACGCCCGCGAGCAGGGTGCCGTGGCGGCTCCGACGGCCGGCCTGCACTTTACCGACGGGCTGATGGCCGCCATCCGCGCCCGCGGCATCGACGTGGCCCGCGTCACCCTGCACGTCGGAGCCGGTACTTTCCAGCCGGTGCGGGTGGACAACATTGCCGAACACAAGATGCACAGCGAACGCTTTGTCATCCCGCAGGCCACCGTTGACGCCATCGCCGCCTGCCGGGCGCGTGGTGGCCGCGTAGTGGCCGTCGGCACCACTTCGATGCGTGCACTGGAAGCCGGTGCGCAGTCGGGCGAACTGCGGGCCGGCCCCAGCGAAACCGACATCTTCATCACTCCGGGCTACCGCTTCCGCGTGGTGGACCGGCTGGTGACCAATTTCCACCTGCCCAAATCCACGCTGATGATGCTGGTCAGTGCCTTTGCCGATACCGATACCATCCGCGCGGCTTACCGGCACGCCATCGAACGGCAATACCGCTTTTTCAGCTATGGCGACGCCATGCTGCTGGAGCGGCAGGACACACAGCCATGACCCCGATTCCCACCGACATCGTGCTGCACCAGGCCTCCCGGGTGCTGGAAGTGGCTTTTGACGACGGCAGCCGTTTTTCGCTGCCGTGCGAATACCTGCGGGTGTTTTCGCCTTCTGCCGAGGTGCGCGGACATGCGCCGGGACAGGAGGTGCTGCAATACGGCAAGCGCCACGTCGCCATTACCGGCATCGAGCCGGTCGGGCAATACGCAATCAAGCTGGTGTTTGACGACGGTCATTCGAGCGGCATTTACAGCTGGGCCACGCTCCACGACCTCGGGCAGCATCAGACCGACTATTGGCAGGACTATCTGAATCGCCTTGCCGCCGCAGGCAAGAGCCGGGAGTAAGCATGGACAAGACCACCCACTTCGGGTTCAAGACCGTCAACGAAGACGATAAAGCCGGCCGTGTGGCCGAAGTATTCCACTCGGTGGCCAAAAAATACGACGTGATGAACGACCTGATGTCGGG
>JAGPIM010000251.1 GCA_018055005.1 Laribacter sp.
GAGGATCGACTGCTCCGAACGGCTCTGGATGATGCGGCCTTCGTGCTCGGTGATCGAGCAGAAGGTACAGCCGCCAAAGCAGCCGCGCATGATGTTGACCGAAAACTTGATCATGTCCCAGGCCGGAATGCGGGCCTTGCCGTAGCCCGGATGCGGATTGCGTGCATACGGCAGACCGAACACGTAGTCCATTTCCGGCGTGGTCAGCGGCACTGGCGGCGGGTTGATCCACACATCGCGGCTGCCGTGGGCTTGCACCAGCGCCCGGGCGTTGCCGGGATTGGATTCCAGATGCAGCAGCCGGCTGGCGTGGGCGTACAGCACCGGGTCCTGGCTGACGGCCTCGTAGGCCGGCAGGCGCACCACGGTACGGGCGCGTTCGGCCTTGCGGGCCGCTACCCGCTGGGCGGCCGGCACGATGCGGACCGGCTGTACGTTACTGGCAGCCTGGGCCGCCTGGCCGGCGCCTTCTTCGGCATACGGGTCGGGCAGCGGCTCGATCCGGCCGGGCAGGTCCAGCTCGGTGGAATCCAGCTCGTGCCAGTCGGCCTCGGGACGCCAGCCTGACGGCACGATGAAGGCGGTGCCACGGATGTCGCGCATGTCGCGCAGGCGTTCTCCGCGGCCGGCACGGTGGGCAATCTCGATCAGGGCGCGTTCGGCGTTGCCGAACAGCAAAAGGTCGGCCTTGGTATAGACCAGCGCTGACTGGCGCACGGTTTCGCTCCAGTAGTCGTACTGGGCGATGCGCCGCAGGCTGGCCTCGATGCCGCCCACCATCACCTGGCTGCCGGGGAAGGCCTCGCGGCAGCGCTGCGAATAGATCACCGTGGCCCGGTCCGGCCGCGCGCCGGACTGGCCGCCCGGCGTGTAGGCATCGTCCGAGCGCGGTTTGCGCTCGGCGGTGTAGCGGTTGATCATCGAATCCATGTTGCCGGCAGTGACGCCGAAAAACAGGTTCGGCCGCCCGAGTGCCCGGAAAGCCTCGGCCGAAGTGTAGTCCGGCTGGGCGAGGATGCCGACGCGGAATCCCTGCGCTTCCAGCAGGCGGCCGATCAGCGCCATGCCGAAACTGGGGTGGTCGATGTAGGCATCACCGGTCACCAGCACGATGTCACAGCTGTCCCAGCCCAGCGCGGTCATGTCGGCGCGGCTCATCGGCAGAAACGGTGCCGGTGCCAGCTCCGGACGGAAACGCGGGTAGTCGTGGATCGGGGTCAGATCGGATGGACGCATGGTGAGGCCGGGTCGGGCGGGCGAAAAGTCGCGCATTGTGCCAGATTTGCCTGACAAAATCATGAAGCCTTTGATTTTTCAGGCAATAACCACTCAGAGAGCCGGGTTTAGCCTGTCCGGGCTGCCTCAGGCCAGCCAAAAAAGCCAGTCATACCGGCACCGGAATTTAATCCGCATCAAACAATTTGTTCATTACTGACAATATATTGAATTACTCATATTAACCCGCCATTGGTCATGCCAATAGGCTTGGAACAGTCGGTGTGTAGTCGGAATGGTTATTCAATCTGAAGTACCCGCTCATCTTCACAACGCGCAGGACACCGCCGCCATTCTGGCCGAGGCCTTGCCGTACATCCGTGCCTTTTCCGGCAAGACCATCGTGGTGAAGTACGGCGGCAACGCCATGACCGATCCGGAACTCAAGGCCGGTTTTGCCCGCGATGTGGTCATGCTCAAGCTGGTCGGTCTCAATCCGGTGGTGGTGCACGGTGGTGGACCGCAGATCAACCAGCTGCTCAGCCGTCTGGGCAAGCAGGGCGAGTTTGTCTCCGGCATGCGCGTGACCGACGACGAGACCATGGACGTGGTCGAGATGGTGCTGGGCGGCCTCGTCAACAAGGAAATCGTCAGCCTGATCAACCAGGCCGGCGGCAAGGCCGTGGGCCTGACCGGGCTGGACGGGCATTTCATCCGCGCCCGCAAGCTTTACGTGCAGGACGAGCAGGACACCACGGTCGACATCGGCAAGGTCGGCGAAGTGGACAGCATCGACCCGACCGTGGTCGGACTGCTAACCACGCAGGATTTCATTCCGGTGATCGCGCCGATCGGTGTCGGCCCGGACGGGGCAGCCTACAACATCAACGCTGACCTGGTAGCCGGCAAGCTGGCCGAAACCCTGCATGCGGAAAAGCTGATCCTGATGACCAATACCTCCGGTGTGCTCGACCGCCAGGGACAGCTGATCTCGCATCTTGACAGCGAACGCGCTGCCGCCCTGTTTGCCGACGGCACCATCAGCGGCGGCATGATTCCCAAGGTGCAGTCGGCACTCGACACCACCCGCCAGGGTGTGGGTTCGGTGCACATCATCGACGGCCGGGTCAAGCATGCCCTGCTGCTGGAAATCCTGACTGATCTTGGTACCGGTACAGCCATCTGTACCACGCTCTGAGCGTGTCCGGGCCGCCTTCGGGCGGCCCCGCTGCCGGCCCATTCCGACCGGCGTTTTCTTTCGGGCCTTGTCGGCCGGTGAAATCATGGATACGTCTGCATTTGTCCAGAGCTTCCGCGAAGCGGCGCCTTACATTCATACCTTTCGGGGGCAGACCTTCGTCATCGGCTTCGGTGGCGAACTGGTCGAGTCGGACCGTTTTTCCCAGCTGTCGCACGACATCAACCTGCTCGTCAGCCTGGGCATCCGCATCGTGCTAGTGCACGGTGCCCGCCCGCAGGTGGAATCACTGCTGGCCCTGCGCGGCCAGACACGCCGGCACCACCGCGGCCGCCGCATTACCGACGCCACGGCCATGGATGCCGTCAAGTACGGCATCGGCTATACGCGGGCCGAAATCGAAGCCCAGCTGTCGGTGGCCCTGCCCGATTCGCCCATGGCCGGCGCCAACCTGCGCGTGGCTGGCGGCAACTATCTGGTGGC
>JAGPIM010000110.1 GCA_018055005.1 Laribacter sp.
GAAGCCTTGCCGCGGGCACGATAGGCCTTGCGCTCGACTTCCGGGGTGTAGCTGACGCCCATGACGCTGTAGGGGCGGTTGGCACTGGGGTGCAGCGGCTCATCAGCCAGCGCATCAACCAGCGACGGCTCGGTGGCCATCGACAACAGGGCCAGCGGGTCCTGGTGCAGCGGGGAATTCCTGACCGGCTTGACCGCAGCCTGCTGGGCGCGGACGGACTGGACAGAAGCGGATTGTGAATACTTGGCGGCCGGCTGGGTACTGCCACAGGCGGCCAGGAGTGACGTGACTATCGCAAGCCACAGCCATCGCAAAGGCTTCATCGGCACTTTCCTTATGCTGTTGCGCGAAGTGCGCGGGTTGGCGTTCAGATTGGTTTTGTGAAAACCTTTCCTTTCAAAAACAAACAGATTGTTTGATAAGCGATCAAACAATGTTGGACAAGAAACAATTGTTGTCCTTGCCGCAACCTGTCCACCTCAGACAGCGCCGGCAAAGCCCTGCTGGCGCCATGCCTCGAACACGGTGACGGCCACCGCGTTGGAGAGGTTCATGCTCCGTTGGCCTGGCTGCATCGGCAGCCGCAGGCGCTCGGAATCAGCGAAATCCGCCAGCACGGCGGCCGGCAGCCCCCGTGATTCAGGACCGAACACCAGTACATCGCCCGGAGCGAATGCCAGTGCAAATGCCGAGCAGCTCGACCCGGTCGTCATGGCCAGCATGCGCCGGCCCACCAAAGCCTGCCGACAGGCGGCCCAGTTTTTGTGTACCGTCAGCGCAGCGTATTCGTGGTAGTCCAGACCGGCACGACGCAGGCGCGCATCCTCCAGCGGAAACCCGAGCGGCTCGACCAGATGGAGCTCGCAACCCGTGTTGGCACACAGGCGAATGATGTTCCCGGTATTGGGCGGGATCTCGGGTTCAAACAGGACGACGGCAAACATAGCGGCGGATTGTGCAAGCTCATCAATGACTTGGTCAAGAAACGGCATGTACAGCATCGTCGTCCAACAGCGCTGATCTGGCGGCAATCGCCCGGCTGGCGCCGGTTCAGCCCGGTTGCGCCCGCAGCCAGACCCAGCCCTCGACCCGGCCGGCACCGGCCCGTTTCAGGGCCCTGGCAGCGGCCGACAGCGTCGCGCCGGTGGTCAGGACATCGTCGACCAGCACGCAAGACTGCCCCACCGGCAACGCAGCGGATGAAAAGGCACCGGCCATGTTGCGCAGCCGCTGACGACGGCCCAGCCCGGCCTGTGGCGGCGTGTCCCGCACCCGCATCAGCACGTCACGAACCGGCAGCCCGTGCGCCCGCGCCAGCAGGCGGGCCAGCTCGGCGCTGTGGTTGAAATCCCGCCCGGGATGCGCCCGCCGCGACAGGGGCACCGGCACCAGCACGGCCCCGACCGGCAGGACCGGTACCGCCGCCAGCATCAGCTCCGCCATCAGGCCCACCTGTTGCAGGTCACCACCGTACTTGCAGCGGTGCAGCACGGCCGACAGCGGCCACTGATAGGCATGACCGGCATGCAGCGCATCAAAGGCAGGCGGCCGCAGGCGGCAACGGTGACACACTCCGCCGGCCGGATGCCGTATACCGCAACGCGGACAGGCCGAACCGGCCAGTTGCGGCAGAGCCGCCAGGCACGCCGCGCACACGGGCCGGTCTGCCGGCTGGCCGCACAGGCCGCAGTCGTGCACAAAAAATGCACAGATGTTTACAAAGCAGCGCATCCGGTTTGACAGAGACAGGGGCATAACCGACGATTCCGCCATTCTTCCAGTCCGACCTGCCACGGTTTACCCAAAATGAATTCCAGCGTCCAGCCTGTCGAACTCCGCCGCCCCACCCCGCACCCGCAGCTTGAGTACTGGAGCGTGTGCAAGGTCGAGGCCCTGTTCGAAACCCCGTTCCTCGACCTCGTCTACCGCGCCGCCCAGGTACACCGCGAGCATTTCGACCCGCGCGCCGTCCAGCTTTCCACCCTGCTGTCGATCAAGACCGGCGGCTGTCCGGAAGACTGCGGCTACTGTCCGCAGTCGGCACGCTTTGATACCGGCGTCACCAGCCAGAAACTGCTGGATGTGGAAGAAGTGGTGGAAAAAGCCCGGCTGGCCAAGGCCCGCGGTGCCAGCCGCTTCTGCATGGGTGCGGCCTGGCGCGGCCCCAAGCCCAAGGACGTGGACAAGGTCAGCGCCATCATCCGCGCGGTCAAGGACCTCGGCATGGAAACCTGCGGCACCTTCGGCCTCTTGAAGGACGGCATGGCCGAACAGCTCAAGGACGCCGGGCTCGACTACTACAACCACAACCTCGACACCGCGCCGGAACACTACGGCGAGGTGATCCACACCCGCGACTTCGACGACCGCCTCGACACGCTCGGCAAGGTGCGCCAGGCCGGCCTCAAGGTCTGCTGCGGCGGCATCATCGGCCTCAACGAATCGCGCAAGGAGCGCGCCGGCCTGATCGCCAGCCTCGCCAACCTCGACCCGCAGCCGGAATCCGTGCCGATCAACCAGCTGGTCAAGGTCGAAGGCACCCCGCTGGCCGACGCCGCCGAGCTCGACTGGAGCGAATTCATCCGCACCATCGCCGTGGCCCGCATCACCATGCCGACCAGCTACGTGCGCCTGTCCGCCGGCCGCCAGGCCATGCCGGAAGCCATGCAGGCCCTGGCCTTCATGGCCGGCGCCAACTCGATCTTCTATGGTGACAAGCTCCTCACCACCGGCAACCCGGAAGCCGACCACGACGCCGGGCTGCTGGCCAAGCTCGACCTCTACCCGGAAGGCCAGGCGCCGGAGCCGCGTCCGGACCTGCACCACCATCACCACCACGACTGAGCATGCCACGCCCTGCCGACCTGGCCGCCGGACTGGCGGCCCTTGATGCCGCCAGCCGCCGCCGGCGCTGCCCGCTGGTCACCACCCCGCAGGGACCGCACCTGACGGTGGACGGCCGCGACTACCTCGCCTTTGCCAGCAACGACTATCTCGGGCTGGCCAGTCACCCGGTGCTGGTCGCCGCCCTGCAGGATGGCGCGGCCCGCTTTGGCGCCGGTGCCGGCGCGTCGCATCTGGTCAGCGGGCATCTCGCGCCCCACGACGCCGCCGAAACCGCGCTGGCCGCGTTTCTCGGCCGCGAAGCGGCGCTGCTGTTTTCCAGCGGCTACCAGGCCAACGTCGGGGTGATCGGCGCGCTGGTCGGACGCGGTGACGCGGTGTTTGCCGACCGGCTAGCGCATGCCTCGCTGCTCGATGGCTGCCGCCTCTCCGGGGCGGATTTTCAGCGCTTCCGCCACAACGATCTGGCCGACCTCGAACGCCGGCTGGCGGCCAGCACCGCCCCGGCCAGGCTGATCGCGGTGGACGCGGTCTACAGCATGGACGGCGACGAAGCGCCGCTGGCGGCCCTGCTGGCGCTGGCCGAACGCTTTGATGCCTGGCTCTATGTCGACGATGCCCACGGCTTTGGTGTGCTCGGCCCGCAGGGTCGCGGTACGCTGGCCGCCCACGGCGTGGCGCCGCACCCGCGGCTGGTGCAGCTCGCCACCTTCGGCAAGGCCGCAGGCCTCGCCGGTGCCGCCGTGGCCGCCGACGCGCTGGTAATCGACTGGCTGGTCAACACCGCCCGCACCGCCATCTTCACCACCGCCATGCCACCGGCGCTGGCCCACGCGCTGACCGCCATGCTGGCGCTGGTCGAACCGGCCGACGCCGCCCGCGACCGGCTCGCCGGCCATGTCGCCACCCTGCGCGCCGGCTGTGCCGCTGCCGGATTGCAGCTGCTGCCGTCCCGCACCGCCATCCAGCCTATCCTGATCGGCAGCGATGCCGATGCCGTGGCCGCCAGCCTGGCCCTGCGCGAGGCCGGACTGTGGGTGCCGGCCATCCGCCCGCCCACCGTCCCGCCCGGTACTGCCCGCCTGCGGGTATCGCTGTCGGCAGCCCACACGGAAACGGATGTGGCGCAACTGGCCGCGCAGCTGTCGCAAATCATGACAGAACGGTAGTCTGCCGGCTTTCCCTTGCCGAAAGCCTCATCATGCAGATTACCGACCTGCCGTTTGGCCTGACCGACTGGGACAGCCTGCCCGACACCCTGCATCCGGGTACCCACGGCACGGCCTACTGGCGTACCCGCCAGTTCGGGCCGCTGCGGGTACGCCGGGTGGTGTATTCACCCGGCTATGTGGCCGACCACTGGTGCAGCAAGGGCCACATCCTGCTGTGCCTGGACGGCGAACTGCATACCGAGCTGGCCGACGGCCGCCGGTTCGTGCTGCGTCCGGGCATGAGCTACCAGGTGGCCGACAACGCCGAACCGCACCGCTCGTCCACTCCGACCGGCACCACGCTGTTCATTGTGGATTGAGGTGAAAAATTCCTTGTTCAACATGAAGCTCGTCAATCACCAGCAAAACCCTCCCAGAGCACTCAACAACCTTAAATTTAAAATGCCACAAGACAATCTAGAGAAACTAGCACACTCATATTGCAAGCTATTAAACTCAATAGACTGGTCAGACGAAATAATCGTCAACGGACTCAAGGAAGGTATAAACAAATTTTTATCGAACGCGTCTATTTATCTAAACAAAGGCTCGAAATACGAGCAAGGAGATTTCTACAGCCCGGCAGCCTTATCAAAAATAAACAATAAACACAATGACATAATTTATGAGCACATGATCCTAAAAAATAAATACATACAGCAACCTTGCATCAAACGATGTCAATCATCAAAATCCGGAATGAATTTTGAATTTGCTTACAGATTGATCTCAAAATACTGGAAGATTGCCATAATCACCAAGGAGGAGGACGCTAAACTCAGACAATGTGGATTACGCAATGCAATGCCTGAAAACTGGGATGGAAATAATATTTTTTCTAGATATGAAGCGGCTGGCATTCAGCTTATTTCAGCAAAAGAAATACATAACTACATCCACAAAAATTAGCCAATAAAAATTGTACGTTATTTTAATAAATCCATCGAACAGGACACGCAAGTGTCCCATTCTGCATTTCGAACCCAATAAAAAGGGCCTTACCCCGCCTCCACCGCCGTAATCACCCAGCGCTTGGGCAGCAGTTTTCCCTTTTTGGCGCGTTTGCCGGCGTAGTCGGCAAACTCCAGCCGGAAGCTGTCTTCGCGGCCGGTGCGCAGGGTGCCGCAGATGCGCGCGGCGCTGCCTTCGACCACTGCCAGCGTCTCCAGCGTGTCGCCGTCGTCCAGCTGCATCAGCATCAGTCCGCGCCCCTTGGCCAGCGCCTTGAGTTCACCGGCCGGGAACACCAGCGCGCGGGCCTGCTGGCTGATGGCGACCAGCTGGCCGGCGGCCAGTCCGGCTGCCGTCACCGGCACCGGTGCCAGCGGGATTTCGTGGGCTTCCAGCGTCAGGAAGGCCTTGCCGGCCTTGACCCGGCTGACCATGTCCTTCATTTCCACCACAAAACCGTAACCGCCGCTGCCGGCCACCACGAAGCGGGCATCCTCGGGAGCGGCCAGCATGTGGCAGACCCGCGCCTGCTCCTGCACGTCGATCAGCGAAGTCACCGGCACGCCGTCGCCACGGCCGGTCGGCACGTCGGCGGCATCGACGGTATAGGCGCGCCCGTGGCTGTCGAGTACCACCACCGGCCACACGGTGCGGGTTTCCAGCACCGTGGCCAGCGCGTCGCCGTCCTTGAAGGCCAGCGTGGCCAGATCGACGTGGTGCCCCACGCGCGCGCGCAGCCAGCCCTTTTTCGACAGGATCAGCGTCACCGGCTCGTCGGCCACGGTCTGGGTCAGGGTGGCCTTTTCGGCCGGTTTCAGCTCGCTGCGGCGGCGGTCGCCGTATTTGGCGGCGTCAGCCTCGATTTCCTTGATGATGAGCTTCTGCCGGGCGCGGTCGCTGGCCAGCAGATGACCGAGCCGCCCGGCCTCGTCGCGCAGCTCGCCCAGTTCCTTTTCCAGCCTGAAGCCTTCGAGGCGGGCGAGCTGGCGCAGGCGGATTTCCAGAATGTCCTCGGCCTGGATCTCCGACAGGCCAAAGGCCGCCATCAGTTCCGGTTTGGGTTCGTCCGACTCGCGGATAACCCGGATGACCGCATCCAGGCTCAGGAACACCAGCTGGCGGCCTTCGAGGATGTGGATGCGCTGTTCGACCTTGTTCAGGCGGTGCGCCAGCCGGCGGGTGACGGTGGTTTCGCGGAAGTCCAGCCACTCGGACAGGATGGCCTTCAGCCCCTTCTGCTGCGGGCGGCCGTCCATGCCGACCATCACCAGGTTCATGGACACGTTCTGCTCCATGCTGGTCTGTGCCAGCAGGAGGGTCATGAATTCGTCCGGATTCTGCCGGCTCGATTTGGGCTCGAACACCAGCCGCACCGGATGCTCGCCGTCCGATTCGTCGCGCACGCGGTCAAGCTGCGACAGCATCAGGTTCTTGAGGTTCTGCTGCTCCTGCGACAGCGCCTTTTTGCCGGCCTTGGGCTTGGGATTGGTAGCGTCCTCGATCTCGGCCAGCACTTTCTGCGCGCTGGAGCCGGGCGGCAGTTCGGACACGATGACGCGCCACTGGCCGCGCGCCAGCTTTTCCACTTCCCACTGCGCGCGCACCCGCACCGAGCCGCGACCGGATTCATAGGCAGCGCGGATGTCGTCGCTGGCGGTGATGATGCGGCCGCCGCCGGGGAAGTCCGGGCCGGGCAGATACGTCATCAGCCCGGCGGTATCCAGCGCCGGATCCTTGAGCAGCGCTACCGCCGCCGCCGCGACTTCGGTCAGGTTGTGCGGCGGGATTTCGGTGGCCATGCCGACGGCAATGCCGGAGGCGCCATTGAGCAGCACCATCGGCAGCCGCGCCGGCAGCAGCCGGGGTTCGTCAAAGGCGCCGTCGTAGTTGGGGACGAAATCCACCGTGCCCTGGTCGATTTCTGCCAGCAGGAGGTCGGCAATCGGCGTCAGCCGTGCCTCGGTGTAGCGCATGGCCGCGGCGCCGTCGCCGTCGCGGCTGCCGAAGTTGCCCTGGCCGTCGATCAGCGGGTAGCGCAGGGTGAAGTCCTGCGCCATGCGCACCAGCGCCTCGTAGGCCGAGCTGTCGCCGTGCGGGTGGTATTTGCCGAGGATTTCCCCGACCACGCGCGCCGATTTCACCGGCTTGGCCCCGGCGGCCAGCCCCATTTCCTTCATGGCGTATAGGATGCGGCGCTGCACCGGCTTCTGGCCGTCGGCCACTTCCGGCAGGGCGCGGCCCTTGACCACGCTCATGGCGTATTCGAGGTAGGCGCGCTCGGCGTACAGGTCAAGCGGCAGGGAGTCAGGGACAGTCAAGGCATCAGTCATGCGGCGTCAGGCACCAGAAACAAACACGGATGGCGCCGGATTGTATAAGCCTGTTGCCATTCTTGTCGCGCCGTCCACCGGTCTGCCGCTATGCTCGCCCGGTTGTCATCCTGATTGAGCCTTGCTGCCATGAATCCTGTCTGGAGCTGTCTGCCGTTTGCCGAGCTGGGCGTTGATGCCCTCTACGACTGCCTCGCCCTGCGCGACGCGGTGTTCGTGGTCGAACAGGATTCGGTCTATGGCGACGTGGACGGCCTCGACCGCGTCGCCCTGCACCTGCTCGGCCGCAACGCGGCCGGCGAGCTGGTCGCCTACGCCCGCCTGCTGCCACCGGGCAGCAAGCGCACTGGCGAAGTGGCCATCGGCCGCGTGGTCGTCGCACCGGCGGCCCGCGGCAGCGGGCTGGGCAAGGCACTGCTGGCCGAAGCGGTCGCCTGCGCCCGCGCGCGCTGGCCCGGCGTGCCGCTGTGGCTGTCGGCGCAGGTCGACAAGCTGGGGCTGTATACCCGGTTCGGCTTTGTGGCCGAGGGGGAAGCCTACGACGATGGCGGCATCCTGCACCGCGACATGCGCGCCCCGGCCTGATGCCGTCCACCGGACGGCAGGCCGCAATGCCCGCCATGCTCCGGTGACGGTACGCATCCCGTCCAGCGACCTGCCCGCCCCGGCCGGCTGACGCAGCATCCGTCAGTACAGGCTGTAGGCATCTTCCGCGTTCATTTTCACGACTGACTGATAGCAGGTCTGGTAAAGCTGCCGGGCCTCGTCCTGCAGGCGTTTGCGGTCGGCCACCCAGCCTTTCCTGTTGTCTCTTTCCTGCTGCGCGTCAATGGGCAGCAGCACGTCAAGACACTGCTTTTCAAAGCGGGCCGGCCGGCTCTCCCGGCACTGGGTGGTATTGCCGACCGTGGAGCAGGTAGTGACCTTGTCACCGTACACCTTGACCTGGTTGCACTGCCGATAGACCCGGACTCCCTTGCGCAGGGCCTCGTCGGCCTCGGCAATGCTTTTGTCCAGTTCGCTGATGTTCCTCTGGATCCCGGCATAGTCAGGACGGCTTTCGCACACGGTCCGGGCCCGCTCTGCGGGCGCCATGTTCCTGAAATCCTCCAGCGTGGCGCATCCTGATGCCCCCAAGGCCAGCACCATGCCGGCCAGACAGTGTGTTCCCGGAACACGGCCGGACCGGAAAGCGGCCAAGGGCATGCGGAAACGGATTTTCATGGGTCTGCCTTGTCGAGTCTCGAGTCTCGACAGGCTATCAGCCTCGCGGGACCGCGTTGACACCATCATCATGCATGGCTTGATCTGGGTTAATTCCCGCCGCGCCGCTCCCGGCTGGCATGGGCGCCAGACCGCTGCGCTCATACCCCGAGCCGCTGGCAGCGCGAAATCAGCGTGGTGCGCGGCAGGCCCAGCTGGCGGGCGGCGGCCGACACGTTGCCGTGGCACTCGTCCAGCGCGGCCCGGATCACCTGCCGGGCCTCGTCGTCCAGCCAGTCCTGCAACGGTGCATCCGCCGGCGGGCCGGCCGATACCGCAGTGGTGGCCGGGCTGTCGTCGGCCAGCAGCGCCACGTCGGCCAGCGCCGGGCCGCCCGGATGCAGCAGCAGGCTGCGCCGGATGACGTTTTCCAGCTCGCGCACGTTGCCGGGCCAGTCGTGCGCCGCCAGCCGCGCGGCGGCAGCGTCGGCCAGCCGGGTGACTTCCGGTTGCAGTCCGGCGGCGTAGCGGGCGACGAATGCCTGCGCCAGCAGCACTACGTCGCCCTGGCGTTCGCGCAGGGGCGGGATGTGGATGTAGCCGACGTTGAGGCGGTAATAGAGGTCTTCGCGCAGCCGGCCGGCGGCCATGGCACTGCGGGGTGGTTCGTTGAGCGCGGCGATCAGCCGCACGTTGGCCACCTGCGCCTGCTGGCTGCCCAGCGGCAGGAAGCTGCCGTCCTGCAACACGCGCAGCAGCTTGCTTTGCAGGTTGACCGGCATCGAGTTGATTTCGTCGAGGAACAGCGTGCCGCCTTCGG
>JAGPIM010000252.1 GCA_018055005.1 Laribacter sp.
ACGCCGGACATGCCCAGCGGCTCGCGCACGTCTTCCTGGCCGTCGATGCAGAATTCCTGCGGCAATACGTGCAGGGTCTGGTGATCTGACGGGATGCTCACCGCCCGGGCGGTGTCGATCACGCGGTCGATGTCGGCCTGCGTGACCTCGCGGTCACGGATGGCCACCATGCCGTGCGAATTGACACTCTTGATGTGGCTGCCGGCGATGCCGGTATAGACCTCGTTGATCTTGCAGTCGGCCATCAGTTCGGCCTCGCGCACGGCGGCCTCGATGGCTTTGACGGTTGCCTCGATGTTGACGACCATGCCCTTGCGCAGGCCGCGCGACGGCGTGTCGCCCATGCCGACGATGTTGATGGTGCCCTCGTCGGTCACCTCGGCAACGATGGCGACGATTTTCGAGGTGCCGATGTCGAGCCCCACGAGCATCTGTTGCGTATCCCTATGCTTGCTCACCTGTTCGCTCCACCCGCTCTGTCTCTGTGTCCTGTCTCTCATGCCGCCGGCCGGGCCGGCTGCCTGCCCGGTACGTAATCGGGCATTTTGACCGCGAATCCGTTGGGATAGCGCAGGTCGACGTATTCCATCCTGTACGGCAGCCTGGACAGCTCTTGCCGCCAGATCGCCACAAACCTGTCCAGACGGGGCCCGACTTCGTCGCGCCCCAGCTCCAGCTCCAGCCCGTTGTCGAGCTTCATGCGCCAGGCCCGCCGGTCAGACAGCACCAGCTCGGCAATTTTCAGTCCGGCCGGCTGCAGGGTCTGGCCAAACCGCTCCAGCGCCTGCGCCAGATCCGGCTCGCTGCCGCCGGGCCCGTCCACTACCGGCATGGATTCGCTGGTAGCGGCATCAAACCATTCACCCTGTGTCGAAAGCAGGCCCGCATGTTTCCAGCGTGCAGCAGCCTCGTATTCCTCAATGACTATGTCAAGACGGTCAGGCCATTGTCTCCGCACCACAGCCTGGCGTACCCAGGGCAGTTTTTCGAAGGTTTCGCGCGTCGCGTCGAGGTTCAGGGTGAAAAACGTTCCTCTCAGTTCACTTTCGGCCACCAGCTTGAGCTGTTCGGGCGTCACGTGTTTCAGCGTGCCGTCGATCCGGATCACCCGCACCGGAAACCAGGGCGAATGAGCCAGCCAGTAGCCTCCGGCCACCAGACCCATCAGCAGGGCAAGCCCGGTCAGGAAACTTGCCAGACTGCCGAGTGCCCGGTGGTTATCCCACATGTGCCGCTTCCAGCACCTTGAGGCACAGGGCTTCGTAAGTCAGCCCGGCCTCGCGTGCGGCCATCGGCACCAGGCTGTGGGTCGTCATGCCCGGTGCAGTATTGATCTCCAGCAGATACGGCTGCCCCGCCTCGTCGACGAGAAAGTCGATCCGCCCCCAGCCGCTGCCACCGAGCACGGCAAAGCCCTGCTCGGCCAGACGGCGCATGGCCAGCTCGTGTTCGTCATCCATTCCGGCCGGACAACGGTACACGGTGTCATCACGAAAATACTTGGCGTCGTAATCGTAAAACTCGGTGGCCGGTTCGATCTTGATCGTCGGCAGGGCCCGGCCTTCCAGCAGGGCCACGGTGTATTCGCCCCCTCCGACAAACTGCTCGGCCAGCACCAGCGGGTCGAACTTGCGCGCTTCGGCGTAGGCCTGTGCCAGTTCGCCGGCCTTGCGGACCTTGGTCACGCCGAGGCTGGAGCCTTCACACGCCGGCTTGACGAACATGGGCAGGCCCAGCTCCGCCTCAATCGCGGCAAAATCACTGTCATCGGCCAGCAGGCGGAAATCCGGTACCGGCAGCCCGGCAGCCTTCCACACCAGCTTGGAGCGCCATTTGTCCATGCCGATGGCCGAGGCCATCACGCCGCAGCCGGTGTAGGGAATTCCCATGGTTTCCAGCGCCCCTTGCAGGGTGCCGTCTTCACCAAACGCTCCGTGCAGGGCGATGAACACACGGTCAAAGCCTTCCGACTGCAAGGCGGCAAGCGGCTTTTCGGCCGGATCAAAGGCATGGGCGTCCACGCCCTGCCCGCGCAGGGCGGTCAGCACCCCCTGCCCGCTCATCAACGAGATTTCGCGCTCGCAGGAGTTGCCTCCCATCATCACGGCGACTTTGCCAAATCTGGACTTCATTGTTTCATTCATGCTGCTTGGGTTCCTGCCAAGGTCACGAGCCGGCCCGGAGTCTGGCCGATCGAGCCCGCCCCCATGGTCAGGACCACGTCCCCGTCCTGCAGTTGATCCAGAAGCGTGGCCGGCAGGTCGGCGATCCGCTCCACAAAAACCGGTTCCACTTTGCCGGCCACGCGCACTGCACGTGCCAGCGCACGGCCATCGGCCGCCACGATCGGTGCCTCACCGGCCGGATACACCTCGGCCAGCAACAAGGCATCCACGGTGGACAGCACGCCGACGAAATCCTCGAACAGGTCACGCGTCCGGGTATAGCGGTGCGGCTGGAAAGCCAGCACCAGCCGCCGCTCCGGAAACGCCCCGCGGGCAGCAGCCAGCGTGGCCGCCATTTCCACCGGATGGTGGCCGTAGTCATCAACCACCGTTGCCTGTCCACCGGCGGGCAGGGCAATGTCGCCGTAGCGCTGGAAGCGCCGGCCGACACCGGAGAACTCTGACAGCCCGGCCGCAATCGCACCGATGTCGGCTCCGCACTCCAGGCCAATGGCGATGGCAGCCAGGGCATTGAGCACGTTGTGCCGCCCGGGCAGATTGAGCGTGACCGGGTGACGCAGCTCCTCGCCATGCTGCTGCCAGACCACGTCAAACAGCATCTGGCCGGCCACCGGACGGATGTTGTCCGCCCGGACGTCGGCATCAGGCGTCAGGCCGTAGGTCGTCAGCGGCCGGGTGACAAATGGCAGGATTTCACG
>JAGPIM010000253.1 GCA_018055005.1 Laribacter sp.
TCCTGGTCATCATTGGCTTGCTGTTGGGTGGCGTGCTCAAGGGGCAGGAAATGATCAACGATGCCAAGATCCGTAACATCGAGCAGGATATGGCCGGGATCGCAGCAGCGATTCATACCTATCAGGATCGTTACAAGGCCCTGCCCGGCGATGACAAGCGAGCAGCGGGACGCTGGGCTGCGGCCAGTGACGGGGATGGTGATGGCCTGCTGGAGGGGGACTTTGACAGCACTACCGAGGCCGATGAAAGCCGCATCATGTGGCGTCATCTACGCTATGCGGGGCTGCTGCAGGGCGACCCGGCTCAGTCCGGCCAGCCCAGACATGCCGCCGGGGGGCTGTTCGGCGTGCAGGGCAAGAGTGGGGGCCTGCTGTTGTGCGCTCGGCCCCTGACGAAGAAATTTGCCGAAATCATCGATGCGCATCAGGATGATGGACAACCGGACAAGGGGGCGATCCGGGTTTTTGCTGCCACAGGCGCCATCGATTTCAGCGCCCCGCTGACGAGCTACGACAGCGACGAAAGCACGGCCTACAGCTTATGCAAAATCCTTTGACAGACCGCGCAGAAGGCGCTCCTCAGCAGCGGCAACCGTGGCGGGGCTGCCCAGGAGTACGGCAATGTCACCTTCTTCGAGCAAGGTGTCAGGGGCTGGCTCCATGGCCCGTATGCCGCGGCGGCGGATGGCGGTGATTTCGCAGCCCAGACTGTCCAGCTGCAATTCGTTCAGGCGGTGACCGATGCCCCAGGCGCCAGTGCTCAGCCAGACCGAATGCAGGCGTGGTTGTTCGCTGCTCTCGATGTCGCGGTCACTCATGCCCCGGTAAAAACCGCGTAACAATCGGTAGCGCTGGGCCCTGACCTGGCGTACCCGTTTCAGGACCCGGTTGATCGGCACGCCGACCAGCGCCAGTGCGTGTGAGGCGATCATCAGGCTGGCTTCCAGGGTTTCCGGCACCACCTCGGCGGCGCCGGCACGGATCAGGCGGGCCATGTCCTTTTCGTCCGCCGTGCGAACGACCACCGGGAGTTCCGGCCGCAGTTGCTGCACGTGGTGCAGGACTTTTTCCGACAAGGCCGTGTCGCTGACTGTCACCACCACCACGCTGGCCCGCTGCAGCCCTGCTGCCAGCAGGGCTTCCTTGCGTCCGGCATCGCCAAAGACCACGCTTTCGCCGCCAGCGGCCGCTTCGCGTACCCGGTCCGGGTCCAGGTCCAGAGCGATGCTCTGGACGCCTTCTTCGGCCAGGAAACGTGCCATGTACTGGCCGTTGCGACCAAAACCGCAGAGGATGGCGTGTTTTTCCGAATTCATCGACTGTGCGGCAATTTGCGTCAGGTGCATGGAGCGGGTCAGCCACTCGCTCGCCACGAAGCGCAGGACCAGACGTTCCGAGTACTGGACAATGAAAGGGGCGAGCAGCATCGATAGCACCAGGGCCGTGAGCACGACCTGCTCGACATTTTTGGGCAGTCTGGCAATTTCACCCAGCAGCACGAAGCCGAATTCGCCACCGGCACATAGCCATAGGGCCGAGCGGATCGAATTGGCCGGACTGGTGCGGGCGCGCCAGGCGAGCAGGCCGACAATCAGGGCCTTGGTCAGCAGTAACAGCGCAAGCACCAGCAGCACCTGCCACCACAGGTCGAACAGGATGTGCATGTCGAGTTTGACGCCGATGGTGACGAAAAACAGCCCCATCAACACATCGCGGAACGGCTTGATATCCTCTTCCACCTGCAGGCGGAATTCCGTTTCTGCGATCAGCATGCCGGCGACAAAGGCCCCCAGCGCCAGCGACAGGCCTGCCAGTTCGGTCAGGGTGGCCATGGCCAGCGTGATCAGCAGCACGTTGAGGACGAATACCTCGGCCGATTTGGCGCGCGCCACCAGATGAAACCATTTGCGCATCAGTTTCTGGCCAAATACCAGAATCAGGGCCAGCACGGCGATGGCCTTGAGGATTGCGATGCCCATCAGGATGGCCAGTTTTTCCGGCGGCTGGGTCAGGGCCGGTAGCAGCACCAGCAAGGGAACAACCGCCAGATCCTGGAACAGCAGCACGCCAATCACCTGGCGGCCATGCACGGCGTCAAGCTCCATCCGCTCGGCCAGCAATTTGGTCAGCACGGCGGTGGAAGACATGGCGAGTACGGCCCCCAGCGCGATGCCCAGCTGCCAGCCGAAGCCGAACAACAGGGTGATGCCCATGCCGGCCAGCATGGTGATCAGCACCTGCAACAGCCCGAGGCCGAATACGATGCGCTTCATGGCATACAGCTTGGAGAGTGAAAACTCCAGGCCGATCGAGAACATGAGGAACACCACCCCGAATTCGGCCAGCGCCGTCAGGCGCTTGATGTCGGTCATCAGGTTGAGCGCATGTGGGCCGATGATGCTGCCTACGGCGAGATAACCCAGCACCGGCGGCAGGTTGAAACGGCGAAACAGGACAACGGCAAAAACCGAGGCTCCCAGCAGAAGCAAAACAAGGGATAGTGCGCTCAAAGCGGGCTTCTTGAAGTCAGGTATACTTGCATGATGATACTCGCTGCCTTGTCATGAAACCAAGACCGTCCTCCACCAATTTTTCCGCTCAGCGTGCCCAGCAGCTGGGAAAGCAGACGCTGGACATCGAAGCCGCTGCCATCAGCGCTCTCAAGGCTCGTATCAATGATGACTTTTCCCGCGCCGTCGAGTGCATCCTGACCAGCCGTGGTCGCGTCATCGTGAGTGGTATGGGCAAGTCCGGCCATGTCGCCCGCAAGATCGCCGCGACGCTGGCCAGTACCGGGACGCCGGCCTATTTCGTACATCCTGCCGAGGCCAGCCACGGCGATCTCGGCATGATTACCCGCGACGACGTGTTTCTGGCACTC
>JAGPIM010000254.1 GCA_018055005.1 Laribacter sp.
TGACGGCTTCTTGCTGGTTGACCTTGACCGGATACAGCAGGGTGTAGCCTTGCGGGTATTCCCAGGCCTCGCGGGCAGCGTCAAAACCTTCGATGATGCGGCGGGCGCGCTGTTGCAGGATGTCGGGAAAACGCACCAGCAAGGGCAGTTCCAGTCCACTGGCTGCCAGTTTGCGCGTCAGTGCGTAAAGGTCGATCTCGGACCCGTGGCGGCCTTTCGGGCGTACCACTACATTGCCGTTGTCACCGGCGTCGAAGAAATGACCACCCCAGTGCCGGATACCGTAGAGGTTCCGGCTGTCATTGACAGTCCAAGCCATGAACGTTGTCCTTTAAAGCTCGTGCAGGTTGTCGTGTCTGCACAAAGTTAAAAAACCCCGTCCTCCGTTTCACGGCTTGCGGCCGAATAGCGCCTAGAGAGTCTCAAGCGGCTGTTGCCGCCTGTCGGGAACGCGGTGGTCTGTCAGGCCACCGTGTCCTCCCAGAATCGCGTGAGCCGCGACTCTTTTGTTGCGGGGACGTTCGGAAAGCCGCGCATTCTAGCAACAATGTTTTTCCGTCGCGGTAAAAAATTGCCCTCGCTGCGACACACGCAAATGACCATGCCAATGGTCTGAGGGGGCGGGGTTCTTCCGTGGCTGGCAAGTGGATGATTCACAAACTGAAACCGGGGTGGAAACCTGACGGTTTCTGCCCGGCGGCTGGCAGGGGAAAAACGACAAAAGGCACCACCTTGCGGTGGTGCCTTGGTGTCATCGGGCGGGGTATCAGCCGGCAGCGACCGGCTCGATCAGGATTTCCACCCGGCGGTTGAGCTGGCGCCCGGCTTCGCTGGCATTGCTGGCGCGAGGCTGGCTGGCGCCCGCTCCGTAGGCCGACAGGCGCTGCGGATGGACGTTGCGGGACAGCAGGGCGTTTTGTACTGCTGCTGCGCGGTTTTGCGACAGCGGGATATTGATGCGGTCGTTGCCGGTCGAGTCGGTATGGCCGGTAATGTCGAGCGTGGTCTTGCCGTACTGGTTGACGATGCGCGAAATGGTGTTGATGGTCGGCATGAAACCCGGCTTCAGGCTGGCCGAATTGGTATCAAACGCCGTTTGGCTGGTCATGGTCACCAGGATCGAATTATCCGCACGCTTGACCACGAAAATCTGTCCGTCGCGGATCTGGGTCGCCAGCTGGCGCTGGAAATCACGGGCCTGGCGGTCCATGTACTGGCCGATGCCGGCACCGGCCAGCCCGCCGCCGATGGCGCCGATCAGTGCCCCCTTCGAACGGTCTTTCTTGCTCGATACGGCCGCACCGATGGCCGCACCGCCGAGGGTGCCGAGGATGGCACCGATTTCGGTGTTGTTAAGGTCCCGCTTTTGCCCCAAATCGTTGGTGGCACAACCACTGACAGCCAGTGCAACGGCACAGGCAGCAACCAGCGAGGTCTTGAGCTGCATAGATGATTCCTTTTGGTACAACACAAAGGCATGTCCCGGAACGGCCGGGACATGCGGACAACAGGGAAAACGGGGGAGATCAGGCGAACAGGTGTGCCAGCGCCGCGCCGGGGTCGGCTTCCCGCATGAAGGCTTCACCGACCAGGAAGCTGTTGACGCCGGCTTCGCGCATGCGGATCACGTCGTCAGGCGTGCTGATGCCCGATTCGGTGATGGCCATGCGCCCTTCGGCCTGGATGACCGGCAACAGGGACAGCGTGGTGTCGAGACTGACGTCAAAGGTGCGCAGGTTGCGGTTGTTGACGCCGATCAGCGGCGAAGCCAGCCGCAGGGCGCGGTCCAGTTCGGCGGCATCATGGGTTTCCACCAGTACGGCCATGCCGAGCTCGCGGGCGATGGCTTCAAAGTCGGCCAGCCGGGCGTCATCCAGTGCCGCCACGATCAGCAGGATGCAGTCCGCTCCCATGGCACGCGCTTCGAACACCTGGTATTCGTCCACCAGGAAATCCTTGCGCAGGACCGGCAGGTCGCAGGCATCGCGGGCTGCTACCAGATAATCAGCAGCCCCCTGGAAATACCGGACGTCCGTCAGGACCGACAGGCAGGCTGCACCATGGCCGGCGTAGCTTTCGGCGATGGCAGCCGGCTGGAAATCCGGGCGGATGATGCCTTTCGACGGGCTGGCTTTCTTGATTTCGGCAATCACGCCTGCGCGTCCGGCCGACTGGCGGCGGGTCAGGGCACCGGCAAAATCACGGATGTCACGACGGGCTTCCGCTTCATTGCGCAGGCTGGCCAGCGGACGGCTCTTGCGGGCAGCGGCTACTTCTTCGGTTTTGGTCGCGAGGATTTTTTCGAGTATGTCGGACATGGTGGCGGCAACGGGACGGTTCAGGGCGAATCTGGGCTGGAATGCGCGGCAAAAAACGCCAGAAGCCGCGCAGGTAACCAGTCGATGTTACCCGGAAAGGGACCGCTGACGAAACCGGCATGGCCACCGGTATCCGGAAATTCCCGTGTCACCCAGCGGCTGACATCCTGCTGGTGGGGCAAGGCCTGCTCGGGCAGGAAAGGATCGTTGCGGGCATTGATGAGCAGGGTCGGACAGGCGATGTCGCGCAGCAGGGGCTTGCTGCTGGAGCGGCTCCAGTAGTCGCGGGCACCGGCAAAACCGTGCAGGGGCGCGGTGACGGTATCGTCAAATTCGCCGAAGGTGCGGCTGGCTTCCATCCGGGACCGGTCGAACAGGCCCGGATGGCGTGCAAGGGTGGCGCGGCCGGAGGCCTTGAGTGTCTTGAGGAACATGCTGGTGTAGATCAGCCTCGACAGCCCGCGGTCGAGGCTCTCGCTGGCCGCGACGAGGTCAACCGGCACGCTGATGCCGACGGCGGCCTTGACCACGGCACGGCCGTTGGCTTCGCCAAGATGCTTGA
>JAGPIM010000111.1 GCA_018055005.1 Laribacter sp.
TCCGAAGCCGTTCGGCGGCAACGACGAACGCCGTGGCGGCGACCGTGGCCGTTTCGAACCGCGTGAAGGCGGCGGTGACCGCAGCCGGTTTGAAAACCGCGAAGGCGGCAATCGTGGGCGTTTTGATTCCCGTGACGGGGGTGACAAGCGCCCGTTCACGCCGCGCGGAGAGGGAGGCGACAAGCGCCCGTTTACCCCGCGTGGCGAGGGTGGCTACAACCGTGGTCCGAAGCCGTTCGGCGGCAACGACGAACGCCGTGGCGGCGACCGTGGCCGTTTCGAACCGCGTGAAGGCGGCGGTGACCGCAGCCGGTTTGAAAACCGCGAAGGCGGCAATCGTGGGCGTTTTGATGCCCGCGACGGGAGCGACAAGCGCCCGTTTACTCCACGCGGAGAGGGGGGCGACAAGCGCCCGTTCACGCCGCGCGGAGAGGGGGGCGACAAACGTCCGTTTACCCCGCGTGGCGAGGGTGGCAAGAAACCGGCCGCCCCGGCGCCGCTGACTTCGCGTGCCAAGCGCATGCCGCAGCGTCATCTGTCGGACAAGATTGAGCACAAGATGCAGAAACTGCGCGAGCAGCGCATCGACCCCAGCGTGTCGCTCAACGAAATGCGCCTGCAAAAGGCACTGGCGCTGGCGGGCCTTGGCTCGCGCCGTGACATGGACGAACTGGTGGCAGCCGGTCGCGTCAGCATCAATGGTACCGTGGCCGAGCTGGGCGCACGGGTCAAGCCGGGTGACAAGGTGCGGGTTGACAGCAAACCGGTCTTGATCCGCTGGCCGGACCGTCTGCCGCGCGTGATCGTCTACCACAAGCAGGAAGGCGAAATCGTCACCCGTGACGATCCGGAAGGCCGGACCACCGTGTTCGACCGCCTGCCGCAGACCCGCAGCAGCAAGTGGGTGGCAATCGGCCGTCTGGACGTCAACACGTCCGGCCTGCTGATCTTCACCACCTCGGGCGATCTGGCCAACCGCATGACGCACCCGAGCTTCGAAGTCGAGCGCGAGTACGCCGTGCGCGTGCTGGGCAAACTGACGCCGGAGCAGATGAAGGAAACCACGGCCGGCGTGCAGCTGGACGACGGTCCGGCCAGCTTCCAGTTCATCCGCGAGGATGACGACAAGGAAGACAGTGTCAACCACTGGTACCGGGTCGGCATCCGCGAAGGCCGCAATCGCGAAGTGCGTCGCATGTTCGAGCATTTCGGCCTGACAGTCAGCCGCCTGATGCGCGTGCGCTTCGGCATCGTGACGCTGCCAAGCCGCCTCAAGCGCGGCCAGTTCTACGAGCTGAATGAGCTGGAAGTCAGCAAGCTGATGCACTGGTCCGGCCTGACCATGGCCGGTACGCGTGCCGACTGACAGTGTTCCCGTGCCGCCGGTCCGCCCGTTCAGCCCGGGACAAGGCAGCTGCGGCAGACTGTGCGGTACGTCAACGTGATTACCAAAGTCTGCCCATGAAACCTCTGTCCCTGCGCCATGTTGCGGCACCGGTGCTTGCCCTGTCTCTGGTCATCCTGGCCGGGTGCGGCCAGTCGGAGCCGGCACCGCCGGCGACCGAACCGGCTGCCGTTGCGGCAGCTCCGGTACCGGCGGCTCCGGTCCCCGGTGCCGGCAGTCAGGCCCGCTTTGTCGGTGAGTTCCGCGGCCTCTTGCCGTGTGCTTCGTGTTCGGGTATCGATACCCGTCTTTCGCTTCTGGCTGACGGCAGCTTTACGCTGCATCAAACCTACGAAGGTGTCCAGGACGAAAACGCCAGTTTCACCACCAAAGGTGCATGGAAGCTGGTGCCGGACGATGCCAACAGGATCGAGCTGACCGTGGCCAATGCACCTGATGAGACACGTTATTTCGAGTTGGTGGGTGTGAACCTGGAAATGCTTGACCGGGAAGGTCGCAAGGTCGAAAGTCAGCTTGATTACACCCTCAAGCGCCAGTAGGCGCTGGCTGTCCGGTATAAGTGCGCCGTTGCCCTGTCAGGCAGCGGCGCAGCCTTTTGCGAAAGACGCTGCATGAGCAAAGCCTTTACCCGCGAATATGACGAACAACCTGATGACGATCTGCCGGCCGAGCAGCGCCTGCCCCGGTCGAGCAAGAACTATCTGACACCGGCTGGCTGGCAACGCATGAAAGACGAGCTGTACCGGCTCGTCAACCACGAGCGGCCTGAAGTCACGCAGGTGGTCAACTGGGCGGCCGGCAATGGTGACCGCTCGGAAAACGGTGATTACATCTACGGCAAGCGCCGGCTGCGTGAAATCGACCGGCGCATCCGTTTTCTGACCAAGCGGCTGGAAATTGCCGAAGTGGTTGATCCGGAGCGGCGCGAGGCCACCGACCAGGTGTTTTTTGGCGCCACGGTGGTCATGCTGCGCGGCGATGGCAGCGAGCAGACCGTGTCCATCGTCGGTGTGGACGAACTCGACCTGGGCCGGGGCCACATCAGCTGGATTTCGCCGATTGCCCGCACGCTGCTCAAGGCTCGCGAAGGCGATGTGGTGTGGTTCCGCGGCCCGGACGGCGAGGAAGAAATCGAAATTCTCGAAGTGCGCTACGAGCGCATAGATTAGGTGTCAACGCCCCGCATCCGGGGCCAGTCGTACAGGAAAGAAAATGGCAAGCAAACTATTGCGGATTCACGGCAAGGTGCAAGGTGTCTACTACCGCGACAATGCCGTGGCAATGGCCCGGGCAGCGGGCGTGGCAGGCTGGGTGCGCAATCGCAGTGACGGAACCGTCGAAGCCCTGCTTGAGGGGCCGGCCGAGCAGATCGAGCGCATGCTCGCCTGGGCGCATCGTGGCCCGGAAGCCGCCCGGGTAGACCGGATCGACATCAGCGAAGGACACCTGGCCGGAGAGCCGGTCTGCATGCCTTTTGAGCGGCTGCCGACCCTGTAGTCCTGCCATTCGGCTTCAGACAGAACGCCCGGCCATTGTGCCGGGCGTTCTGTCTGGTACTGCGCCGGTCGCGAGGCCTGGCGCTCCGGTTTTGTCCGCCAGCGGCAACAGCACAAGACCCGCCGCAGACGGACAGGGTCACATCCCGAACGAAACGCCCAGCACAGCTGCCATGCCGAGCAGGGCGAAGAGACAGGACGACGCCACGTTCACCGTGCGCCGGGGCAATGCAGTGGCAGCCCGGTGGCCCAGCCACACGGCCGGTACGTTGGCCAGCATCATGCCCAGCGTTGTGCCGACCACCACGGCCACGAGGGAATCGTACCTGGCAGCCAGCATGACCGTGGCGATCTGGGTCTTGTCACCCATCTCGGCCATGAAGAAGGCGAGCAGGGTAGCCATGAAAACGCCGGCATTGTCGCGGATTTTCAGCTCGTCTTCGTCGAGCTTGTCGGGAACCAGCATCCAGGCAGCCATGGCGATGAACGAGGCGGCCAGGATCCAGCGCATCGTTTCCGGCGCCACCAGCGTGACCAGCCAGGCACCAAGACTGCCGGCGATGGCGTGGTTCAGTACGGTGGCCACGAAAATGCCGGCCACGATCGGCCACGGTTTGCGAAAGCGTGCCGCCAGCAGCAGGGCCAGCAACTGGGTTTTGTCACCGATTTCGGCCAGCGCCACAATGCCGGTGGACATCAGGAGTGCATAAAACATGAGGACATCCCGAGGCTCGTGACGGACACCATGACGCACGCGGCCGAGCCTCGATGAGAGCCGGCGTGCATCATGGGTCTTGCCGCAGTCCGCTCGGAACTGTTGCGCGCCATGGCCGCTGGCCAAGTGTGTTGACGCGCACCCGCAGCCGTCAGGCTGCGCCGGCTACTCCCCCAGGACGGAAGAAAAGCGGGGCGGATTGTAGCGATGCCGGTACGCGAGGTCAAAGCCCGCATCCAGGCTGTTTGCATAAGGCATAATTCCTGAGTAAATTACTCGGAAATAACCGGGGGAGACTGTCATGAACAAACTGTCGCTGGACAAGAGCCGCATCAAGATCGTTCTTCTGGAGGGGATTCACGACAGCGCAGTACGGGCGCTGGCTGCCGACGGCTACACACAGGTCGTGCGTCATGCCAGGTCGCTGACCGGTCCGGCCTTGCAGGAGGCGCTGGCCGACGCACATTTTGTCGGCATCCGCTCGCGCACCGGGCTGACCGAGGAAGTCCTGGCTGCTGCCTCGAAGCTGACAGGCGTGGGCTGCTTCTGCATCGGCACCAACCAGGTCGACCTGGCCGCAGCTGCCCGGCGGGGCATTCCGGTGTTCAACGCACCGTTTTCCAATACCCGGTCGGTGGCCGAGCTGGTGATTGCCGAAGCCATCATGCTGATGCGCGGCATTCCCGAACGCAGCGCACTGGCGCACCGTGGTGGCTGGCAGAAATCAGCCGATGGCAGTTTCGAGGTGCGTGGCAAGACACTGGGCATCGTCGGCTACGGCCACATCGGTACTCAGGTCGGCATCCTGGCCGAGGCGCTGGGCATGCGCGTGACGTATTTTGACGTGGAGGCCCGGCTGCCGCTCGGCAATGCCAGCGCGGCGGCTTCGCTGGACGAACTGCTGGAAGTGGCCGATGTCGTGACCCTGCATGTGCCGGAAACACCGGCCACCCACAACATGATCGGTGCAGCGCAGCTGGCCCGGATGAAGCCTGGCGCGCGCCTGATCAATGCGTCACGCGGTACAGTGGTGGATCTTGAAGCGCTGGCCGCTCTGCTGCGCGAAGGTTATCTGTCTGGTGCGGCCATCGACGTGTTTCCGGTCGAGCCCAAAGGCAATGACGACGAATTCGTCAGCCCGCTGCGGGGGCTGGACAACGTGATCCTGACGCCGCACATCGGCGGCAGCACAGTCGAGGCACAGGCCAATATCGGTGCCGAAGTGGCTGCCAAGCTGATCCGTTATTCCAACAACGGCTCGACCCTGAGTGCGGTCAATTTTCCCGAGGTATCGCTGCCCGAGCAACGCGGACACACCCGCCTTTTGCACATTCACCGCAACCAGCCCGGCGTGCTGGCGGCCATCAACGACTGCTTTGGCCGGCTTGGGATCAACATTGCGGCCCAGTACCTGCAAACCTCACCGGAGCTGGGCTATGTGGTGATCGACACCGACAGCCCGGTGCCGGAATCGCTGCTGGCCGGACTGGGGGCGCTGGACGGCACCTTGCGCTGCCGCCTGCTGTATTGAGGAAGCGCACAGGATGCAAAAAGCCGGGTCGTGTGACCCGGCTTTTTTTGCCTGTCCGCAGTGTCAGTCGGTCTGGCACTGCCCGTTGTCAGACCGGGCCGCAGAGCCGCCTCAGTGGCGGGTGGCCTGGCCGTCGTCTTCCCCGGCCGGTTCGCTGAACATGGCGGCCGTGTCTTCTTCGTCAAACACATAGGTCTGGCGGCAGAATTCGCAGGCGATTTCCACGCTGCCCTGTTCGGCGATGATGTTGGCTACTTCTTCGCGACCCAGCAGCTTCAGCATGCCGCCGACGCACTCGCGCGAGCAGCTGCAGGCAAAGCTGACGGGTTCGGGATCGAACACCCGCACGTCTTCCTGATGGTACAGACGGTGCAGGATGTCGGTGGCCGCCAGCTGCCGCAGCTCTTCGGCCTTGAGGGTTTCGGTCAGCTGTACCACACGCGGCCAGCCGTCTTCGTCGCCGTGTCCTTCAGGCAGGCGCTGGACCAGGATGCCGGCGGCACAGTCGGCACCGGCGGCGAGCACCAGACGGGTGTCGAGCTGTACCGAGGCCTGCATGTAGTGCGTCAGCAGGCTGGCAACCGAGCCGCCTTCCAGTCCGACGATACCCTGGTACGGGTCCTGGCCATTGCCGGGATCCAGTGTCAGCACGCACTGGCCCTGGTCTGCCAGCGTGGCCAGATCGGCCTCGGGCGGAATGTCGCCCTGCCAGCGGGCAGTGGCGCGCAGGGTCCGGTTGGCGGCATCGATTTCCACCACCAGCAGCGTGACCGGGCCGCTGCCCTGGACTTGCAGGATCAGCTGGCCGTCAAACTTGAGGTTGGCCGCCAGTAGCATGCCGGCTGCTGCCAGCTCGCCCAGCCGGTCACGCAGGGCCGCAGGGTAGGGGTGACGCGCCAGGATTTCGCGCCAGCTGTCGTCAAGGCGCACATGGGCGCCACGGGCCGGAGCGGAGTCGAAGAGGAAGCGTTGCAGGGAGTCTTTCATTCACGGATCTTTCTGTCGGCCGGGCCTATTCGGTGGCGAGCCGGGTGGTGAAAAGCGTCATGGGCAGGCTGGTGCCGACGTCGAATTCGCAGCCGGCCTGCACGCCCAGCTGGGCGATTTCCGCCGCACCTTCCAGCTGCGGCCAGGCGGCCCACATGGCGCCTACGGCGTAGTCGCGGCCGGAGCCGATGGCCCAGAACTGGTTGAATTCATACACTTCCCGCATCGAATAGACGGCGAAAATGCCGTGAGGATTGGCGATCAGCACGGTCATCTGGCTGGATTCGTACGGGTCATCCTCTTCTTCTTCGGTCTTGAGGAAGAAGTCGTCTTTCAGTTTGGGATGCAGTTTGCGAAACGTCTCGAAAATCGCCGGGCGGCTGTCGAACTGGCGGCTTTTCAGTTTGGACAGTGCGGCCTGCAACACGAGGTCGTGCGCGGCCGAGCCGGAAATGGCAAAGAAACTGCCGTCGAGTTCAAAGATCTTGTTCGAGCGGGCATCGTGCGTGGCGGTGAGGCGGGTGTCGCCGAAGGTGGATTGGCAGTCTGCGGCAATCGCTACCTCGCGGCCTTTTTTCACCACGGTGATCGTGGTCATGGCTGGCTTTCGGGCGGAGGCAAAGCGGGTAAGATAGCGCCTTAAAGACAAATTACAAGCCGCCAAGGCAAGGGAGCGTGACATGAAACTGATCATCGGCAACAAACGCTATTCTTCGTGGTCATTGCGGCCGTGGCTGGGGCTCAAGGTAGCCAGCATCCCGTTTGAAGAAGAGCTGCATGACATCTACGACCCCGGTACTGCGGCCGACCGGGCCCGCTGGTCACCCACCGGCAAGGTGCCGCTGCTGGCGGACGGCGAGCTGCTGGTGTGGGACACGCTGGCGATTGCCGAGTATGTGGCCGAACGGTTTCCTGACCGGGGCCTGTGGCCTGCCGGTCGTGCTGCCCGTGCCATTGCCCGCGCGGCCTGCGCCGAGATGCATTCGGGCTTTGTGGCGCTGCGTGCGGCCCATCCGATGGACATGAAAAAACGCGAGCAGGTTGAAGCCAGCCCGGCAGTCCGGGCCGATCTGGCCCGGCTGGAGGCTTTGTGGGCAGATTGCCGGGCGCGTTTCGGTGCTTCGGGGCCGTTCCTGTTTGGCAGTTTCTGCTGGGCTGATGCTTTTTTTGCTCCGGTGGCCAGCCGCTGCCTGAGCTACGGCTTGCCACTGTCTGCGGATTCGCAGGCTTATGTCACGACGCTGACCGGGCTGCCGGCTTTCCGTGAGTGGGAAGCTGCCGGACAGGCGGAAACCTCGCTGGCACCTTACTGACAAGGTGCGGCAGGGGCAGGCCGGCGGGTGCGGGCCTGCCGTGGATGAACCCGGACAGGAGCCGAATCTTTCATGTGCCAATTGCTCGGCATGAACTGCAATACCCCGACTGACATTGCGTTTTCTTTTGAGGGCTTTCGCCGGCGTGGCGGACTGACCGATCACCATGCCGACGGTTTCGGCATTGCCTTCTTCGAGGGGGCAGGAGCAAGGGTGTTTCTGGACGTAGAGCCGTCGGCCCGCTCGCGGGTAGCGGACTTTGTACGCGATTACCCGATCAAGAGCGAAAACGTGATTGCCCACATCCGCAAGGCAACGCAGGGCGGAGTGAACCTCGTCAACACCCACCCCTTCCAGCGTGAACTGTGGAGCCGTTACTGGGTGTTTGCCCACAACGGCAACCTGGAAGGATTCGCCCCGCCCGAAGGCCGCTATTACCGGCCGGTGGGGTGTACCGATTCCGAGCGGGCGTTCTGTTTCCTGCTCGATACCCTGCGCCAGCGTTTCGAACACGAGCCGCCGTTCGTGGAGTTTTACCGGGTGGTGAGCGACACTGTCGGCTGGATCCGCCGGCATGGCACGTTCAACTTCATCCTCAGCAACGGCAAATTCATGCTGGCGCACTGCTCGACCCAGCTCTACTACCTGACCCGGCAGGCTCCTTTTGCCACGGCACATCTTGTGGATGACGACCTGAGCGTGGATTTTGCCGAACTGACCACCAGCAATGACCGGGTGACGGTGATTGCCACCCAGCCCCTGACCGACAACGAAAGCTGGACAGCGTTCCGGCCTGACGAGCTCAGGGTCTTCAAATATGGTGCACTGCTGAAATCCGGCTGAGTGGCCGGATGTGTCAAATTTACTGCCCTGCGGAGATGCGTGGGATCATGGCTGCCGGTATGCTTGTCAGCTGACTGGGGCGGACGTTTCCACGCAGCCCGACCGAACCCGAAAAGGATTGTCGAATCGTGACCAAACAGGAACTCATTCAGCGTCTGGCCGAGCGTGCCAACGTCAGCAAGATGGAAACCTTGCTGGTGGTGGATGCGCTGGAACAACTGATTCGTGAAGAGCTGGCAACCGGCGGCGAGATTCCGCTGGCGCGTACCGGAAAGTTCCGCTTGCGCGAGCAGGCCGCCCGGATGGGGCGCAACCCGAAGACCGGTGAATCGGTCATGATCCCGGCCAGGCGCAAGATCGTGTTCACGCCGGCCAAAGCGTTGAAGGATGCTGTCGGTTGAGATGCCGAAGGCCGCTTGACGGACTGGAAGCTTTTGTTTGATGGCAGTACTCGTGTTTGGTGTCTGTGTTTTTGCGTTATGAATCGCCCCCTTATTCTTGAACACTTTGAAAAAAGCCTGTCACGTTGTGCCAACGAGGACGAGGTGGTGTCTGTGCTGCTGGATGCGCAATCGGTTGTCACGCCCGTTGGTGCCGGTGACATCCTTGAAGTACGCGCCAAGGCCGGCGCCAGGTCTGTGCCGGTCATCTGGGAAAGCGAACTGGCCGGCACCTGTGCAGCGGCTTTTGCTGCCCGCGTACTGTTTGCCACGACGGCAGAAGGCGGCTTCTGGTGCTTTGTCGGTGCTCGGGGAACCGTGGGCTGGGCCTCTCATGCCTTTACCGGACTCATGCGCTTGCTGAAACGCGAGCGCAGCCGCTTTGTGGTCCAGACCTGCGACGCAGACCTGCCGAATGCCGCACAGACCCGCCGTGCCGACATGTTCTGCCGGACCTGGGTCGGCATGCTGAAAAGCCGCCTGCCGGTGCTGGCTGTCTGCGAGGACGTGCAGGCATATCTGCAGGAACACTATCCGGCCCTCGATACCC
>JAGPIM010000255.1 GCA_018055005.1 Laribacter sp.
ATGACCTGGACCCAGGTCAGGGAAAAGAGGGCTTGCCAGCCTTCATAACTGGACGGCATGGCCAGCAGCATCAGCACCATCAGCACGGTGTAGACCAGCATGACGGCAGCGGTCATGCGCTGGACGATCCAGTCCTTGACGCCATAGCCGGCGCCGACAACGATTCGCTTGTTGCTCACCACAGTACTCCTCCGATGACAACGGTCAGGGCAATGCTGACCACGAGCACGGCCTTGGCCGAAGCGCGGGCGGCTTCGAGCGACTGGCCCTTGTGCATATCAAACATGAGGAAGCGGATGCCTGCACAGAAGTGGTGCAGGAAAGCCCACAAGAGACCCAGCAGGATCAACTTCATGAGCGGGAAGGCCACCACGGCGCGATACGCCTCGAAATCCGCCTCGGAACTCAAAGACCCCTGAAGGAGGTAAATGAGCAAAGGCAGGGCAAGGAACAGGGCAACACCACTGATCCGGTGCAAAATCGACACCTTGGCCATAATGGGCAGGGAGATTTTGCCAAGATCAAGGTGCTTGGGTCGTTTCTTCTGCATTAGGAGCTTCCTTGTGAAACAAGACACCTTCGACACAAAACCAACGGACAATCCGTTTTTGGCTGCAACGCATCCCACAAACCTCATGGGTCAGTCGGACGATTCGAACCCATCGCGGCGATAAACCGGCAATCGGCAACTCAATAGTCTATCAAAATCGACATATGCATAGGACATCGGAAAGATAAAGCTTTTCTATTGCCCTTATCGCTTAAGGTCAAACTGCCAGGCCCAATGCCGACTGCGCACCAGACGCTGCCGCCACTCGACCACTTCACCATCGACGGTCGCCCCCAGGCGCACGACCGACAACAGCTCCTCATCCGGTTCCACTCCCAGCAAAACCGCCTCTTCACGTCCGCAGCGCACCGCACGGAACTGCCAGCCCGTCGCACGGACACGTACGGCATATTGCCGCTCCAGCAGCACGTACACTCCGCCGCCGGCCAGCCTCACCCGGCGGGCATCCAGCTCGGCAAACCGTTCCACCGGCAACAGCACATCGTCCAGCGCAACCGTCTCGCCACGCACACGCCACAACAGCCGCAGGTGATGCAGCGGCATGCTGCGGCGCCCCCCCAAGGCTTGCGCCACATCATCCGGTGCTGTCATCCGGCTGACCGCAAGCAGCTCAGGTCTGGGCACATCCGGCAACTCGGCAAACTGGCCGGGACTCACCAGATGTGCCCGCCCCCATTCGCTTTCACCCGGAGCCACAAACGTGCCGCGTCCCTGCTGCCGGTACAGCCAGCCCAAGGCCGTCAGCTCACCGACCGCCTTGCGCACCGTTCCCTGACTGACGCCGAACTCGTCAGCCAGATCCCACTCCGACGGCAAAACCGCATCCGTCGGCCATTCACCCGAGGCGATGCGCGCGATCAGCTTGCTTTTGATCTGCTCGTAAAGCGGCAGGTAGCGGGGTTTTTTCGAGGACATTGGCAAGCTTTATACCGCCCCTTGTCCGATCCGTCCATGCATGTCTTATATAAGATATAAAAATCATTTTTTACCCGGCAAAGGAACTGAGCCAGTCAGTTCAAAAGCATAAATGACCGTGATACACTCGCCGGCGCACACATTTGCTGCATCGCAAACCCGGCACATGCCTCGACCGGGTTGCAGCGGGATTCCCCGCCCCTCTAACAAAGGAGAGCCTCATCCATGAACGCCCCCGTACGTGTCGCCGTCACCGGTGCTGCCGGCCAGATCGGTTACAGCCTGTTGTTCCGCATTGCCTCGGGTGAAATGCTGGGCCAGAACCAGCCGGTCATCCTGCAACTCCTTGATCTGCCGCAGGCCCAGAACGCCGTCAAGGGCGTGATGATGGAACTGGAAGACTGCGCGTTCCCGCTGCTGGCGGGCATGGTGGCAACCGACGACCCGAACGTGGCCTTCAAGGATGCCGACATCTGCCTGCTGGTAGGTGCCCGCCCGCGCAGCAAGGGCATGGAGCGTGCCGACCTGCTGGAAGCCAATGGCGCCATCTTCACCGTCCAGGGCAAGGCCATCGCCGAGAACGCCAAGGAAGACGTCAAGGTACTGGTCGTGGGCAATCCGGCCAACACCAACGCCTACATCGCACGCAAGGCAGCCGAAAAGGTCGGTCGCACCAACCCGGCCAACTACACGGCCATGCTGCGCCTTGACCACAACCGTGCCCTGTCCCAGCTCGCTGCCAAGACCGGCAAGGCTGTCGCGTCCATCGAAAACATGGCCGTGTGGGGCAACCATAGCCCGACCATGTACGCCGACTACCGCTTTGCCACTGTCAACGGTGAATCGGTCAAGGCCATGATCAACGACGAAGCCTGGAACCGCGACGTGTTCCTGCCGACCGTCGGCAAGCGCGGCGCCGCCATCATCGAAGCCCGCGGCCTGTCGTCCGCCGCTTCGGCAGCCAATGCCGCCATCGACCACATCCGTGACTGGGTGCTGGGCACCAACGGCAAGTGGGTGACCATGGGCATTCCGTCCGATGGCTCCTACGGCATCCCGGAAGGCGTGACCTACGGCTTCCCGGTAACCTGCAAGGACGGCAAGTACGAAATCGTCCAGGGCCTCGAAATCGACGAATTCAGCCGCACCTGCATGAACAAGACGCTGGCCGAACTCGAAGAAGAGCGCCAGGGCGTCGCCCACCTGCTCGGCTGACCGTCCGCCCCGCCCCTGCGCGCCGCCAATCGCGGCGCGCTTTGTTTTGGCCCGTCCTTGCCTATATATAGGCATACGCTTATATTTGGCGTTTTCCGCAAACAGGCAGCCTTGGGTATACTCGCCCGTTTGCCGACCCAGACGTTCA
>JAGPIM010000256.1 GCA_018055005.1 Laribacter sp.
CCCAGGCGCCCCGCTCGGAATGGATGAGCGATGAAAAGCTGCTGACGGCTGTCCGCCAGCAGGGTTACAAACTCAAACGCTTTGACATGGAGCGCAATTGCGCCGAAGTCGAAGGCTGGAATGCCCAAGGTGCCCGGGTCGAACTGCGGCTGGATCCGACCTCGGCACGCGTGGTGAGTTGCAAGTACAAATAAGATCAAGACACCATGCCGGCGTGTGCCGGCTTTTTGTTGCCCGGTCAGCCAGGATTACCATGGCAGGGCAACCTTCAGGGAGACAGACATGCGCGTATTGCTGGTCGAAGACGATCCGCTCCTGGGCGACGGCCTTGAGGCCGGACTGCGTCAATCAGGTTTCAACGTGGACTGGATGAAAGACGGCGCCGCTGCCCGCGCGGCCATGGCGGCCGCTCCCTATGATGCGGTGGTGCTGGACCTCGGTCTGCCCAAGGTATCGGGCCTCGACGTGCTGGGCGAATGGCGCCGTCAGGGCGTGGACACGCCGGTACTGATCCTGACCGCCCGCGACTCGGTCGAGGACCGCATCCGCGGGCTGGATACCGGCGCCGACGATTATCTGGTCAAGCCGTTTGCCCTGGGTGAAGTGGTCGCCCGCCTGCGCGCCCTGATCCGTCGCTCGCACGGCCGTGCCAACCCGGTATTCGAGCACGGCACACTGGTGCTCGACCCGAATGCACGCACGGTGTTGCAGGACGGCCGGGCGGTCGAACTGACCGCCAAGGAATTCCAGCTGCTGGAACTGTTCCTCGAAAACAAGTCGCGCGTGCTGCCGCGCGCCCTGCTGGAAGAAAAACTCTACGGCTGGGCCCAGGAACTCGACAGCAACGCGCTGGAAGTGCACGTGCACCACCTGCGCAAGAAGCTCGGCAGCCAGCTGATCCGCACCGTGCGCGGTGTCGGCTACCAGCTGGGCGAGGCATGAGGCGTCCGTCGGTTCCCTCGCTCAAGCGCCGCCTGCTGGTGGCGCTGATGATCACCCTGCCGGCGGCCTGGGCGGTCAGCGCCATGATCAACTACCGGGCGGCCCACCAGGCCGTCAACGAGCTCTTCGATACCGAACAGGCGTTCTTTGCCCAGCTGCTGGCCTCGGTCAACCTCGATGCGCGCAGGCAGGGCTACGAAATCCGCTCGACCCTGCCGCGCCAGCTGCACGAGCTGTTTGACGACGGCAGCGACGAAATGGACGAAGACATCGCCTTCCAGCTGCGCAACGACCACAACCAGATCGTCTTTGCCGACATCAACCAGACCGAACTGCCGTTCGACGCCAATGCCAGCGGCTTTCGCAACGTGATGTTCCAGGGCAAGCAGTGGCGGGTCTTTTACCTGCGCGACCCCAAGAACGACACCTACGTCGTGGTCGGCCAGCGCCTCAAGACCCGCGACCGGCTGGTCGGCCGGCTGGTGCTGGGCCAGATGATGCCGTGGCTGATGGCGCTGCCGGTATTGCTGGTGCTGATGTGGCTGGCCGTCCGCCGCAGCCTGCTGCCGCTGGACCGGCTGGTGCGTGACCTGCGCGAACGCGCGCCGGACAACCTCAAGCCGATCGAAGCCCCGGTTCCGGCCGAAGTCGGCCCGCTGGTGGTGGCGCTCAACCGTCTGTTTGCCCGGCTCGACACCACCCTGACCAACGAACGGCGCTTCACTGCCGATGCCGCCCATGAGCTGCGCACACCGCTGGCAGCCCTGCGCGTGCAGGCCGAAGTGGCCATGCTTGCCAGTGACGACACCGCCCGCCGCAAGGCGCTGGTACAGGTAATGACCGGCATCGACCGCGCCACCCGGCTGGTCGAGCAGTTGCTGACACTGGCCCGGCTGGACCACCTGGCTGCCGCCGACCGCCGGCCGGCCGACCTGGCCGCCGTTGCGCGCCGGGTGATCGAACGCAGTGCCGATGCCGCCGACAACCGTGCCATCACCCTGATTCCGCCCGCCGGTACTGCCATCTGGCCGCTGGCCGGCGACGAAGGCCTGCTCGACATCCTGTTGCGCAACCTGATCGACAATGCCATCCGCTATACCCCGCCCGGCGGCGAGGTGTGGGTGGAATGCGATCCTTCCAGCCTGTCGGTATGCGACAACGGCCCTGGCGTCGCGCCGGAGTGGCTGTCACGCATGAAAGAGCGCTTTGCCCGGCCGGAGGGGCAAAAACAGACCGGCAGCGGTCTGGGCCTGTCGATTGCCGAACGCATTGCCATGCTGCACGGGCTGACGCTGTCGCTGGACAACCGTGAGGGCGGCGGCTTTGTCGCACGGCTGTCGCGCCTGCCCAGTGCTGCCGTGACGCCTCCCGGTCCGCGCCTGCCGCGCTGAAGCAGCTGCTCTCGGGTATCCGGCACCGGACTGCCAGCACGGCCCTCCTGTCCGGCGATCTCCCGGCATCAGGCCCGGATGCCGGGAGCCATGCAGCGCCTCGTGACGGACCATCGCGGCGGGAACGCTTCGCTCCAGCGCCCGTATTGCCGGTAACTCTCTCCGCTACGGCGCCGGGCCGGCAACAAGACAGGGACCGGAACCTCCCTCCCCGCGATACCTTCAGCTCCCCCCGTCCGGGGCCGGCTGCGCATGCCCTTCATCCGCCCGCTGGGCTGGGCTGGGCTGGGCTGGCAAAAGCGTACGGGCAGACACTCAGCGGGGGCAATCCGGGCAAGCCTGATGTCTGCCCACGCCATGGAGGAACCTTAGGGCGTGGTCACAGTAACCGGTTTGTGGTTTCATTCGCGCCTTTTGTGGTCTGCAAATGAATCGATACCTGCTTAGCGATGCTCAATGGCAGCGCATTGAATACCTGCTGC
>JAGPIM010000257.1 GCA_018055005.1 Laribacter sp.
GCCGCGCACTGCGTGCCAGCCGCTCGGCGGCCATGTCGCCTACCAGCCGCGACAGGTCTTCCGCACCGTCCCAGCGCAGCTTGCCCGCCAGCCGGGCCAGCTCGCCCGCCAGCTCGGCGTCGCCGCTGACGCTGACATCGGCACTGGATACCTCGCGCCCGGTCACGCGGCTGACCAGCACGCCGGCGCCGATGCGCACGACGGCTTCCGGCTCACCGGCACAGCGTGCCCACAGGCCGTGACCGTCAATCACGCCGGTCACGGCCAGCGGGCCGCCCTCCAGCCGCACGCGCCGGCCGGCCAGCCGGGCAAATTCGGCCGCCAGCTCCGGCTGCTGGGCAATCAGGTGGTTGATCAGGGCAAGTTGCGGACGCTGCATGGTCAGGCCTCGGGCAGAAACACCATCAATCGTGCAGGAACATCACCGGCCAGCCGTGCGCTTCGGCATGCGCGCGCAACAGCTCGTCCGGGTTGACCGCCACCGGATGCGTCACGACGCTCATCAGCGGAATGTCGTTGCGCGAGTCGCTGTAGAACCAGCTCCGGTCAAAATCTTCCAGTCGCTGGCCCCGGCTGGCGAGCCAGTCGTGCAGGCGGTGGATCTTGCCGTCCTGGAATGACGGCAGGCCGCTGGGGCGGCCGGTAAAGCGGCCGTCCGGGCCTTCTTCCAGTTCGGTGGCGATCAGGTGTTCCACGCCCAGTTCGGTCGCAATGGGGCCGGTGACGAAACGGTTGGTGGCCGTCACGATCACCACCAGATCGCCCGCATCCTGGTGGGTCGCCACTTGCGCCCGTGCTTTGTCAGTGATTAGCGGCCGGATGTGGTCTTCGAGGAATTCGGCATGCCAGGCGTCCAGCTCGGCGCGGTCGCGGCCGGCAAGCGGCGAGAGCTGGAAGTCCAGAAAGGCGTAAATGTCGAGCGTGCCGTCCTTGTACTGCTCGTAGAAGCGGTCGCTTTCGCGCGAGTAGTATGCGGCATCCACGATGCCCTTCTTGATCAGGAAGCCGGGCCACTCCACGTCGGAATCGCCGGACAGCAGGGTATGGTCGAGGTCAAACAGGGCAAGGTTCATGGATGTTGTCTGGAGGTTTGCAGGATGTGTTTGACCAGCGGCACGGTAATCGGCTTTTGCAGCGCCAGCGAATAGTGGTCAAGTGCGTCGACCATGCTGACCAGCGAAGCCATGTCGCGCCGCCAGTGGGTAATCAGCCAGCGCAGCACGTCCTCGGGCACGTTCACGAGGCGCATCTGCGCATGGCGGCGCAGGGCGGCGAGCTTGTCGGCATCGCTCATGGCCTGCACCTGGAACACCAGCCCCCAGCCCAGCCGCGTGCGCAGGTCGTCACGCAGCTTCAGGCGCTGCGGTGGCTCGCGTCCGGCAGTCAGCAACTGGCCGTCGCTGTCCCGCAGGGAGTTGAAGATGGAAAACAGCGTGATCTGGTCGTCCGGCTCCAGCTCGTCGACATGGTCGACCGCCACGCAGCGCGCCTCGCGCGCAAAGTCCGGCAGTTTTTCCGCCCGCGCATCCAGATAGATGGCAGCCCGCCCCACGGCATTGGCATGCTCGACCCACTGTTGCAGCAGATGGGTCTTGCCGACGCCGGCGGCCCCCCACAGATAGATGAAGCGCTCGCCCTGCGCATCGGTCAGGGCGGCAATGATCTGGCGGTTGTGCTCGGCGATGAAATGGTCAAATGCCGGGGCCGGAGGCGGGGTGAGGTCGAGAACGAGTTGGTCCAAGGGGCAACAGGGTCAGGATGGACGGGATGACCGGACGATTCTACGCCGATACCAGCGCGAGGCGTAGTAGCGCGCCAGCGCCTCGCGCCACAGCACGATCAGCACCGCCGATGCCGGCAGGACCAGCAGTACGCCGACAAAGCCGAACAGGCTGCCCGCAGCCATCAGGGCAAAGATCACCAGCGCCGGGTGCAGGCCGATGCGGTCGCCCACCAGCCGCGGCGTGATGACGAAACCTTCCAGCGTCTGACCCACGGCGTAGACGCTCCACACCATCAGCATTTCCGGCAGCGTGCCGTATTGCAGGATGGCCGCCATCGTGGCGAGCAGCACGCCGATGAAGGCACCCACGTACGGAATCGCCACCAGCAAGCCGGCCACCACCCCGATGGCAAATCCCGAATCCAGCCCGACAGCCAGCCAGCCGCCACCATAAAACGCCGCCATGATCAGCATCACCGCCAACTGGCCGCGCAGGTATTCGCCGACCATGTGGTCGATCTGGCCGCACAGCGAAGTCACGCCGGCACGCCAGCGCGGCGGCAGCAGGCGCTCCACCGATGCCAGCAGGGTGTGCCAGTCGCGCAGCAGGTAAAACGCCAGCAGCGGCGTCAGCAGTACATTGGTCAGGAAAGTCAGCAGCGCAATGCCCTGGCTGGTCAGCGCCGGCAACAGGTTGGCCAGCGCCGAGCGCACCGATCCCAGATGGGCGGCCAGTCCGGTCTTGATCGAATTGACGTCGAAATGCACGGTAATGCCGAAAAATTCGTGGATGCGCGGCGAAACGGTGCGCTCCAGCCAGTCGACCAGCCCCGGCAGCCGGTCCACCAGCCCCTGGATCTGGCTGACAAACATCGGAATGACCAGCAGCATGACCAGCACCACCAGCGCAATGGCCAGCAGCAGCATCAGATTGGTGGCCAGCGTGCGGTTGACCCCCATCCGGCCCAGCCGGTCGACCACCGGCACGGCCATGTAGGCCAGGGCAAAAGCGGCGGCAAACGGCATCAGCACATCGGTCAGATGCCAGACCAGCCACAGGCAAAAGACCACGGCCAGCGCAAGCAG
>JAGPIM010000112.1 GCA_018055005.1 Laribacter sp.
CGGCATGCTTTCGCGCGGGGTCATCGAGCCCGAGAGGATCTGTAGCGGCAGCAGCACCAGGATCGACATCAGCCCGAACTGCGGCATGCTGTTGGCCAGTGTTGCCATGAAAATGCCGATCGACGCGGCAGAAAACAGGTAGAGCAGCGTAGCAAACCCGAACAGCCAGCCTGAGCCGGCCACCTGGACTGCCAGCACACCCTTGACCACCACCAGCAGCGAAAACGACGACGCCAGCAACACCACCACACCCATCGACCAGATTTTCGACAGCATGATTTCCAGCGGCGTTACCGGCATCACCAGCAGGTGCTCGATGGTGCCGTGCTCGCGCTCGCGCAGCAGCGCGGCGCCGGTGAGCAGGATGCCGAGCATGGTGACGTTGTTGATGATCGACGTCACGGCGGTAAACCAGCTGTTGCTGAGGTTGGGGTTGAACATCGCCCGCGTCACCAGCTCCACCGACTGCGTGGCCACTGCCCGGTAGCGCTGGGCGAAGGTGCGGATTTCGTCGTTGACGATGTTCTGGATGTAGCCGGTACCGGTCTGCGCCTGGCTCAGGCGCGTGGCGTCCACGTTCAGTTGCAACGCCGGCGCCTTGCCGGCCAGCACGTCGCGCTGGAAACCGGGCGGGATGTTGATCAGGAAGGTGTAAAGCCCGGCGTCCATGCCGCGGTCCATGTCGGCGAGGCTCACGCGCACCGGTTCGATGAACTGCGGCGGGTGCAGCGCGGCGATGATGCGCTCCGACAGTTGCGACTGGTCTTCGTCCACCACCGCCACCGCCGCGCGGAACAGCGACTCGGGGCGCGAACGGGCATCGGAATACACCGCGCCGGTAAACATGAAGACGATCAGGAACAGCATCGCCTTGTCGCCGGCCAGGCTGCGGAATTCCTTCAGCCCCAGAAACCAGGTGTGGCGCAGCAGTTCAAGGTTCAAGCGCATGGTGTCCCCCTATTTGGCCTGCTTGCGCAGCAGCACCACCGCCAGCACGGTCAGTACCGGCACCGCCAGCGCCAGCGGCCACAGCGAGCCGCCGAGCGCGGAAAAACCCAGAGCCTTGGAAAAGGTGCCGTTGCTGAGGGTCAGGAAGTGGGTGGTCGGATACAGCGCGCCGATCACGGCGCCGGCACCTTCCAGCGTCGACACCGGGTTCATCATGCCGGAGAACTGGATCGCCGGCAGCAGGGTGCCGATGGCGGTGCCGGCCAGCGCGGCGACCTGGCTGTTGGTCAGCGCCGACATCAAGAGGCCCAGCCCGGTGGTGGCGGTAACGTACAGCAGGGCACCGGCGACCAGCGTCAGCAGGCTGCCCTTGAACGGCACCTGGAACAGGGTGATCGCCAGCACGAACATCAGCACGAAGTTGAACATCGACAGCCCGATGTACGGCAGCTGCTTGCCCAGCAGGAATTCCAGCTTGGTCACCGGCGTGGTGTAGACGTTGAGGATGGAGCCCAGCTCCTTTTCGCGCACCACGCCCAGCGCGGTCAGCATCGCCGGGATGAACACCAGCATCAGCGGGATCACCACCGGCACCATTGCCACCAGGCTCAGCATGTTCGGGTTGTAGCGGTAGCGCACTTCCACGTCGGCCAGCGCGTGCGGGGCGGTGCCGGTCGCCTGCGCCGCACCCTGCATCAGCGTCTGCGTGTGCACGCCGGTGGTGTAGCCCTGCGCGATCTCGGCACGCATCGGCATCGACCCGTCGAGCCAGACCGACACCTGCGTCGGCGTGCCGCGCGCCACGTCGCGGCCAAAGCCGGGCGGAATCTCGATCGCCATCGCCAGCTTGCCGCCTTGCAGCCGGCGGTCGAGGTCGGCGTGCCCCTGCAACGGCGGCTGCTCCTTGAAGTAGCGCGAGCCGGCGATCTGCAGCGTGTAGTGCTGGCTGGTCACGCTCTGGTCGTGGTCGAGCACGGCAAACTCCAGCCCCTCCACGTCCATGTTGATGCCGTAGCCCATCACCAGCATCAGCATGATGCTGCCCAGCATCGCCAGCGTCAGCCGCACCGGATCACGCCTGAGCTCCATGCTCTCGCGCACGCTGAAGCTCCACAGCCGTGCCAGGCTGAATCGCGCCGGGCGGACCGGGACATGCTCGACCGTGGCCGGCATCGCCACCGGCTGGAGCGGCTCGCGCCGCTGGCCGCTGGCCTCTTCCAGGTAGGCGATGAAGGCGTCTTCCAGCGTCGGGGCATTGCGGCTGGCCATCAGGCCGGCCGGGCTGTCGCTGGCGAGGATCTTGCCTGCGTGCATCAGCGAGATGCGGTCGCAGCGCTGCGCCTCGTTCATGAAGTGGGTGGAGATGAAAATGGTCACCCCGTCGTTGCGCGACAGGCCGATGATCAGCTCCCAGAAATGGTCGCGCGCCACCGGGTCCACCCCCGAGGTCGGCTCGTCCAGGATCAGCACGTCCGGCTTGTGCAGCACCGCCACCGCCAGTTGCAGGCGCTGGCGGATGCCCAGCGGCAGGCTGTCCGGGCGCTGCTCGAGCACGTCGGCGAGGGTGAAGCGCGCCACCAGCTCGTCGATGCGTGTACGTGTTTCGTCTTCGCTGAGGTGAAAGAGCTGGGCGTGCAGCAGCAGGTTGCGCCGCACGCTCAGTTCGCCGTACAGCGAAAACGCCTGCGACATGTAGCCGACACGGCGGCGGGTGGCAATATTGCCGGCATTGAGCACTTCGCCCAGGAGCCGCGCCTCGCCGCGGCTGGGCGACAGCAGGCCGGTCAGCATCTTCATGGTGGTGGACTTGCCGCAGCCGTTGGAACCGAGGAAGCCGAAGATTTCACCGCGGCGCACGTCAAGGTTGACATCGTCCACCGCCACGAAGTCGCCAAAGCGCATTTGCAGTGCGCGGGCGTGGATTACCACCTCGCCGGCAGTCAGCGGCGGAATCACCAGTTCATGGTGGTCGCCCAGCCGTGCCGGCGGCAGCAACGACAGGAATGCCGCTTCCAGTGTCGGGCAACCGGTGCGCGTACGCAGCTCGGCCGGCGAGCCGGTGGCCAGTACCCGTCCGGCATCAACCGCCACCAGCCAGTCATACTGCTCGGCTTCTTCCATGTACGCGGTGGCGACCAGGATGCTCATGGCTGGCCGACCGGCGCGGATACGGGCGATCAGGTCCCAGAACTGGCGGCGTGACAGCGGGTCGACCCCGGTGGTCGGCTCGTCGAGGATCAGCAGATCCGGGTCGTGCACCAGCGCACAGCACAGGGCGAGCTTCTGTTTCATGCCGCCGGAGAGCTTTTGCGCCGGGCGGTCGGCAAACGCCGACATGCCGGTGGCGGCCAGCAGCTCGTCGATCCGGCGCCGGCGCTCGTCGGCGCCCTGGCCGAACAGGCGGCCGAAGAAATCGATGTTTTCGAACACCGACAGCGTCGGGTACAGGTTCTTGCCCAGCCCTTGCGGCATGTAGGCGATGCGCGGGCAGACCATTTCGCGGTGGCGCGCGCTGCGCATGTCGCCGCCCAGCACTTCCACCCGCCCTTCCTGCACCTTGCGCGCGCCGGCGATCAGTCCCAGCCAGGTGGATTTGCCCACGCCGTCCGGGCCGATGAAACCGACCATGCAGCCAGCCGGAATGTCGAGCGTGACCGCATCGGCCGCCAGTGTCGCACCGTAGCGATGACTGACACCGTGCAGCCGGACGACGTAACGGTCGGCGTCGCTCACGGCAGCTGCACCTCCAGCTTCGCCGGCCAGGCGGCGGCCGGGTCAAGCCGCACGTAGGCCATGCCCGGCAGACCTGTTTTCACCTGTTCGGCGTATTTCTTCAGCAGCGCCGGGTCGAGCCGCGCCTTGACGCGGAACACCATTTTCTGGCGCTCGTCCTGCGTCTCGACCGACTTGGGCGTGAACTGGGCCACACTGGCGACGTAGGACACTTTGGCCGGCAGCACGTACTGCGGCGCGGCGTCGAGCACGATGTGCACGTCGCTGCCCAGCCCTACCTTGCCGGCAGCCTGCTCGGGCAGGAAGAAGGTCATGTAGACATCGGCAATATCCACCAGGCTGACCACCTTGCCGCCGCCGGCGATCACCTCGCCTGGCTGCACGATCCGGTACTGCACGCGGCCGGCGCGCGGGGCATGCAGGTCGCCGTCGGCGAGGTCGATTTCCAGCCGCTTGACCACTGCTTCGGCCGCGTCGATGCCGGCCTGCGCCTGTACCACCTGCGCCCTGGCCGCCTGCAAGGCCGCGCGGGCCGCGGCGATCTGCGCCTTGGCCACCGCGACGTTGGCCTCGGCATTGCGCAGGCGCGCCGCGTCATCGTCCACCTGCTGCGCCGAGGTGGCGCGGTCGGCAAGCAGGGCTTTCGAGCGCGCGTGGGTCTTGCCGGCCACGTCCAGCTCGGCACGACGCTGCACCAGAACTGCCTCGGCCATCACCACGTCGGCCTCGCGCTGCGCCACCTGAGCCAGCATGGTTTCGCGGCTGCTGCGGGCGTTGGCCAGCTGCGCCTGCGCCTGTGTCAGCTGCGCGGCAAGCGAGGCCTGATCCATGCGCGCCACCAGTTGCCCGGCCTGCACGAAATCCCCCTCGTTGACCAGGATTTCCGCCACCCGGCCGCCGCTCTTGGCCGCCACGTCCACTTCGGTGGCCTCGATCCGGCCGTTGCCCCGGGCAAAGCGGCCATCCTCGCCGCCGGAATAGACCAGCTTCCACACCAGCAGCGCGACCAGCACGACACCGGCCACGGCCAGACCACGGACCAGCCAGCGCCAGATTTCGGGTTTCATCATGGTTGTTCCTTGTTGTTGTCACTGCCGGCACCGGCCTGCCCGCCGCCCAGCGCCTTGTAGAGATCGACCGTGGCCGCCATCTGCGCGCGCTGCACCTGCACCAGCGTCTGCTCGGCGACAAACAGCGCGCGCTCGGCGTCGAGCACGTTGAGGTAACTGCTGACGCCGCGCTCGTAGCGCAGCCGGGCCAGCCGTGTCCGTTCCGATTCGGCGCGCAGGCGGGATTGCTGCTCGACCACCTGAACGCCAAGCCAGTGGCTGGCGGCCAGTGCGTCGGCCACTTCGCGAAACGCGGTCTGGATGACGGACTCGTACTCGGCCACCGCTACCAGCTGGCGGGCCGTGGCCAGATCCAGGTTTGCCTGCGTGCGCCCGCCGTCAAACAGCGGCATGCGCAGGACCGGCATGAAATTCCAGCTGCCGCTGCCGCCGGCAAACAGGCCGCCCAGCTCGGCACTGGCGGTGCCGGCCGTGCCGGTCAGCACGATGCGGGGGAAGAAGGCGGCGCGGGCAGCGCGGATGCTGGCCTGGCTGGCCCGCAGGCGCAGCTCGGCCGCGCGGATGTCCGGGCGGTTGGCCAGCAGCCCGGACGGCAGGCCTGCCGGCAGGGGGCGGATGAGTTCCTGCTGATCCAGCGGCCGGGCCGGCGGTGCATCAACAGGCGCATGGCCGACCAGTTGCCGGATCAGGGAGTCGGTCTGGGCACGCTGGCGTTCCAGCAGCGCCAGTTCGCTGCGCGCGCCGTACACCAGGGTTTCCACTTCGCGCAGCTCCAGGTCGGAACTGGCGCCGGTTTCGCTGCGCTTTTGCATGATGCGCCAGGACTCTTCGCGGCTGGCCAGCGTCTTGCGGGCCAGCCGGATGCGCTCATCCAGCTCCAGCGCGGTGAGATGGGTATTGGCCACCAGCGCGATCAGGCTGGTTTCAAAGGCCTGCCGCGCTTCGTCTGTCGCCAGGTATTGCGCCAGCGCTGCTTCGCGCAGGCTCTTCACCCGTCCCCAGAAGTCGATTTCGTAGGCAATCAGTCCAGCATTGACGCTGTATTCGCCGGCCACTTGCGTGGCTCCGGTCACCGACAGGTCGGCCGGCGTACGGCCACGGGCGGCAGCGGCGTCGAGTTCCAGCCCCGGACGGCTGCCGGCCTCCTGGATGCCGTACAAGGCGCGCGCTTCGGCCACCCGGGCGGTGGCAAGCTGCAAGTCGCGGTTGTAGGCCAGTGCCTGGCGGATCAGCGCTTGCAGGTGCGGATCACGGAATACCTCTGGCCAGGGAAGGCTGGCTGCCGAGGCATTTTCGTCCGCAGCCACGCCGGGATAATGCACCGGCAACGCGGCATCTGCCGCCACCCGTCCGGTGGGCACGGCACAACCGGCCAGCATTCCGGCCGACAGCAACACGACCAGGCAAAGCAGACCGGCTGGCGGTGTTCCGGATTGGCGCAATCGCTGCATGACAAACCCGATCCAATTAAACAAGACAAGTTTCTTTATCTATCATACGGCGGGTCGCTGTTTGCCTCAAACGGCGGGACTTGGGCAATGACTCCGTACCAGTCATGTCCGGACCATGACAAACCCTTGCAAACCAGACTGTTTTGCCGATCGGACCCATCCGGGCTTTTTCCGGATGATGCAACCTGATTGAGCAGGGTCAGGTCAGGACCGAACCAGGCAGGGGCAATTTTTCCGGCAGGCCAGCCGCCGAAATGCAAGTACGGAGACAGGCAATGAAAAACACCGGCTTGAAGCCGGTGTTTTTGTCCTTCGGGGCGGTATTACAGGCCCGGCATGGCATAGCCTTCGATTTTCGCGGCATCGACCAGGCCGGACAGGTATTCGTGCATGGCCTGGCGGGCAGCAAGGTCGGTCAGGTACTGCTGCAGGCGTTCCTTGATGTCGTCAAATGCGACAGCGCCGCCCTGGGTGCGATCCTGCACCTGGATGATGTGGAAGCCGAACTGGGTTTCCACCAGTTGCGGGGTGATTTCGCCGGCCGGGGTACTGAACACGGCGTCTTCAAACGGCTTCACCATCTGGCCGCGGCCGAATTCGCCGAGGCTGCCGCCTTCGCGGCCGGACGGGCAGGTGGAGTGCACGCGGGCGAGGTCGGCAAAGCGTGACGGTTCGGCCTGCACTTCGGCCAGCACGCCTTCAGCCTTGCCGCGCATGACGACCTTGGCCAGCTCGTCGTCGCCCAGCGGGAACAGGATGTGGCTGGCCACGGCGCTTTCGCCCTGCGAGAAACGCTCGGGGTAGGTGTCGTAAAACTCGCGGCAGGTGGCTTCGGTAGCCGGCTCGTAATGGATCGACTGCTCCAGCAGGGCGTTGATGGCAGCGGCTTCGTCACTGGTATCCAGACCGGCTTCGTGTGCCTTTTGCAGCAGCAGGGTGTGCAGGACCAGCTGCTGGATGGTGGCGTCACGCGGATCGGGAGCATCGGCAAAATTGTCCTGCTGTGCCTTGATCATTTCTTCGGTGATTTCGACGCCGTTCACGGTAATAGACATTCGGATTCCAGTTCTTCAGATGCGCGTAAAACACGCTGTGCGGTAAAGATGGCCAGACAGGAAAGACTTCATGGTTATCAAGCCAGCGGGCGACACAGTATGCCGGCAGGTGCAGCTTCCGCAAAGCCGGCAGCTGCCGGCGTATACGGGTTTCTGCCGCAATGTTTCCGGGTTGCGGGCCGGAACCCCGCCTGCTTGAGCGGTGCGATACGCCACGGCCCGATGCCTGCGCCCTTGTCCGCCTCCCGGTGAGAGTCCGGCCGTATCCGGTGATGCAGGTGCCACGAACCGCCGGTCCGGCAGACTGCCGGCACCGGAAACCGCTGGAATAATTCACGGAGATGGACCGTCAACGGGAAATACCGCATGAAGCATCGTCGTCAGCATTCAGGATCGGGACTGATCGGGCTGCTCGGCCTTCTGATCTGGCAGGTTTCAGGTGCCTGTACCCTGTGGGGCGCAGCCGGAACAGCCAGCCATGAAGGCACGTTATTGGCAAAAAACCGCGACTGGCGCCCGGACCATGTGCAATCGCTCCAGTTGCGGCACCCGGAAACCGGCCATGCCTACGTCGGACTGTTTGCCGACACGGGCAAGACACCCGGCATCAAGGCTGGAGTCAATGAAAAAGGGCTGGTTGTCGTCAGCGCATCAGCCAGCAGTCTCTCCCGGGCAAGCCGTGAGGCAGATCCGGCGCGACATGGTGTCATGCGCGAAATCCTGCGCAACCAGGCTTCGCTGGATGAAGTCGAGAAGCAGGCGAACCGCATTTTTTCCCGTGCCAAACCGGTGTTCCTGCTGCTGGCAGATACCAGCGGGCTGATGCAGGTGGAAGTCGGACAGGCAGGCAAATTCCGTCTTGTCCGGCAGGACAATGGCACATTGAGCCATACCAACCATTATGCCAACCCAGACCTGCTGAACCAGCCGCAGACCATTGGCGACAGCAGCCAGGCCCGGCTGGAACGGGTACGCAGCCTGCTGGCGAGGCAGCCCGTGCACGATCTGGCGTCATTCACGGCCATCAGCCAGGATCGCGCCAACGGCCCGGATCATGGCCTGTGGCGGAGCGGTGCCCGCCAGTCAACCCTGGCGGGCTGGCAGATTGCCCTGCCCAAGAACGCGCCTCCACGGCTGCGGCTGGAGCTGGCCAACCCGGGACAGCCTGCCCGGACGCGGGACTATGTATTGACTCCGGCATTCTGGTCGCAGCCTGAACAACGGCTATTGCCCGATCTCACACCGACGCCCGCACCAGGTGGCCACTGAAACCGGACCACTGATACAAAAACGGCAGCCTGAAGGCTGCCGTTCCGGAAGGTGCCGTTCGATCAATTAGCGCAGGCGCTCGACCTGCGACACGTCGCGCACCGCACCGGTATCGGCGCTGGTGGTCATGGCGGCGTAGGCGCGCAGGGCCGGGCTGACCACGCGCTGGCGATCAACCGGCTTCCAGGCTGCGCTACCGCGTGCTTCCATGGCGGCCCGGCGGAGGGCCAGTTCGTCATCGCTGACGGCGAGGCGGATGCTGCGGTTCGGGATGTCGATTTCGATGGTATCGCCCTCCTCCACCAGACCGATGGCACCGCCTTCGGCGGCTTCGGGCGAGACATGGCCGATCGACAGGCCCGAGGTGCCACCGGAGAAGCGGCCATCGGTCAGCAGGGCACAGGCCTTGCCAAGGCCTTTGGACTTGAGGTAGCTGGTCGGATAGAGCATTTCCTGCATGCCCGGGCCGCCCTTCGGGCCTTCGTAGCGGAT
>JAGPIM010000258.1 GCA_018055005.1 Laribacter sp.
TCGCCCAGCCGCTCACCGTAGGGAGGATTGGCCACCAGCGTGCCGGCCGGTGCCGGCGCGCTGAGCTCCAGCAAATCCGCCGTATCGACCCGCACCCACTGGCTGAAACCAGCCTCTTCCAGATTCCGCCGGGTAGCCCGTACGGCGCGCTCGTCATGGTCGGAACCACGGATGTCCAGCTGTGCCGGATTTTTCACCCGGGCCAGTGCAGCATTGCGGATGTGCGTCCACAGCGCGGCATCGAATTTTTTCAGGCGCTCGAAACCGAAGTGCCGGTCCAGGCCGGGCGCCCGATCGAGGGCCATCTGCACCGCTTCGAGCAGGAAGGTACCGCTGCCGCACATGGGATCAACCAGCGGTGTATCCGGTTGCCAGCCGCTCAGTTTCAGGATGCCGGCGGCCAGATTCTCCTTCACCGGCGCATCCACACTGGCCCGGCGAAACCCCCTCTGCCACAAGGGCTGACCGGACGTATCCAGATACAGGGTGCAGCGATCGGCGGTCAGGAAAACATGCACACTGACATCCGGATAGCGAGTATCGATGTTGGGGCGCTCACCCGCATCTTCGCGGAAACGGTCGCACACGGCATCCTTGACGCGCAGGGTGACGAAATCCAGCGATTTGAGCGGGCACTTGATGGCGGTGGTGACCACCCGGAAAGTGTTGGCGACGGAGAAATGATTCGGCCACAACTGCCGCACCGCCAGCCGGTAAATATCGTCTTCCCGAGTATAGGGAGCGGTCACCAGGTGCCACAGGATGCGGGTAGCCAGGCGCGATTCCAGATTGGCGCGATAGCACACCGCCCAGTCACCGGCAAAGTGCACGCCGCCGTGCGTGATTTTCAACTCGGTCGCCCCGAGCGCGGCAAGTTCATCCTGCAGCAGCGTTTCCAGGCCGCGCGGGCAGATGGCGAAATAGTGGTTCATGATCAGAAAGGCTTGAGAACAACGAGAAAAATGACGGCCAGCAGGACCAGCACCGGCACTTCATTGAAAAAGCGGAACCAGACATGCGATTTGCGATTGGCGCGCCCGCGAAAAGCGTTCAGGAGGCTGCCGCAATAGAGGTGATAGCCGGCCAGAGCCGCCACCAGCGTGGTCTTGGCGTGCAGCCAGCCGCCGGAAAAACCATAGCCGAACCACAGCCACAAGCCGGTGACGATGGTCAGCACCGCCAGCGGCGTCATGAACTTGAACAGTTTCCCCGCCATCAGCAGCAGACGGTCGTACTCTGCCGCGCTCTCCGCCGGCACCATGGCGAGATTGACGAAAATGCGTGGCAGGTAGAAGAGTCCAGCGAACCAGGACACCACCATCCAGATATGCAGTGATTTTACGACGAGCATCCATTCCTCCGGGTCAGTGTTGCGGCAATGCCGGCCAGTACGGAGTCGACTGTCGGATGCCGCAGACGTAAGTGCAGTTCAGTTTTCAGGCGGTCGTTGCGGATGCGCCGCGATTCCCGCATGAAGGAAAGCTGTAGCGGTGTCAGCACGTCCTGCAACTGCTGCCGCGACAGGCGCGGCGGTGCGGGCAAATGGCAGGCAGCGGCGACACGGTCAAAGTAATCGGCCATTTTCAGGCAGCTGTCATCGACGACGTTGTACACCCGTCCCGGACGACCGTGGCGCATGGCCGCACAACAGGCAGCCGCAAGGTCGTCGGCGTGGATATGGTTGGAATAGACATCCTCCGCCGCCAGCAAAGCCGGGGTGCCCTGCTGCAAGCGCGCCAGCGGCAGACGTTCGGCTGCATAAATGCCCGGTGCGCGCAGGATGCACACCGTCACCCCCTGGCGCCGCCCCCAGGCACGCAGGGTGGTTTCGGCATCGACCCGACGTCGGGCACGCGGGCTGTGCGCGGCGCCAGGGCGGGTTTCGTCGATCCAGGCGCCGCCGCAATCGCCATAGACGCCGGTGGTGCTAACGTAGATCAGGCGGCGTGGTAGACTCGCCGCGCGCGACAGGCAGGCCAGTAAATGGCGGGTCCGGCTGTCGCGTTCGCCGTGTGCGGGCGGCGGCGCGAGATGCAGGACGATGTCGGCCAGACCGGCCAGGCGACGCAGACTGGCGGGCTGATCGAGGTCACCGAGAATGGGCCGGGCGCCAGCGGCACGCCAGGCAGCAGCGGCGACCACATCGCGCACCAGCGCATACACACGGCACGCGCGCGGCAGTTGACAGAGGATGCGGCGGGCCACGTCCCCGCTGCCGACAATCAGGATTTTTTGCACGCCGGCATTGTAGCCGACGACCAAGGAGTAAGGATGTCCTACCAGATCACCGTCCAACCCAGTGGCCGCCAGTACGTGGCCGAAGCCGATGAAACCCTGCTCGATGCCGCCCTGCGGCAAGGTCTGCAGCTACCGCATGGCTGCCGCGACGGGGCCTGCGGGGCCTGCAAGGGCAAGGTGCTGGACGGCGAAGTCGATCACGGCAAGGCCAGGCTCAGTGACGCGGACCTGGCGGCCGGCCTGACCCTGTTCTGCTGCGCCCGTCCCCACAGCGACGTCACCATCGAATGCGCCCAGTTGCGCACCCGCGATGCCCTGCCGGTCAAGACCCTGCCCGCCCGCATCGAACACCTGGACAAACCGGCCGCCGACGTCCTCATCCTGCAACTGCGCCTGCCCGCTGCCGAAACGCTGGATTTCCATGCCGGGCAATACATCGACATCCTGCTCAAGGATGGCCGCAAGCGCAGCTTTTCCCTGGCCAATGCACCGGCCGCCGGCGGTTTGCTGGAACTGCACATTCGTCATGTGCC
>JAGPIM010000113.1 GCA_018055005.1 Laribacter sp.
CGATCCGGCCGATCGCAACGTCCGATTATCCCTTGCCGGCAGTCCGGCCGGCCAACAGCCGGCTGGACTGCCGGAAAATCCAGGCTGACCTGCAACTGTGGCTGCCGGACTGGCAGTCCGGAGTCAGGCAGGTACTGGCAAGCCTGCAATCTTCCTGAACGGTGGCTTTGATGCAGCGTAAAGGCATTATCCTGGCCGGTGGTTCCGGCACCCGCCTGTATCCGGCAACGCTGGCAGTCAGCAAGCAGCTGCTGCCGATCTATGACAAGCCGATGATTTACTACCCGCTCAGCACCCTGATGCTGGCGCAGATCCGTGACGTGCTGATCATTTCCACGCCGCAGGACACGCCGCGCTTCCAGAGCCTGCTGGGGGACGGCAGCCGGTGGGGCATGAACCTGCAGTACGCGGTCCAGCCCAGTCCGGACGGGCTGGCGCAGGCCTTCCTGATCGGAGCGGATTTTCTGGCCGGGGCACCATCGGCGCTGGTGCTGGGCGACAATATTTTCTACGGTCACGATTTTGTCCGGCTGCTGACGGATGCCGGGCGACAGCATGACGGCGCCACGGTGTTTGCCTATCACGTCCAGGATCCGGAACGCTACGGAGTCGTGGAGTTCGATGCCGCCGGCAAGGCACTGTCCATTGAGGAAAAGCCTGTACGGCCCAAGTCCGGCTACGCCGTGACCGGTCTGTATTTTTACGATTCACGGGTTGTCGACATCGCCCGTGAAGTCCGCCCGTCGCCGCGTGGCGAGCTGGAGATCACGGACGTCAATAACGCCTATCTGCGGCAAGGGCTGCTGGACGTGCAAACCATGGGTCGCGGCTACGCATGGCTGGATACCGGTACGCACGAGTCCATGCTGGAAGCCAGCCAGTTCATTGCCACGGTGGAAAAACGCCAGGGCCTGAAAGTTGCCTGTCCGGAAGAGATTGCCTATCAGGCCGGCTGGATTGATGCGGAGCAGGTGGCGGCACTGGCGGCTCCGATGCAGAAAAATGCCTACGGGCAATATCTGCTGCGCCTGCTGGCGTAGCAGTCCATCCGGTATCGCCAGCCAGAGTGGGCGGGCCTTCCGTACAAGTGAAAAACCATGAAAGTCATTGAGACGGCAATTGCCGAAGTCAAGATCATCGAGCCACGCGTGTTCGAGGATGAGCGCGGTTTCTTTTTCGAGAGCTTCAACCAGCAGCGTTTTGAAGAAGCCGTTGGCCAGCCGGTGGCGTTTGTACAGGACAATCACAGCCGTTCATCGCGCGGTGTGTTGCGCGGACTGCATTACCAGCAGGCACCGCATGCCCAGGGCAAGCTGGTGCGCTGTGTGGCCGGAGCCGTGTGGGACGTGGCCGTCGATCTGCGGCAGAGCTCGCCGACATTCGGCCAGTCGGTCGGTGTGGAGCTGTCTGCCGGCAACCGGCGGCAACTGTGGATTCCGGCCGGATTTGCCCATGGTTTCCTGACCCTGAGCGAGTCGGCTGAATTCCTCTACAAGACCACGGATTATTACGCGCCGGCAGCCGAAGTGTGCCTGCGCTGGAATGACCCCGTGCTGGCGATTGCATGGCCGGAGGTGGTCAAGCCGGTGCTGTCCGTGAAAGACGGACAGGGTCTGGACTGGCATCGGGCGCCCTGGTTTGCCTGAGCGGACATCAATGCGAATGCAAATGGAATCATTGGTATCCCTATCGGCTATATGGATAAGTGATATCGCCATTCCCCATTAACCGGCCAGACCGGCATGCCTACAATCCGGCCATTCCGACAAAAACGATGATTGTTGCTGCAATGGCCATTCCCGCTTCGATGACTGCCGAGCGTGTCCTGTCCGTTCACCACTGGAACGACACGCTGTTTTCCTTCTCCTGCACCCGCGATCCGGGGCTGCGCTTCATCAATGGCCAGTTCGTCATGATCGGCCTTGAAGTCGACGGCAAGCCGCTGATGCGTGCGTACAGCGTTGCCAGTTCCAACTACGAGGAAAACCTGGAGTTCTACAGCATCAAGGTGCAGGATGGCCCGCTGACCTCGCGGTTGCAGCATCTCAAGGAAGGTGACACGGTGCTGATCAGCCGCAAGCCGACCGGTACGCTGGTGCAGGACAACCTGCTGCCGGGCAAGCGTCTGTACCTGTTGTCCACTGGCACCGGGCTGGCGCCGTTCATGTCCATCATCAAGGATCCGGACGTTTACGAACGCTACGAAAAAGTCGTCCTGACGCATGGCGTGCGCTGGGTCAGCGAGCTGGGCTATCACGATTACATCGAGAAAGAATTGCCGCAGAACGAGTTTTTTGGCGACATGGTGTGCGAAAAACTGGTGTATTACCCCACGGTAACGCGGGAGCCGTTCCGCAACCAGGGCCGGCTGACCGACCTGATCGCCAGCGGCAAGCTGTGCCATGACCTGGGTTTGCCCCAGCTCAATCCGGCCGAGGACCGGGTGCTGATCTGCGGTAGTCCGTCCATGCTGCACGACCTGTGCGTGATGCTGGACGGCATGGGCTTTCGCGAGTCCCCGCGCATGGGTGAGCCGGCTGACTACGCCATCGAGCGCGCCTTCGTCGAAAAATGATCCGGGCCGGGGGCATGTGTCCCGGCTTTTGCCGTCTTGCGGGCGGCCTCTTCTCCGCAACAGCAGGGCGCTTGGTACTACCAGTCCGTGACCAGATCCGTCGCTGGGGCTGTACCGGTGCCGTGGCATCCGGCAAAACGCCGGCACGGATGCCGGCGTTTGAGGTGCATTCAGAACAGGGAAAGGCTGGCATTGCCAGCCTTTTGCCGGACTAGGGTTTCGGGGTGCTGTCAGGTGCCCTTTCGCTGTCAGCCGGCATGGCATCCAGGATGCCTTCGTCCGGCTCCGGCATCGACAGGTCTTCTGCGGGAAGGGCCAGTTCGTCGGTCAGGGTGGCGTTGCTGGTGTCCACCGGCTTGTCCAGTCCGACCCGGACGATCTCCGGAAAGGCGATCAGCACGCCCACCATGACCAGCTGGATCACGACGAAAGGAATGGCGCCGCGGTAGATCTGGCCAGAGCGGACCCGCTCGATCACGCGGCCGGTCATCTTGTCGGTGTAATCCTTGACCGGTGCCACGCTGCGCAGATAGAACAGCGCGAAGCCGAACGGCGGATGCATGAACGAAGTCTGCATGTTCACCGCCAGAATGACGCCGAACCACACCAGATCGATGCCGAGCTTGTCGGCAACCGGTGCCAGCAGCGGCACGATGATGAAGGCCAGTTCAAAGAAGTCGAGGAAAAAGGCCAACCCGAACACCAGCGCATTGACCGCGATCAGGAAGCCCATCTGTCCGCCCGGCAGGCTGTGCAGCAGCTCTTCCACCCACACATGGCCGTCCACGCCGTAGAAGGTCAGGCTGAAGACCCGGGCACCGATCAGGATGAACACCACGAAGGTGGTCAGCTTGGCCGTGCTGTACATTGCCTGCTGCAACAGGCCGGTATCCAGCCGCTTGCGTGCCAGCGCCATCAGCAGGGCACCGGTCGCACCCATGGCACCGCCTTCGGTCGGAGTGGCAATGCCGATGAAGATGGTGCCGAGCACGAGAAAAATCAGGCCCAGTGGCGGAATCAGCACGAAGGTGGTTTTTTCCGCCATGTGCGACAGCAGGCCGAGACGGAACACCCGGTTGAGGACAGCCAGTACGAAGGCCACGCCGATGCCCAGCATGATCGACAGCACCACGGTTTCGTCCAGCGGCGCGTCGGCCGGCCGTGCGCCGGCAAACCACAGCGCCGGCAGCAGCGACACCAGCGTCAGGACGGCCAGCGAGCGGTTGCCGCTGCGACCGTTGGCCTCGCGCAGGGCACGGGCTTCCGGCGGCAGGGCCGGAGCCGACAGCGGACGCAGCCAGGTCATCGCTATCACGTAGGCGATGTAGCAGGCCACCAGGATGAAGCCGGGCAGGAAGGCACCCTTGTAGAGATCCCCCACCGAGCGGCCCAGCTGGTCGGCCAGCACGATCAGCACCAGCGATGGCGGAATGATCTGGGCCAGCGTGCCGGAAGCGGCAATCACGCCGGAGGCCAGCCGCCGGTCATAGCCGTAGCGCAGCATGATGGGCAGCGAGATCAGTCCCATCGAGATCACGCTGGCGGCGACCACGCCGGTCGTGGCGGCCAGCATGGCGCCGACCAGGATGACCGCGTAGGCGATGCCTCCGCGCACCGGTCCGAACAGCTGGCCGACCGTATCCAGCAGGTCCTCGGCCATGCCGCTGCGTTCCAGGATCAGGCCCATGAAGGTGAAGAACGGAATGGCCAGCAGGGTGTCATTGCTCATCACGCCCCACAGGCGCTCGGGCATGGCGCGGAACAGCGACGGCTGGAGCATGCCGAGGTCGATGCCGATCAGTCCGAAGATCACGCCGCAGGCGGCCAGTGCAAATGCAACCGGGTAGCCGAGCAGCAGGAACAGCACCATCGACACGAACATGACCGGGGCCATGTTGTGGCGCAGGGCATCCAGGACCGGGTGGGAATGGCCCAGCGTGTCGGCCAGCGAATAGCCGAGCAGCATGGAGATGATCAGGGTAGCGATCACCAGGGTGAGCACACCGAAAATGGCCGGTGTCCAGCGGGAGGTGGATGCGTGGTTCATGCAGTGGCTCCCTTGGGGAGATCGTCTTCGCGGCGCTTGAGTTCGGCAATCAGGTTTTCTTCCGCCGTCGGCTGCGCGTGCTTTTCCAGCGGGTCGTCAATGCGTCCCATCAGGAAGGCAATGCGCTTGATGATTTCCGATACGGCCTGCAACAGCAGCAGGATGAAGCCGGCCGGAATCAGCAGCTTGGCCGGCCACAGCAGCAGGCCACCCGGATTGGCCGAGACTTCTTGCAGGCGGAACGATTCGAGAAAGCTGGGCAGGGCCAGCCACAGCACCATGGCCACGGTCGGCAGGAGGAAGACCAGCGTGCCGAAAATGTCGATCCAGGCGCGGGTTTGCGGCGAGTAGCGGCTGGCCAGCAGGTCGATGCGGATGTGTTCGTTGTGCAGCAGCACGTGGGCGCCGCCCAGCAGGAACACGGCGGAGAACATGTACCACTGCGCCTCAAGCAGACCGTTGGAGCTGTAGTCGAAAAACTTGCGGATCAGGGCGTTGCCGGTGCTGAGCAGGGTCATGAACAGGATGAGCCACATCAGGAGGCGGCCCACCTTGTCGTTGAGCGCGTCGATCAGACGCGAAAGACACAAAGCGGAGTGCATGGGGATTCCATCAGGCGTCGGGCGCAGGAGCGCGGGTAGCATCCCTGCGCGCATCGGGGTAATTGGTCATACCTTTGTGCCAACGGGGCGCAAGGCAAAAAACGCGACCACCGGCAAAGTGGTCGCGTGCAGTGGCCCGGCGGCTTACCTGACCTTGAGCGGGTTGGCTTGCATGAAGCGTTCCAGCGGGGCTTCGGCAATGCTCATCCAGCGGGCCTCGTTGTTGCGGAACGGTGCCCACGAGGCATAGATCTTCTTGAAGAGCGGATTCTTGGCCGACTCTTCCGCGTACAGCTCTTCCGAAGCCTTGAACGCACCCTTGAGTACGTCATCCGGATACTTTTGCAGCTTCACGCCCTGCTTGAGCAGGCGGGCCAGTGCCGCCGGGTTCTTGGCGTCGTAGTCGGCCAGCATCTTGACGTTGGTTTCGGCTGCCGCGCAGCGCAGTGCGGCCTGATAGGCCTTGGGCAGCTTGGCCCAGGCTTCCTTGCCGATATAGAACGACACCTGCGGACCCGGCTCCCAGAACCCCGGGTAGTAGTAGTACTTGGCGATTTTGTAGAAGCCGAGTTTTTCGTCGTCATACGGGCCGACCCATTCGGCGGCATCAATGGTGCCCTTTTCCAGCGAGGGGTAGATGTCGCCACCCGACAGGGTCTGCGGCACGGCACCGAGCTTGGCCATGATTTCGCCGCCGATGCCGGGGATGCGCATCTTCAGGCCCTTGAGGTCAGCCAGCGAGGTGATGGGCTTGCGGAACCAGCCGCCCATCTGGGCACCGGTATTGCCGCCCGGCAAGGCCAGTATCTTGTACTGGTCAAACAGCTCGGCCATCAGCTTTTCGCCGCCGCCGTAGTACATCCAGGCATTCTGCTCGCGGGCGGTCAGGCCGAACGGCAGCGAGGTGTCGAAGGCAAAGGCCTTGTTTTTGCCGACGTAGTAGTAGCTGCACGAATGGCCGATTTCGACCGTGCCGTTGCTGACCGCATCCAGCACCTGCAGGCCGGGGACAATTTCGCCACCGGCAAACACGCGGATGTCGAATTTGCCGTCGGTCATCTCGCGTACGCGGTTGGCCAGGTCTTCGGCACCACCGTAGATGGTATCGAGGCTCTTGGGGAAGCTCGAGGCGAGCCGCCAGCGGATCTGCGGTTCGGCAGCGGCAATGGCGGGGGCTGCCAGGGTACCGGCAGCGAGGCCGGCGACCGAGGCTTTTTTCAGAAAGGCGCGACGTTCCACTCTCTAGGTTCTCCTGTGTTGCATTCCATGTGACTGCGTTCGCCAGCAGATTATTGTTTATGCATGATGCTGGCTGTCGCGCATTCTATGGGCAATTTCTGCCGGTGCAAATGGCCTGACCATATTTTTGATGCTGCATTGCAGTGAAATGACCGGCTGGCAGCAATTTTCTGCTACAAGCCGGGCGTGGAACGAGGCATCCGTCTGGAGGACGGGAGCAGCGGGCGGATTCTGTCGGGGCAATACAAAAAAGCGCACAGCCCCATGAGGAGCTGTGCGCGGTGACCGCTCCGGCGGTCTAGTCCAGCCAGAAGTCCTGGCGCTGGCGGTGATGCTCGATCACCCGCTGGAATGCCTTGGGGTCTTTGGCGAAGGTCAGTTCGCCTTCGGCAGGCCGGTAGAAATCGTACAGCCGCGATACCCAGAACCGGATGGCGGCGGCCCGCAGCATCAACGGCCAGGCCGCCCGTTCGCCTTCGGTCAGCGGTCGCACGCTCTGGTAGCCGCCGATCAGTGCCCGGGCGCGGACGGCATCCAGATCACCGTCGGGCAGCATGGCCCAGTCGTTGACGGCAATAGCCAGGTCGTACAGCAGCACGTCGTTGCAGGCGTAGTAGAAGTCGATGAAGCCGGCAATCCGCTCGCCGTCAAACAGCACGTTGTCACGGAACAGGTCGGCGTGGATCACGCCACGCGGCAGGTGCAGGTGCTGCTGGGCCGCTTGCAGGTCCAGTTCCTGGCGCAGCAGCGCGGCATCGGCTGCGTCCATGTATTCGTAGACCTGCTGTGCCGTGGCATGCCACCAGGCCGGGCCGCGCGGGTTGTCCATGCGCATGGCAAACGTGTTGCCGGCCTGGTGCATGGCGGCCATCTGCTGGCCGACCTGCACACACTGTCCGGCGCCGGGCGTGCTGACGTCCTGTCCGGGCAGGCAGTGCACCAGACAGGCCGGCTTGCCTGCCAGCAGGCTGGCAAAGGCGTCATTGCGGTCTGCGACCGGCGAGGCAACTGCCACGCCATGGCGCGCCAGATGGTGCATCAGGTTAAGGTAGAACGGCAGCTCGTCCAGCCGGAGTACTTCGAACACGGTCAGGACAAAGCGGTCCCGGGTGGTGGTGACGAAGTAGTTGGTGTTGGTGATGCCGGCGGCAATGCCCTTGAGGGCCACCAGCTCGCCAACGTTGTAGCGTGCCAGCCACGGGCGCAGGGCTTCAGGGGTGATGGTGGTATAGACAGACATGACGGCCCGGATCAGAACGAGAACAACACCCAGCGCGGGATGACCAGTTTGCCACCGCCGTGCAGGTCGTAGGGCTGCAGTGTGCCGGAACCGTCCGGATCATAAAGGTAATAGGCCGGTCCGACCGGCGGCGTGACCTTGACGGCGTACAGTTTACCGTGGACGCGGTATTCCTCGATCCTGTTGTCGCCGTCCTTGCGGATGGTCACGTCCGGTTCGACCGCGCTGCCGTCGTCGATCAGGTTGACAGGGGGCGGGGGCAGGCCGGCGGGGTCGGCAGCAGGCGCCGGCTGGGCTGCCACGGCGGGCAGCGCGACGAGGGCGGCAAGGGACAGCGCGAAAAGGGAGGGGCGCATGGACGTTCCTGGATGACGTTAGAGATTGAGCAGACGCTCGCGTTCTTCCGGCGAAGCCGTGAACCCGCGCGTTTCGTAATGGTTGAAAATGGCACTGACCACGGCGGCCGGGTCGTCAGTCAGGCAGATCAGGTCCAGATCCTCCGGATTGATGTAGCCCCGGCCGACCAGCTGGTCGGAAAACCAGTCCAGCAGGCCCTGCCAGAACCGGCTGCCGACCAGGATGATCGGAATGCGCCGGCTCTTGCCGGTCTGCACCAGCGTCAGGGCCTCGAACAGTTCGTCCAGCGTACCAAATCCGCCGGGCATCACCACATAAGCGCAGGCATGTTTGACGAACATCACCTTGCGCGAGAAAAAGTGGCTGAATTTCAGCGAAATGTCCTGATAGGGATTGTTGGCCTGCTCGTGCGGCAATTCGATGTTGAGGCCGACCGACGGCGCCGGACCGTAAAAAGCCCCCTTGTTGGCCGCCTCCATGATGCCGGGGCCGCCGCCGGAAATCACCGCAAAACCGGCCTCCGAAAGGCGGCGGGCAATATCTTCGGTCAGCTTATAATCGTCGTGATCGCGCGCCGTGCGCGCGCTGCCAAAAATGCTGACAGCGGGCTCGATGCCCAGCAGTTCTTCGGCGGACTCGACAAATTCCGCCATGATTTTCAACACATGCCACGACTCCCGCGCGCGAAAACGCTGCATCACCTCGTACTGGTTGCTGGCGGGCGGGATTTTGTCTGACGCGCTCATTGCCGGAATTCCTTGATGAAAACCCTGTTGCTGATCGACGGCTCTTCCTATCTGTATCGCGCATTCCACGCGATGCCTGATCTGCGTTCGCCTGACGGTGCGCCGACAGGCGCCGTCTACGGCATGATCAACATGTTGCGGCGTCTGGA
>JAGPIM010000114.1 GCA_018055005.1 Laribacter sp.
CCGCGGCAGCTCCAGCAGACCGGCGTACCGGTGCGCCGGCTGCCACCGTGGCACTTTGACGTCACCAGCGCCCGCGAACGGCTGGCCCGCCACTTCGGCGTGCAGGACCTGGCCGGCTTTGGTGCTGCGGACCTGAGTGTGGCCACCGGTGCTGCCGGTGCCCTGCTGGAATACGCCCGCAGCACCCAGTCGGGCGAACTGGCGCACGTTGTCGGCCTGAGTGTCGAAGAAGCCAGCCAGTACCTCGACCTTGATGCCACCACGCGCCGCAACCTGGAACTGACCGAAACCATCCGCGGCGAAGCGGCGCCGACCCTGCTCTCGCTGCTCGACCGCTGCGTCACCAGCATGGGCAGCCGGCTCTTGCGCGAATGGCTGCATCACCCGCTGCGTGACACCGCCGCCGTGCGGGCCCGGCAAGAGGCCATTGCCACCTTGCAGGCCTGCCACGCAGACATTCATCTGGCGCTGGACCCGGTGGCCGACGTGGAGCGGATTACTTCGCGCGTGGCACTGCGCAGCGCCCGTCCGCGTGACCTGGCGGCCCTGCGCTCCAGCCTCGGCCAGCTGCCGCAGGTCAAGAGTGTGCTGGCGGGCCTTGGCAATCCGCTGCTGGCCACGCTGGATGCCGCCCTGCCGCAAGACAGTCCGCTGGCGGCACTGTTGCAGCGGGCCATTGCGGCGGAACCGGCCGCCATGGTGCGGGATGGCGGAGTGTTTGCTGCCGGCTACCACGCCGAACTGGACGAGCTGCGCGCCATCCAGACCGATTGCAGCACCTTTCTGGCCGATCTGGAAGCACGCGAGCGTGAACGTACCGGCATCAGCACCCTCAAGGTCGAATACAACAAGGTGCACGGTTTTTACATTGAGGTCGGCCGGGCGCACAGCGAGAAGGTTCCGGAGGATTATCGCCGCCGGCAGACGCTCAAGAATGCCGAGCGCTACATCACGCCGGAACTCAAGACTTTTGAAGACAAGGCACTGTCGGCCCGCGAACGGGCACTGGCACTGGAAAAAGCCTTGTGGGAAACGCTGCTCGATACGCTGGCGCCGCATGTTCCGGCGCTGCAAAAACTGGCCCGGGCACTGGCCAGCCTGGATGTTCTGGCGACGCTGGCCGAACGCGCGGCCACACTGGATTTTGTCTGCCCGGTCCTGACGCGCAGTGCCGAAATCCGCATCCAGTCCGGCCGCCATCCGGTGGTCGAGGCGCAGGTCGAGCGTTTTGTCGCCAACGACACCCAGTTGGCACCGGACCGCAAGCTGCTGCTGGTGACCGGCCCCAACATGGGCGGCAAATCCACCTACATGCGCCAGGTAGCCCAGATTGTCCTGCTGGCCTACATCGGCAGTTTCGTCCCGGCCAGCCAGGCGCAGATCGGCAGGGTAGAGCGCATCTTCACCCGGATCGGCGCATCAGACGATCTGGCCGGCGGACGGTCGACCTTCATGGTTGAAATGACCGAAACTGCCAACATTTTGCACAACAGCAACGAGTGGAGTCTGGTGCTGATGGACGAAGTGGGCCGGGGAACCAGCACGTTTGACGGTCTGGCACTGGCCTGGGCGATTGCCCGTCGCCTGATTGAAAAGAACCGGGCCTATACTTTGTTTGCCACGCACTATTTCGAGCTGACCCGACTGGCGGCCGACTATCCGATGGTGGCCAACGTTCATCTGTCAGCGGTGGAACACAAGGACCGCATCGTGTTCCTGCACCATGTCGACGATGGCCCGGCAAGCCAGAGTTACGGTTTGCAGGTGGCGGCGCTGGCCGGTGTACCGGCGCCGGTCATCCGCGATGCCCGACGCAAGCTGTCCGAACTGGAAATCCGGGCAGCGGCAAGCCAGGGGCCAGACCTCTTCATGATGCCGGCGGAACCGGCACCGGACGTCGCATCCGCCCCACACCCGCTGGTCGAGGCATTTGCCGAACTCGACCCGGAAATGCTCAGTCCGCGCGAGGCGCTTGACTGGCTATTCCGCATGAAAAAGCATTTTTAAGAAAGTGTGACAAATTACCTCCACTGGCAGAAAAAGATGACCTATATTGGCTCCATCGATTGTTGTTAAATCGATGGTTATTAATACCGGCGCAAAAAAATCCATGCCATCAGCGAATGGCAATACGACAAGACGCCGGGCCGACATCGTGCGGCACCAAACCTTCCAGACACGCCCCTTCTACGAATAATTGAGGAGTATCCGATGAACATGCTGCATTCACGGGAGAGCAACGATCAGGCAACATGGTCGCGCTTGATCTCGACCTCACACACCCAGGATGGTCTGACCATTGCCGACATCCGTGCCAAGGCCATGCACAGTCTGGAGCGCTTCCAGCGTGCCACCATGCAGCGCATTGCGGCCACCGGCATCAGCCTGCCTCCTGCCATCGAATTCACCGGCACGGAAGAGGGGAACATGGTTGTCGGAGGACATCACCCCGAGGCCGACCTGATTGATGCAGAAATCTGCTGTGACATCCAGCTGGCCCAGTACTTCAAGGAAGTGGAAGTGGAATTCGAGCTGCTGCGCGCACTGGAATGCGAATCGCGCGGCACCGTCCGCCAGATGGACGAACGCTTTCATCTTGGTCTGACCAGTACCGGCCCGGTGGTCTATTTCGGACGCTGACGAGCCGTCCGGCCAGTACCAGTGTTCTTGAACCGGGGCGCCCGCGATGATTGCGGTGCCCTGTGCGGCTTTGGCGCTGCTGTCTGCAGCCAGGCCTGCTGCCATGCGGCAGGCAGCTCTTCTCTGGCAATCTCCCGCCACTCTCCGGGTTGCAAATCCCCGATCTTCAGCGGACCGACAGCCACCCGTACCAGCCGCAAGGTCGGCAGACCCACCTTGGCTGTCATGCGCCGCACCTGCCGGTTTTTGCCTTCGCTGATGATGATCTCCAGCCAGTGCGTCGGCACGGTCTTCCGGAAACGCACAGGCGGCTGGCGCGGCCACAGATCCGGCTCGGGCACAATCCGCACCACTGCCGGTCGCGTCACGAAATCACCGAGATCCACACCTTGCCGCAGCTGCTCCAGCTGCCCCGCCTCCGGCGTTCCCTCCACCTGTACCCAGTAGGTTTTTGGTGCCTTGGCTGCCGGATGGGCAATGGCGTGCTGGAGCGGACCATGATCGGTCAGCAGCACCATCCCTTCGCTGTCCGTATCCAGCCGCCCGGCCGGATACACGCCGGCGACCGGCACCCAGTCAGCCAGCGTGGCATGCGGCGGACTTGCGCTGAACTGGCAGATGGTATCGAACGGCTTGTTCAGCAGGATCAAACGGGGCATGGCGACGGGCAAGCGGGAAAAACAGGCACTCTACGCCAAAGCCTCTCCCCCGGCCATGCCCGGTATCAGGCCATGACCGGCACGGTTTGCCGTGGCAGCCGGTACCACGGCTGGTTGCTGAAACGCAGGCTTTCCGGATAGGGGAAGAAATCGTCCAGAATGCCGGCCCGGATGCGGGTCTGCTTGTTACGCCAGAACTGCGGACTGAGCAGGTCACGATGATGCTTGAGGAATTCGCGCCGGACATCCGGATCTCCCAGGAGGAAGCGGGCAAACTCCTCCGGAAACACGTCGTTGCGTGCCACCGGATACCAAGGCTCGGCGGCCATCTCCAGTTCCGGCGTAGGCGCTTCGGGAATTTCCCGGAAGTTGCAGTCGGTCATGTACTCGATTTCATCGTAATCGTAGAAGATCACCCGACCGTACCGGGTCACGCCAAAGTTTTTGAACAGCATGTCCCCCGGAAAGATGTTGGCCGTAGCCAGGTCCTTGATGGCATTGCCGAACTCCTGCACCGCATGGGCCTTCTGCTCTGGTGTCGCCTCGTCCAGATACATGTTCAGCGGCTTCATGCGCCTTTCGATGTACAGGTGCCGGATGATGATGTTGCCCCCCTCTTCTTCGAGCATCGACGGCGCCAGTTCGCGGATTTCGGCCAGCAGGGCCGGATCAAAGCGGCTGGCGGGAAAACCGACATTGGAAAATTCCAGCGTGTCGGCCATGCGCCCGACCCGGTCATGCTGCTTCACCAGCAGGTATTTTTGCTGCACGGTTGCCCGGTCGATGTCCTTGGTCGTTCCGAACACATCCTTGATGATCTTGAATACATACGGGAAAGACGGCAGGACGAACACCAGCATCACCAGCCCGCGGATGCCCGGAGCAATCACGAACGTGTCCTGGGAATGCTGCAAATGGTGGATGAAGTCGCGGTAAAAAATGTTTTTGCCCTGCTTGGCCAGGCCCAGCATGGTGTACAGCTCGGCGCGCGTCTTGGTCGGCAGAATGCTGCGCAGGAACTGCACATAGCCTGACGGTACTTCCATGTCCACGAGGAAATAGGCCCGGCTGAAGCTGAACAGCACGCCGATGCGCCAGGTTTCCAGCAATACCGTATCCAGATACAGCTTGCCGCCAGCATCATGGCGAACCGGGATGGCAAACGGCCAGACCTGCCCGCCGTTCAGCACCCGGCCGAAAATGTACGCTGTCTTGTTGCGGTAAAACGCCGAGCTGAGTACCTGGATCTGGAGGTTGGCCTCGGCTTTGGGCCATGTTCCACCGTGGAATGCCTTGGCCATGCGCAGGACATGCAGAAGATCCCGGGACAGGTGTGCAAACGGCCGCTGCCAGCCAAAGTTCTGCACGACCCGGCGGATGGTGGCCAGCAACCCCAGCTCGGCAGGATAGTAGCTGCGATAGGTCGGCGGGTCGGCCTCGATGTATTCCGTGCTGATGGCCGGTCGCACGAAGATGAAGTCATTGTTGAAATAGTCACGGTGCAGCACGCGGCAGAACACCGAATTGAAAAAAGTCTCGGCCAGTTCCGGCTGCCGGTGATTGGTCAGCAAGCCGATGTAGTTGAACTTGGTCTGCGCCCAGATATCGTCATCCAGCAGCTCGGCATGAAATTCGTGCCGCAGCCGCAGGATGGTTTCCTGTACCCGGTCATCGTAAAACTGGATACGGTCACGAATGGCCTGCTGCATGGCCTGCCAGTCACCGGTTTCGAAAAAGGTCTTCGCCCGTGCCGAGCAGGCACGGAACAGACCATAGTGCTTGTTGAAGCCGTCAAGCAGCGCCTGTGCAATCTCGCGTGCCACCGGGTTGTTTTCCTCCGGAATTCCCATCATGCCCTCTGTCTGCCCGTGTGCCCGGGCGCTCCTTTTGCAGTTCGGATTATTTTTGTCGATCAATCAGTCGCTTGGACAGGATTGATTCAGGCTGATGGTGGAGGATTTGTACCGGAGCGGCAAGCCCCTGCCAAAGAGGCTTGTTGCAATGCACAACGCCAGCTGTTCATTCATGCTCGCCCCGGTTTCGCAAAATGACAAAGCGCTGAATTTACGCTGGCCGCCGCCGTTTTTTTTTCGGATAATAACGCCCGGCGAGGAGAAGCTGAAAACAATGACAATCGAGCAAATTCTGCAAAGCCGTCCCGTCCGATGCCTCGGGCATCGACAGCGTCCCGCGGTTTTTCCCTTCTCCGGCACCCGTCAGACCCGGCCCCGTGACCTTCCATGACCTCCGGGTCTTTCATTCCAGTTAATCCAGATGGAGCAGGCATGAGCACGTCCCACATCAAGGTGCCGCAAGGCGGCCAGAAAATCGTTGCAGGCCAACCGGTCCCGAACAATCCGATCATCCCGTTCATCGAAGGTGACGGCATCGGTATCGATATCTCTCCGGTCATGATCAAGGTGGTCGATGCCGCAGTGGAAAAAGCCTACAAGGGCGAAAAGAAAATCCACTGGATGGAAATCTACGCCGGTGAAAAATCCACCCGCGTCTACGGTGGTGACGTCTGGCTGCCGGCCGAAACGATGGCAGCCCTGCGCGACTACGTGGTGTCGATCAAGGGTCCGATGACCACGCCGGTTGGCGGCGGCATCCGTTCGCTCAACGTGGCCCTGCGCCAGGAGCTTGACCTGTACGTCTGCCTGCGCCCGGTGCGCTACTTCCAGGGCGTGCCTTCGCCGCTCAAGCGTCCGGACCTCACCGACATGGTGATCTTCCGCGAGAACACCGAAGACATCTACGCCGGCATCGAATGGCAAGCCGAAAGCGATGCAGCCAAGAAAGTGATCGCTTTCCTGCAAAACGAGATGGGCGTGAAAAAAATCCGCTTCCCGGAAACCTCGGGGATCGGCATCAAGCCGGTCTCCAGACAGGGGACCGAGCGCCTGGTCCGCAAGGCAATCCAGTACGCCATCGACAACGACCGCAAGTCGGTGACCATCGTGCACAAGGGCAACATCATGAAGTTCACCGAAGGTGGCTTCCGTGACTGGGCCTACGATCTGGCCAAAAACGAATTTGGTGCCCAGCCGATCGACGGCGGCCCGTGGTGCAAGTTCACCAACCCGAAAACCGGCCGAGAAATCGTTGTCAAGGATGCGATTGCTGATGCCTTCCTGCAACAGATCCTGCTGCGCCCGGCCGAGTATGACGTGATCGCCACCTGCAACCTCAATGGCGACTACGTCTCCGACGCACTGGCAGCCCAGGTGGGTGGCATCGGTATCGCGCCGGGAGCCAACCTGTCCGATGAAGTGGCCATGTTTGAAGCCACCCACGGCACCGCACCGAAATACGCGGGTCTCGACAAGGTCAACCCGGGCTCACTGATCCTGTCGGCCGAGATGATGCTGCGTCATCTGGGCTGGACTGAGGCGGCTGACCTGATCATCAGCTCGATGGAAAAGGCCATCAGTGACAAGGTCGTCACCTACGACTTTGCCCGCCTGATGGATAATGCCGAAGAAGTCAGCTGCTCGGCATTTGGCGATGCAATGATTGCCCGGATGTAATCGGCATCAGTCGCCACAAGCCCCTGTCCGCCCAGTGACAGGGGCTTTTTCATGGTTCTGCATCCAGTAAAACAAGAAGCCCGATGCTGATTGCAGCACCGGGCCTTTCTGATCGTTGTGTCGAATCAGGCAGCAGAAGTGATATTGCTGGCCTGCTTGCCTTTCGGACCCTGATTGACATCGAAATTGACACGCTGGCCTTCTTTCAATGTTTTGAAGCCATTCATGTTGATGGCAGAGAAATGTGCAAACAAATCTTCACCGCCATCATCGGGGGTGATGAAACCAAAGCCTTTGGCGTCATTGAACCACTTAACGGTACCAGTTGCCATCTGAAACACTTCCTTGCTTAATATTGTTGCCTGATCGGGTGTTGCACCCATGCTTGCGTGTTTGCCGGCAGGCATTGCGACCCGTCTGAAGCATTAGCGCAAATCACCTGTCCAAACACTGTTCTTGTTGTACGTGACTATCATGAGAGCGTCAAGCCATTCAGCATAATGGCGGCACCGCTTGAAAAAGCGTCCCGACAAGCCAACATTAAATCTCTCGATAGAGAAAGTCCGCAGTATGTCGATGCCGTACCAGGACGGAACGGATCTTGCTCTAGGCAAGACACGGACCGCACCGCCGCCCATGTATAAAGTGGTCTTGCTGAATGACGACTTTACTCCCATGGATTTCGTTGTCATCGTGCTCGAGCACTTCTTTTACATGGGGCGCGAGCAGGCAACGCAGGTTATGCTGAAAATACATACAGAAGGCCGGGGCATCTGCGGGACATTCACCCGGGATGTCGCCGCCACCAAGGTCAGCCAGGTCAGAGACTACGCCCGCACGCACGAACACCCGCTGCAGTGCGTGATGGAGGAAAGCAGATGATTGCACAGGAACTCGAAGTCAGTCTCCACATGGCATTCATGGAGGCTCGCCAGAAACGGCATGAACTCATCAGCGTCGAGCACCTGCTGCTGGCCATGCTCGACAACCCGTCGGCGGCAGAAGTCTTGCGCTCATGCGGAGCCAACATCGATCAGTTGCGCAAGCAGCTGACCGAATTCACTGATGAACATACACCGGTCGTACCGGGTAACGAAGACGTCGAAACCCAGCCCACGCTGGGCTTCCAGCGGGTCATCCAGCGCGCCATCCTGCACGTGCAGAGCTCGGGAAAGAAAGAAGTGACCGGCGCCAACATTCTTGTCGCCATCTTCGGTGAAAAAGACTCGCATGCCGTGTATTTCCTGCACCAGCAAAACATCAGCCGGCTAGATGTCGTCAACTTCATTTCTCACGGTATCACCAAGGACAGCGGCAACAGCAAGAAAAGCGAGCCACCCGGCCGGCCGGCCCCCGGCAGCCAGAACGAAAACAGCGAAAACGAACAGGAAGCCGAAGCCAGCTCTGCCGGCGGCGCTCTCGAAAACTATACCCAGAACCTCAACCAGATGGCCCAGGCAGGCAAGATCGATCCCGTAATCGGACGCGATCACGAACTGGAACGTGTCATCCAGATTCTTTGTCGCCGCCGCAAGAACAACCCGCTGCTGGTTGGCGAAGCCGGTGTAGGCAAAACCGCCATTGCTGAAGGCCTGGCTCGCCGCATTGTGCAAGGTGAAGTACCTGAAGTACTCGCACAATCCACGGTCTATGCACTGGACATGGGTGCCTTGCTTGCCGGTACGAAATATCGTGGTGATTTCGAGCAGCGCCTGAAAGGCGTGGTCAAGCAGCTGTCGGAAGACCGGAATGCCATCCTGTTCATCGACGAAATCCACACGCTGATCGGTGCAGGTGCCGCATCAGGCGGAACCCTGGATGCCTCCAACCTGCTCAAGCCGGCCCTGTCCAACGGATCACTGCGCTGCATCGGCGCCACGACCTACAACGAATACCGCGGCATTTTTGAGAAAGACAACGCACTTTCCCGCCGCTTCCAGAAAATTGACGTGGCCGAGCCGACGGTCGAGCAGACCATCCAGATCCTCAAAGGTCTCAAGTCGCGCTTTGAAGCCCACCACGGCATCAAGTACACCCTTTCGGCCCTGAGCACCGCAG
>JAGPIM010000259.1 GCA_018055005.1 Laribacter sp.
GCCAGGGCCGGGTGGGCGGCGGCCAGCACGTCCTTGTACACCATCACCAGCACACCGGCGTCCCCGGCCCGTTGCAATTTCAGGGCTGCGGCCTGTTCGTCCGACAGCTCCAGCACGTAGCGCACTCCCAGGTTGGCCGGATCGGTCACGCTGAAGGTCAGGTCCGGCTGGTCCAGCGACTGAAGCCACCAGACGCGCGGCGCATTCGGTTCCACCCCGGCATCGTGACACAGCTGGAAACGCCGGCAGCCCTCAAGCCCGGCCAGATCGGCCACAAACGTCAGGGCGCTGCGGTCGTCGAATTCGATGGTGCCAAGCAGGCTTGATTCAAAGTGCATGGAAACTCTCCCGGGTGGGTTGGACAGGTTCAGCATTCTGTCATGCCCGGCGACAAAACGTCAGCGCTGGCCGGCGTTTTCGTCGTGCCGGACGATCCCGTAGAATGGCGCGCCATGAACGACTGTCTGTATACCGCACTCGAAACCGCGCTGCGGGAAACCGATCCGGCAGCCAAATGCCGCCAGGTACAGGCGCTGGTCACCGCCAGCCGTGCGGGCCGGCTGCGGGTCCGTACCGATGCGCCGCCGGCCGTGCCCCTGCCGGCGCCCGGCGCCCCCTCGTCCCCGCGACTGATCGATCCGCGGGACGTGCCACGCCGGCGCACCAGCTCCCGCGAAGGCCGCATCGCCCTGCTGCACGCCATTGCCCATATCGAATTCAACGCCATCAACCTGGCGCTGGATGCCGCCTGGCGCTTCCGCCGGCTGCCGGATGCCTTCCGCGCCGACTGGATCCGGGTCGCCGAAGAAGAAGCCCGCCACTACCAGCTGGTGGTAGCACGCCTGGCCGACTACGGCTGCGCCTACGGCGACCTGGATGCCCATGCCGGCCTGTGGGAAATGGCGGTGAAAACCGCCCACGACCCGCTGGTGCGCATGGCGCTGGTGCCGCGCCTGATGGAAGCCCGCGGCCTTGATGTCAATCCGGGCATCCAGCAGAAATTTGCCGCCGCCGGCGATACCGCCTCGGTGGCGGCGCTGGAAGTCATCCTCGCCGAAGAAGTCGGCCACGTCGCCATCGGCAACCACTGGTTCGGCGTCCTGTGCCGCCAGCGCGGACTGGAACCGCTCGCGACCTTTGTCGACCTTCTGGCCGAATACGCCATTCCGGTGCCCCGGCCGCCGTTCAATCTGGCCGGGCGTCAGGCGGCCGGTTTCACGCCGGCCGAAATCGACTGGCTGACCCGTGGAGTGCCTGCATGAAATTCCTCAACTGGCTGTCGCGCCTGCCCAAACCGCTGATGCTGGCCCTGTTCATTGTCGCCACCGGCTGCTTCGGCCTTTCCGGTGCCGCGCTCGAACACCCGACCCTCGGTGCCAGCGCCGCCCTGCGCCTGGGCTGGACCGGCGTCATGGTGCTGGCCTTTGTCTGCCAGGCGCTGGCCCTGGTGGCCATGCTGGCCAAACGCCGCCGCCAGTCCGAATAAACCCCTGTTTGTACGCGGGTTTTCACTGCTTGACGTTTGCGCGTCCGGCCCGGATACTCCGCGCCGCTTCCATCCCGCCAGGCTCCGCCACGGAGCCGGCCGACTCCAGACTTTTCCGCATGCGCACTCCCGAACTTCTGCTTCCCGCCGGCACGCTCGCCAAGATGCGCGCCGCCTATGATTTTGGCGCCGACGCCGTTTACGCCGGCCAGCCGCGCTACTCGCTGCGCGCCCGCAACAACGACTTCCGCCTCGACGAACTGAAAACCGGCATCGACGAAGCCCATGCGCGCGGCAAGCTGTTTTACGTGGCCAGCAACCTGCTGCCGCACAACAGCAAGGTGAAAACCTACATGGCCGACATGGAGCCGGTGATCGCCATGAAGCCGGACGCGCTGATCATGGCCGACCCCGGCCTGATCATGATGGTGCGCGAACGCTGGCCGGACGTGCCGGTACACCTGTCGGTACAGGCCAATACGGTCAACTACATGGGGGTGAAGTTCTGGCAGAAGCTGGGGGTGAGCCGCATCATCCTGTCGCGCGAGCTGTCGCTCGACGAAATCGCCGAAATCCGCCAGGAATGCCCGGACATCGAGCTGGAAGTATTCGTGCACGGCGCCCTGTGCATTGCCTATTCCGGCCGCTGCCTGCTGTCGGGCTACTTCAACCACCGTGATCCCAACCAGGGCACCTGCACCAACGCCTGCCGCTGGGACTACAAGGTACAGGACACCTGCACGGACGACGCTGGCGACGTGGTGCCGCAGCCGATCCGCCTTGACCTCAATGCCGCGCTGGAAGACGCCAACCAGCGCTTTGCCGCCTGCGGCGGCGCCGAGCGCCACCCGCTGGCCGACCGCACCTACCTGATCGAGGAAGCCAGCCGTCCCGGAGAGCTGATGCCGGTCATGGAAGACGAGCACGGCACCTACATCATGAACTCCAAGGACCTGCGCGCCATCGAGCTGGTGGAAAAGCTGGTGCGGATCGGGGTGGATTCACTGAAGATCGAAGGGCGGACCAAGAGCCTGTACTACGTGGCCCGCACGGCGCAGGCCTACCGCCAGGCCATCGACGACGCCGTGGCCGGCCGGCCGTTTGACTGGAGCCTGCTGTCCCAGCTCGACAGCCTCGCCAACCGCGGCTACACGCCGGGCTTTCTGGAGCGGCACCAGACGCAGGATTACCAGAATTACCTGCACGGCCACTCCAAGGCCACCCAGAGCCAGTACGTCGGCGACGTCATCGGCATCCATGCCG
>JAGPIM010000115.1 GCA_018055005.1 Laribacter sp.
GACCAACGCCGACAACCAGGACAACGACGCCCGCACCATCTCGCTGGGCATGGAACACAAGTTCTGACCTGTTGTCCCTGTCAGTGCAAAAGCAGCCTCCGGGCTGCTTTTTTCATGCCCTTGCGCCAGCTTCTTGACCGGTTTGTGCTTCCGCCCGGATACTCAGGTCATCCTGACTGCCTGCATTCCTGTTCCATCTTGGACGACATACCTTTATCCCTGCTGCTGCTGGCCCTGGTCATCCTGCTGATGTCCTCGGCATTTTTTTCCATGTCGGAAACCGGCATGATGGCGGTCAACCGCTACCGCCTCAACAATCGCGCTGCCAGCGGCCATCGTGGTGCCAGGCTGGCCAAGAACCTGCTGGGGCAGACCGACAAGCTGCTGGGCGTCATCCTGCTTGGCAACAATTTCATCAACTCGGCCGCTGCCTCCATCGCCACGGTCATCACCTTCCGGCTGGTCGGCCAGAACGAAGTGGCGCTGGCCATGGCCACGGTGCTGGTCACGTTTGCCATCCTGGTGTTTTCCGAAGCCACCCCGAAAGTGATTGCCGCCACACATCCCGAACGGGTGGCCGTAGTGGCCAGCTATCCGCTGACCCTGCTTCTCAAGGTGGCCTACCCCGTCGTCTGGTTCGTCAACCTGTTCGTGCAGGGGCTGATCCGCTTGCTGCGGGTGCAACCCGAACCGGAGTCGACCCAGTTGACGCCCGAGGAACTGCGGGTGCTGGTCCTGGAGAGCGGACAGTTCATCGCCAAGAAACACCGCTCGATGCTGCTCAACCTGTTTGAGCTGGAAAACTGTACGGTCGACGACGTGATGGTGCCCCGGCACCAGCTGGAAATGATCGACATTGACGACGACCTCGATGAAATCGTCGCCCAGCTGCGTACCTGCCACCATACCCGCCTGCCGGTGTGCGAGGGCAGCAGCGAAAACGTCATCGGCATCCTGCATGTGCGCAAGGTGCTGCACCTGATGGACCGGGACTTTGGCAAGGACGCCCTGCGCGGCATCCTGCGTGTACCTTATTTCATCCCCGAGGGCACGCCGCTTTTTACCCAGTTGCAGAATTTCCAGGAAAACCACCGGCGTATCGGCATTGTCGTTGATGAATACGGTGAAATGCTGGGGCTGGTGACACTGGAGGACATTCTGGAGCAGGTGGTAGGAGAGTTCACCACCGCTGCACCAACGTTCGAGTCACGCCTGCTGCCGCAGGAGGATGGTTCGATCCTGGTCGACGGCGCCATGTTGCTGCGCGACCTCAACCGCAGCCTGGACCTCAACCTTCCGCTGGAAGGCCCGAAGACGGTCAATGGCCTGCTGCTTGAGCATTTCCAGGACATTCCCGAGCCCGGCACCTGCTTCAAGCTGCACCAGTGCGTGTTTGAAGTGCTGCAATCGGGGGCGCGCAGTATCAAGCGTGTCCGCATCATCCCGTTGTAGCCGCAGGCCAGACCGGGTGTGAAGATGCCGCACCGAGGGTGGTGAGTTGTGTTGCCCTTGCCGCATCTGGTTCGTCCGTTTTTTAAACCATGAATATTCCGGCTGCGGCCGGCGGTCCGGGAGGCGCTGATGGCATGGCTGATTGCAGGGTGTACCCTGCTGGGAATGCTGGCCGGCAGTTTTTTCAATGTGGTGGTGCATCGCCTGCCACGCATGCTGGCGGCCCGTTGGGAAGATGACCGGGCTGCGTGGCAGGGGCAGCCGAAGCCGGCAAGACCGGCCTATAACCTGAGCCGGCCGCGTTCGGCCTGTCCTGCCTGCGGCGGGCCGATTGCCGCACGGGACAACGTGCCGTTGCTGTCATGGCTGTGGCTGCGTGGTGCCTGCCGGCATTGCCGGACCCCGATTTCGTGGCGCTACCCCCTGTTGGAGCTGGTTTCGGCCCTGCTGGCCGGCGGGCTGGCCTGGCGCTTTGGCGCGGCGCCGCAGCTGCTGCTGGCCGCGCTGGTACTGGCCGGTTTTTTGCTGCCACTGGCGTGGATCGACCTGGAAACCCGACTGCTGCCTGATTGTCTGACGTTGCCGCTGATGTGGCTGGGACTGGGTTTCAGCTCGCTGGATGTGACCGGAGTCCCCCTGCATGAGGCGCTCTGGGGCTCCATGGCTGGTTATGCCTTGCTGTGGAGCGTAGCCTGGCTGTTTTTGCGGCTGACCGGACGTGAAGGCATGGGGCAAGGGGACGTCAAGTTGCTGGCGGCGCTGGGGGCATGGCTGGGGCTGGCAGCGATTCCGGACGTGATTGTGCTGGCGGCAGGCGCGGCTGTCGTGGTCGGACTGGCCGGCCGCCTTTTCGGGCGCTTGCCGGCGGATGCGGCCTTGCCGTTCGGTCCGTTTCTGGCGGCAGCCGGCATGGCGGTGTTGTGGGTGACGGGTTAGGGAGTGAAAGGATGACAGCAAGCGTCATCGGGCTGACCGGAGGTATCGGCAGCGGCAAAAGCGCCGTGGCGGAAGAGTTCGCCCGGCTGGGCATTGCCGTGGTGGATGCGGACGCGATTGCACACGCACTCACGGCCGCCGGTGGAGCAGCCATGCCGCTTTTGCAACAGGCGTTTGGCTCGGAGGTGGTGCGGGCGGATGGTGCACTGGACCGGGAGGTGATGCGGGCGCGGGTATTCAGTGACCCGGCCGCACGCGAGCGGCTCAACGCCTTGCTGCATCCGCTGATTGCGGAAGAGGCCTTGCGGGAGCTGGCCGCCGCCCGGTCGCCGTATGTGGTGCTGATGGTGCCGCTGCTGTTTGAAAGCGGGCGTTTTGCCGGCTTGTGCCAACGGGTGCTGGTGGTGGATTGTCCCGAACAGGTACAGATCGAGCGGGTCCGGCAACGCAGCGGTTTGGCGGCGGAACAGGTTGTCGCTATCATGGCCGCCCAATTGTCCCGCATCGACCGGCTGGCCCGGGCCGATGACGTGATCGACAACAGCGGCGCGCGTGACTCCTTGCCGGCTCAGGTAGCCGGGTTGCACCGCTCCTATTTACAATTGAGCCGCCAGCCTTCCTGCAGCTCGTAACAACCCCTTGCCTTGACGCGGCTATCCAGTGATTAGTTTCGAATTTCCGGTAACCGAACGTGTCCGCCTGCTTCTGCGGCTGGAGGATCTGTTCGCGCGCCTCGACCACCATCGGTCCGCCGGGGCTGCGCTGGATCATCATGCGGCCCTGCTGACACTGTTTGACCTTGCTGAACTGGGAGGGCGGGTGGACATCAAGGGCGAGCTGCTGCAGGAGCTGGAGCGGCAGAAACAGCTGCTTGACACCCTGCGCGACAATCCGGCCATTTCCGAAACGGCTCTTGATGCCTGGCTGGCCGAGATCGACCAGGCCCAGCGGCAGCTGCTGCGGCAATCCAACCGGCTCGGACATTCGATACGCGAAAACGAGTGGCTGAGCAGCATCCGCCAGCGCGCCATGCTGGCCGGTGGTGTGTCACGTTTTGAGCTGCCGGCCTACCACAGCTGGCTGAGCCTGCCGGATGAAGCCCGGGCGTCCGATCTGTCCGGCTGGATCGCTCCGGTGCTGCCGGCGCGCGAAGGCACCCGCATCCTCCTTGAACTGCTGCGCCGCAGTGGCAAGACCTTTGAGCTGGTCGCCCGTGGCGGGCAGTTCCAGCAAATGTCGGGCGGACGCTCGGTACATCTCCTGCGGGTCACGCTGGACGCCGGAACCGATGCCGTACCCGAGCTGTCTGCCAACAAGTACGCCATCAACGTGCGCTTCATCCAGGCCCGGCCACGGCGTGGGCGGGCGCTGCCGGTGACGGCCGACATTCCTTTTACCCTGACGCACTGCCGCTTCTGAGCCGGCCGGCGCGCACGCTATCCGTTGCAACAAGGAGGCTTCATGCCGACCATCGTCAATTGTCCCACCTGCGGTGCTACCGTCGAATGGGGGCCGCAGAGTCCCTGGCGACCGTTCTGCAGCGAGCGCTGCAAGCTGGTCGACCTCGGCCAGTGGGCCGACGAAGGCTACCGTATTCCGGCTGAAGACGGACAAAACCCGCCGGACGATCCGGACGGGGCCAGATAAAATAGCGAAAAATTCATTTGACGTAGCGCAAGTGGCTAAAAATTAGTAACTGCGGAAATTCTGTTTTCCTGATTATCTAGTCGAAGTACATGGCAGTCCCGGCTGTCATGGTCTGAATACCGAATAATCAGGAGAAAACATGACTGTCAAGAAGCTGGCCCTGATGCTGGCCACCGCGGGTATCGCAACGCAGGCGCAGGCAGCGGGGACGCTGATCTACTGTTCCGAAGGCAGCCCGGCAGGTTTTGACCCGGCCCAGTACGTGACGGGAACCGACTTTGATGCGGCTGCCGAAACCGTCTTTAACCGCCTGACCCAGTTCGAGCGCGGTTCGACCCGCGTGGTGCCCGGTCTGGCCGAAAAATGGGAGATCAGCCCGGACGGCAAGACCTACACTTTCCACCTGCGTCGTGGCGTAACTTTCCACACGACCGACTACTTCAAGCCGACGCGCGAATTCAACGCCGACGACGTGGTGTTCACTTTCGAGCGCATGCTCGACAAGAACCATCCGTTCAACAAGGCCTATCGCGCCGAGTTCCCGTATTTCACCGACATGGGTATGGACCGCAACATTGCCAAGGTGGAAAAGGTTGATCCGTATACCGTCCGGTTCGTGCTGAAAAAGCCGGAAGCCGCCATGCTGCAAAACCTCGCCATGAGTTTTGCGTCGATCAACTCGGCCGAATACGCCGGCCAGTTGCTCAAGTCTGGCAAGGCCAGCCAGATCAATACCCGGCCGGTCGGCACTGGTCCGTTCATTTTCAAGCGTTACCAGAAAGACGCCCAGATCCGCTACGTCGGCAACAAACAGTACTGGGACAAGGGCGCAGACGGCGTCAAGCTCGACAACCTGATCTTTGCCATCAATACCGACGCCTCGGTGCGGATGCAAAAGCTCAAGGCTGGCGAATGCCATGTGGCTGCTTATCCCAAGCCCGCCGACGTGGCCGGCCTCAAGGCTGACAAGCGGCTGAAAGTGATGAGCCAACCGGGCTTCAACCTTGGCTACATCACCTACAACGTCAAGAAGCCGCAGCTGGCCAAGCTGGAAGTACGCCAGGCACTCGACATGTCGGTCAACAAGAAGGCCATCATCGACGCCGTTTACCAAGGGGCCGGCCAGCTGGCGACCAACCCGATGCCGCCGACCCAGTGGTCGTACAACAAGAACCTCAAGGATGCGCCGTACGATGTCGCCAAGGCCAAGCAGCTTCTGGCCAAGGCCGGCTATCCGAACGGGTTCGAAATGACCCTGTGGGCCATGCCGGTGCAGCGTCCCTACAACCCCAATGCCAAGCTGATGGCCGAAATGCTCCAGTCCGACTGGGCCAAGATCGGCGTCAAGGCCAAAATCGTCAGCTACGAATGGGGCGAGTACATCAAGCGCGCCAAGAACAGCGAGCATGACGTGTTGCTGATCGGCTGGACCGGTGACAACGGAGATCCGGACAACTGGCTGGGTACCCTGCTGGGGTGCGATGCCATTGACGGCAACAACTACTCCAAGTGGTGCTACAAGCCGTTTGACGACCTGATCGTCAAGGCCCGCCAGACCACCGACCAGGCCGAGCGCACCAAGTACTACCTGAAGGCTCAGGAAATCTTCCGGGAGCAGCTGCCGTTCACGCCGGTGGCACACTCGACCATCAACCTGCCGGCCAACAGCAAGGTGCAAGGCTTCAAGGTCAGCCCGTTCGGCCTGCACTCGTTCTACGGCGTCAGCATCAAGTAATGCCGTCCGGCAGGATGTCCGTCATCCTGCCGTGCCCATCTCCGGGCCTGCTGCCGCAGATGAACGTCAAAAAGCCGCTCCGGTTTTCCGGGGCGGCTTTGTCATGGCTGGCTGCCGCCGGTTTCAGCCGGCAGCCAGCTCGTCCGGTGCATCGGTGCACAGCGCATCCACACCCAGCGTCCGCAGCCGGCGGGCCGTAGCCAGGTCGTTGACGGTCCAGGCCAGCACGGCCAGTCCGGCCGCGTGGGCGGCACCGACCAGCGGCGCGTCCACCAGTGCGTGCTCCAGATGCAGCGCCATCACGCCCAGCGTCCGGGCCTGCGCCAGCCAGCCGGCCGGCAGGGGGCCTTCGATCAGCCAGCCAAGGTTGAGCTGCGGTGCTGCGGCCCGTGCGGCCAGCAGGGCTTCCGGCGAAAACGACGACAGCAGTGGCGGCACGGCCGCCCGTTGCCAGCCACGCGCGCATTCGGTGGCCACGATGCGGCCGGTTTCAGCCTCCCGCCCGGGGCAGGGCTTGATTTCCACATTGGCAGCCAGTCCGTGCTCGCGACACACGCGGGCAGCGTCGGCCAGCCGTGGCAGTTCTTCACCGGCAAAGCGCGGGTCAAACCAGCTGCCGGCATCCAGCCGTACCAGTTGCTGCCAGTCCTGTCCGGCGGCCGGGCCCTCGCCGTTGGTGGTGCGCTCCAGCGTTTCGTCATGCAGCAGGAACGGCACATTGTCGCGTGACAGCCTGACGTCGAATTCGGCCATGCGGCTGCCGAACAGGGCACCTGCCACCAGGGCGGACAACGTGTTTTCCGGTGCCAGCCGGCCGCCGCCGCGATGGGCCAGCAGGTCAGGATAAGGCCAGCGGGGAGTCGTCATGGCAGCAGCTTTCCGGGGTTCATCAGGTTGTGCGGGTCCAGCGCCGACTTGACGAGGCGCATCAGGTCCAGGGTGGCCGGATCGTGAAAACGGCCCAGCGCGGCGCGGCGCAGCTGGCCGATGCCGTGCTCGGCCGACAGGGTGCCGCCCAGTTCGCAGGCGCAGCCGAACACGATGTCCTGTACGGCCGCTTCGTCCGCCAGCAGGTCGCGGTTGTCCGGACGGGTGTAGCTGACGTTGTAGTGCAGGTTGCCGTCGCCGAGGTGGCCAAAGGTGACGATGCGGCAGCCGGGGAAGGCCTGACCGAGGCGCCGGCCGCATTCGTCCAGAAATGCCGGCACCTTGGATACCGGCAGGGCAATGTCGTGCTTGAGGCTGATGCCGTCACGCTTTTGCGCCTCCGACAGTTCCTCGCGCACCCGCCACAGCTCGGCCCGCTCGCGTTCGCTCTGTGCCAGCACGGCGTCACCCAGGTCGGGCTGCGCGGCCAGCCACTCCATCAGCGCTTCGTCGAGTGCCGCCTGGCTGCCGCCATCGGACAGCTCGAACAGCACCAGCCAGTCTGCGGCCAGCGGCTGGCGCACTTCCGGCAGATGCCGGGCCAGCAATTGCAGGCACAGGCCCGACACCAGCTCGAACGTGGTCAGGCGGTCACCGAAACGCCGTTGCAGGCGACGCAGCCAGCCGGTGGCATCTGCCGGCGAGGCGACGGCCATCATGGCCGTGGCTCGGGCCTCGGGCAGCGGATAGAGCTTGAGGGTGGCCGCGGTGATCAGTCCCAGCGTGCCTTCGGTGCCGATCAGCAGCTGCTTGGCGTCCAGCCCGACGTTGTTCTTGCGCAGGCCCTTGAGCTGGTGCAGCACCCGGCCGTCGGGCAGCACGGCCTCGATGCCCAGCGTCAGTTCGCGCATGGTGCCGTAGCGCAGGACGGCCAGCCCGCCGGCGTTGGCGGCCAGGTTGCCGCCGATCTGGCAGCTGCCTTCGCTTGCCAGTGACAGCGGAAACAGCAGACCGGCCGCCGCTGCCGCCGTGTGCACGTCGGCGAGGATGCAGCCGGCTTCCACCGTGATGGTGGCGTTGTCCACGTCGAGTTCGCGGATGCGGTTGAGGCGGCGCAGGGCAATGACCAGCTCGCGGCCGCTGTCGTCCGGCGTGGCGGCGCCCACGGTGCCGGTATTGCCGCCTTGCGGTACAACGGGGACACCTGTGTCGCGGCACAGGGCGACCAGTGCGGCCACTTCACCGGTGGAACCGGGCAGGGCCACGGCCAGCGGCCGGCCGTGATAGCGGCCGCGCCAGTCGGTGGCAAAGGCTGCCATGTCGGCAGGGTCGGTCAGCAGGTGTGCCGGGCCGACAATGGCGGCGGCGCGGTGCAGGAAATCGTTCATGGCCTCAGCGTTGCCAGAAGGTTTTGACATTCACGAACTCATATAGTCCGAATTCGGACAGTTCGCGGCCGTAGCCGGAGTCCTTGACGCCGCCAAACGGCAGGCGCAGGTCCGAGCTGGTGTGGCGGTTGATGAACACGCTGCCGACTTCCAGCTGGGCGGCCAGCCGGGCCGCCCGGTCATCATCGGCGCTGTAGATGGTGGCACCCAGTCCATACGGCGTGTCGTTGGCCACGCGGACGGCATCGGCCTCGTTGTCGACACGGTACAGGCTGGCGACCGGACCGAAGGCTTCTTCGCGATAGAGGCGGGCAGCGGGCGGGACGTTTTCCAGCACGGTGGCCGGGTAGTAGAAGCCGGCCCCGGCAGGCAGCCGGCCACCGCACAGCAGGCGGGCGCCGTGCGCCACGGCATCTTCCACCTGCCCGTGCAGGGTCTGGCGCAGGTCGGCACGGTGCATCGGGGCCAGCAGGGTGGCCGGGTCGCACGGGTCGCCGGTACGCCGGCGGGTGGCTTCGTGCATGAAGGCCTCAATGAAGGCGTCGGCAATCTCGGGTACCAGGATCATGCGCTTGGCGGCATTGCACGACTGGCCGGCATCACGGAAGCGGCTGGTGGCGGCTTCGCGGGCGGCCAGTGCCACGTCGGCATCCTTGAGTACGATGACCGGATTGCTGCCGCCCAGTTCCAGCACGCTTTTCTTGAGGTGGCGACCGGCGAGGGCGGCCAGATGGCGGCCGGTGGCGGTCGAGCCGGTAAAGGCGAGGCCGTTGCTGGCGGCGATGGCGGCCTCGGCGTCCGGATTGTCGATCCAGGCGAGGTCGAATACGTCGAGTCCGGCATCCCGCG
>JAGPIM010000116.1 GCA_018055005.1 Laribacter sp.
CAAGATCACCGGTAACGGTCCGCTCAAGGGCGACATTACGGTTTCCGGTGCCAAAAACGCGGCGCTGCCGATTTTGTGCGCCTCTTTGCTGACCGCAGACACGCTGCGGCTGACCAACGTGCCGCAGTTGCGCGATGTCATGACCACGCAGAAGCTGCTGCAGGGCATGGGCGCGCGGGTCATGACCGACAACGTGCACGAGTTCGAGCTGTCGGCCGCCCAGATCAGCGATACCTGCGCACCGTACGAGCTGGTGAAAACCATGCGTGCCTCGATCCTGGTGCTGGGCCCGACACTGGCCCGCTTCGGCGAGGCTTCGGTCAGCCTGCCCGGAGGCTGCGCCATCGGCTCGCGGCCGGTCGACCAGCACATTAAGGGGCTGGCGGCTATGGGGGCCGACATCGTGATCGAACACGGTTACGTCAAGGCCCGTGGCCGCCTCAAGGGTGCCCGGGTGGTGATGGACATGGTGACGGTGACCGGAACGGAAAACCTGCTGATGGCTGCCACGCTGGCCGACGGCACCACCGTGCTGGAAAATGCTGCCCGCGAGCCGGAAGTGACCGATCTCGCCGTGTGCCTCAACAAGATGGGCGCCCGCATCAGCGGTCTGGGCACCGACCGGCTGGTGATCGAGGGTGTTGAGTGCCTGCATGGCGCCGAGCATGCCGTAATGCCGGACCGTATCGAAGCCGGTACTTTCCTCGTCGCCGGGGCCATGACACAAGGCAAGCTGGTGTTGCGCAATGCACGGGCGGCAGACATGGGTGCGATCCTCGACAAGCTGGCCGAGGCCGGTGCGGTCATCGAGGCGGGAGATGACTGGATTGCCCTCGACATGCCGCAGCGGCCCAGGGCAGTCAGCCTGCGGACCCTGCCGTATCCGGCCTTTCCGACCGACATGCAGGCCCAGTTCATGGCGATGAACTGCATCGCCGAAGGTGTGGGCAGCATCAAGGAAACCATTTTCGAAAACCGCTTCATGCACGTGCCGGAGCTGATCCGCATGGGCGCGCGCATCGATGTGGAAGGCAATCTGGCAACCACCCACGGGGTGAACAAGCTCTCGGGTGCCACGGTGATGGCGACCGACCTGCGCGCCTCGGCAAGCCTCGTGCTGGCCGGGTTGGTGGCGGACGGCACCACCATCGTTGACCGGATCTACCATCTGGACCGCGGTTACGAGCACATCGAGCGCAAGCTCGGGGCCGTGGGCGCACAGATCGAACGGATCGGCGGCTGAGCAGGAAAGCCTTGTCGCAGATGACGGAACGGGATGGCCACGCCATCCCGTTGTCGTTTGCGGCAGGCGGGCAGCGGGGTGAATGCGGTTTATGGTATCGTCAGAGCCAGACCCGTCCATTGCATGACAAGACATGACGCTGATTTCCATCCTGATCGCACTGGCACTGGAACAGTTGCGCCCGCTTGGCAGCCGCAACCGCCTGCTGTTGCACTTCACGCGCTATGCCAACCGGCTGGAACGCAACCTGAATGCCGGCGAATCCCGGCACGGCCTGCTGGCATGGCTGCTGGCCGTGGTGCCGTTCGTGGCGCTGGCCTACGGCATTTACGCCGCGCTCTACCAGGTCACGCCGGTCCTGGCCCTGCTGTGGAACGTGGCGGTGCTGTACCTGACGATGGGGTTCCGGCATTTTTCCGGAGCCATCACCGACATCAGCAAGGCGCTGGCCGACGGCCGGGTGCACGATGCCAGGGCGGCGCTGGGGCGCTGGTCCGGCCAGTCGACTTCCGAACTGGAGGTCAACGAGATTTCCCGCCTGACCATCGAGCAGGGCGTGACCGATGCCTATCGCCATGTGTTTGCCACGCTCTTCTGGTTTGTGGTGCTGCCCGGCCCGGCCGGTGCCGTGCTGTACCGGCTGTCGTGCATGCTGTACCAGAAGTGGGGATTGCGCGAAGGCCAGCCGGGCGACCAGTTCGGACTGCCGGCCCGCAAGCTGTGCGAGTGGCTGGACTGGATTCCGGTACGGCTGACCAGCATCAGCTTTGCCGTGATGGGAGATTTCGAGGATGCCATCTATTGCTGGCGGGCGCAGGCGCAGGCTTGGGGCAACCGCAGCTGGGGCATCCTGCTGGCCAGTGCCGCCGGTGCCATCGGCGTGCGTCTGGGCGACCCGCTGCGGCAGGATTACACTGTCAAATACCGGCCGGAGCTGGGGGTCGGGGACGAGGCCGATCCCGATTACCTCAAGCGCGCCATCGGACTGGTGTGGCGGGCGCTGGTGATCTGGCTCTTCGTCATCCTGCTGTTTTCCGTGGCCCGGATCCTGGCCTGATGGTGCCTGCTGCCGGCGCAGACGGAGCCTGACGGGAAAACTTTGGAATTTCATGGCGTTGGCGCGTATAGTTCGCGCCTTCGCTTTTTGTGTTGTCTGGGAGTGTGTTTGTGATGACGTTTGCCGAGCTGGGTTTGCCCGCAGAAGTGCAGCGTGCGGTTGATGAACTTGGCTATGCCGAGCCGACGCCGATTCAGGCGCGTGCCATTCCTGAAGTACTGACGGGACGGGACGTGCTGGCTGCCGCGCAGACCGGTACCGGCAAGACGGCTGCGTTTACCCTGCCCATCATTGCCCGCCTGCGGCACTACGCGACGCACAGCGTATCGCCGGCCATGCACCCGGTGCGCTGCCTGATCCTGACACCCACGCGCGAACTGGCCGACCAGATCGCCTCCTCGGTCCAGAGCTACGCCAAGTACCTGCCGTTGCGGCATACCTGCGTGTTTGGCGGTGTCAACATGGACCCGCAAAAAGCCGACCTGATGCGCGGCATGGATATCGTCGTGGCCACCCCCGGCCGTCTGCTGGACCATCTGGAACAGAAAACCATCCAGCTCAACCGGGTGGAAATGCTGGTACTGGATGAAGCAGACCGCATGCTCGACATGGGCTTTATCCTGGATATCCGCCGTATCCTGACCCAGTTGCCGAAAACCCGGCAGACCCTGCTGTTCTCGGCCACTTTCTCGCCCGAGATCAAAAAGCTGGCAGCCGAATTCCAGCGTGATCCGGTCACCATCGAAGTCGCCCGGCAAAACACTACGGCCGCTACGGTCGAGCAGGCGGTTTACGCCGTGGATGCCGGACAGAAACGCCGTCTGCTGGCCCGGTTGATCAACGAGCGTGCCATGTCGCAGGTGATCGTGTTCTGCCGCACCAAGCAGGGCGCCGACCGGCTGGCGCGCGAACTGCGCAATTTCGACCGTCTGGATGTTGATGCCATTCATGGTGACAAGGCCCAGCAGGCCCGCCTGGACACGCTGGCAGCATTCAAGGACGGCAAGCTGCGCGTGCTGGTGGCCACCGACGTGGCTGCCCGCGGACTGGATGTCAGCGACCTGCCGTTCGTGGTCAACTTCGACCTGCCGAATTCGCCGGAAGACTATGTGCACCGGATCGGCCGGACCGGTCGCGCCGGCCAGAGCGGTGTGGCCATTTCGCTGATGGATGCCGAAGAACAGAAACTGCTGGAAGCGATTGAAAAGCTGACGCGCCAGACCCTGACGCCGCAACATCATGCCGCAGCCTGGCCAAGCTGGGTGCCCCGTCCGGCCGCTGTGGCCGAAGAGCGTCCGGCGCTGGCACAAAAGCGCCGTACTGCCCCGGCCAGTGAAGACAGCCGCGACGATGGCAGCAATGCAGTGACGGCCGACGATGACGAGCTGCCGGCCAAGCCGCGCCGGCGCGTGATCCTGCCCAGTTATCTGCGTGAGCCGGTCGAAGTGCCGGCGCTGCTGATGCCGCCGCGGTACAAGCGCAGTTGAGCAGTCTTGCTGCCAAACCAGGCCCGGTCCTTCAGGACCGGGCTTTTTGTTGTCCTGACGGGTGAGGCAGGGGGTTTGACCGAAGCCGGATCCTGCTTTAGCGTAGCGGGCTTATGCCCTAGGCATCGGAGGCGTACCGAAATGCTGTTCTGCCGATTTGCACACGACATCGTGTGCCTGCACCGCTTTTAGACCATCAGCCATTACCCGCAGAGGACTGCCATGAACCAGACCAAATTCCTGTTGCCCGAATCCGAGATCCCGACCCACTGGTACAACGTGGTGGCGGACATGCCCAACAAGCCCGCCCCGGTACTCGGACCTGACGGCCAGCCGATTTCTCCCGACGCCTTGTCAGCCATCTTTGTCGACAGCCTGATCGAGCAGGAAGTGTCGGCTGAACGCTGGATTCCGATTCCGGAACCGGTGCGGGAAATCTACCGGCTCTGGCGGCCGGCTCCTCTGTTCCGGGCCCACCGGCTCGAAGCCGAACTGGGTACTCCTGCGCGGATTTACTACAAGTACGAAGGCGTCAGTCCGGCCGGCAGCCACAAGCTCAATTCGGCCATTGCCCAGGCGTACTACAACCGTGAAGCCGGTATCCGCCGCATGACGACCGAAACCGGTGCCGGCCAGTGGGGCTGTTCGCTGGCGCTGGCCGGCCAGATGTTTGGTATCGACATCCGGGTGTTCATGGTGAAGGTGAGTTACCAGCAAAAGCCGTTCCGGCGTTCGATGATGCAGACCTGGGGGGCGGAAGTGCTGGCCAGTCCGTCACCGCTGACGGCTGCCGGCCGGGCAGCGCTGGAAGCTGACGACAGCAATCCGGGTTCGCTGGGACTGGCGATCGCCGAGGCGGTGGAAGAAGCGGCCAGCCGCAGCGACACGACGTATGGCCTGGGCTCGGTACTCAACCATGTGCTGCTGCACCAGACCGTGATCGGTCTGGAGGCGAAAAAGCAGTTCGAGCTGGCCGGTGATTATCCCGACATGATTTTTGCGCCGTGCGGCGGCGGTTCCAATTTCGGCGGCGTGGCATTTCCGTTCTTTGCCGACAAGGCGGCCGGGCGCAACGTGCGTCTGGTGGCGGTGGAGCCATCATCGTGTCCGAGCCTGACCCGCGGGCATTATTCCTACGACTATGGCGATACTGCGGGCCTGACGCCGCTGATGAAGCAGTACACGCTCGGACACGACTTCATGCCGCCGTCCATTCATGCCGGAGGCTTGCGCTATCACGGTGCCTCGACACTGGTCAGCCAGCTGGTGCACGAAGGGCTGGTCGAAGCGGTGGCCGTACCGCAGCTGGCGACCTTCGAGGCCGGCGTGACGTTTGCCCGGACCGAGGGCATCGTGCCGGCCCCGGAAAGCTGCCACGGTATCCGTGCCGTCATCGACGAGGCCCGGCGCTGCACTGAAAGCGGCGAATCCAAGGCGCTGTTTTTCAACCTGTCCGGTCATGGGCATTTCGACATGGCCAGCTACGACAGGTATCTGGCGGGCGATCTGGAAGACTATGTCTATCCGGAAGAGGCCATCCGCGCGGCGCTGGCGCGGTTGCCGCGAGTGTGATTGTGCACTGACGGGCGGGGGGGGGCTCCCCGCCCGAAATTGTCTCAAGGTAAGATGCGCGCCCTTTCATAGTCAAAGCAATTGCCTTGTCTGATGTCATTGACGAGCTGGCCGCGCAGTGGCGTGCTTGCCGGCACCTGCTGGTGCTCACCGGGGCAGGTATCAGTACCGAGTCGGGCATCCCCGATTTTCGTTCGGCTACGGCGGTCCAGACCCGGCAGCCGGATTTTGCCGATGTGCTCTCACTCCGTTTTTTCCAGCAGGATCCCGCCGCTTTCTGGTTGGCCTTTCGCAGGATTTTTCCGTTCGGCACGAGCCGAACCGTGTACCCCAATACCGGTCATCGTCTGCTGGCGCAACTGGCGGCAACGGGCAAGGCCGTGACGGTGGTGACCCAGAACATTGACGGCCTGCACCAGCGGGCAGGCAGTCCGCATGTCATTGAGGCACATGGCAGTGTGGAACGCCTGGTGTGCCCGGCCTGCCTGTGCCGCGAGCATGATGCTGCCTGCCGGCACCAGCCGGTGCCATGCTGTCACTGCTGCGGGGAAGTGCTCAAGCCGGATGTCGTGTTGTATGGCGAGCCGGTCGAGGCCATGGATGCTGCGCTAGTGGCTCTGGCCGAGGCAGACTGCCTGTGGGTGATGGGGTCGTCGCTGGAGGCGGGGCCGGTCAACCAGCTGCCGGCCTTGGCACGACACTGGCGGATGCCAAGTGCACTGGTCAATTTGCAGCCTACTGCCCTCGATAGCCGGTTTGATGTATGCCTGCACCGGCCGATTGGCGAGGTATGTGCAAAATTCAGGCAAATATTGGGGTTTGATTCCGACTGATTCAGGAATCGTTGGTCGGGCGCCACGCTTTATTGCTCAAGCATAAACCTGACTGCAAATTTTTCTTGAATGGATAGAAGAACTGACCTATTAATGACAAGTTGATGTTGTCCATGTCCGAAAGATAACCGATCATGCCCGCCGCTCTTCCCCCCAACGCACTCAACGATCCGATTTCCCTGATGTATTTCGCCTATCGCGCCTTTACCGGCAAACCTGACGAGCTGCTGGCCGAACGTGGGCTGGCCCGTGTACACCATCGCATTCTGCATTTTGTCGGCAAGAATCCCGGCCTGAGCGTCAATGCGCTACTGCGGATTCTGGATGTCAGCAAGCAGGCGGTAAACGCACCGCTGCGGCATTTGCAGGAGCAAGGCCTGATTGTTGCCACGCTTGCGCGGCATGACCGCCGGGTCAAGGAGCTGCGCTTGACCGAATCCGGTCAGGTTCTTCTGCAACAGCTGTCGGAAAACCAGCTGCGCATGATGGCTGCCGTGACGCATGAGCTGGGTGAAGCCGACATGGCTGCCTGGTGGCGGGTCACGACCCAGTTTGCCCGCTTTGCCGTCGGAAACAACTGAACCTGTCTGGCAGTGAAACGCCCCGCTCTTGCGGGGCGTTCCTGTTTTGTCCGGGCATGTCACTGTCTTCTGCGGGGGCGTTGCCGTTACAATCAGCCTTACCCTTACTGCATCGGGCCATTCGGAGAACACCATGACCGTCATCCGTCAGGAAGACTTTATTGCCAGCATCGCTGATGCCTTCCAGTTCATCAGCTATTACCACCCCAAAGACTATATCCAGGCACTGGGCCGGGCTTATGAGCGCGAAGCCAGTCCGGCGGCCAAAGATGCCATCGCGCAGATCCTGACCAACAGCCGCATGTGCGCCGAGGGGCATCGTCCGATCTGTCAGGACACAGGCATTGCCCTTGTTTTCCTGAAAATCGGCATGAACGTCCAGTGGGACGCGACCATGAGCGTGCAGGACATGGTTAACGAAGGCGTGCGCCGGGCTTACACCCACCCGGACAACAAACTGCGTGCTTCGGTGCTGCTGGATCCGGCCGGCAAACGGCAAAACTCGCGTGACAACACGCCGGCTGTCGTGCATTTCGAGGTCGTGCCGGGGGATGGTGTCGAGGTGATCTGTGCTGCCAAGGGTGGTGGCTCGGAAAACAAGTCGAAAATGGCCATGCTCAATCCGTCGGACAGCATTGTCGAGTGGGTGCTGAAAACCGTACCGACCATGGGTGCGGGATGGTGTCCGCCCGGTATTCTGGGCATCGGCATCGGCGGGACGCCGGAAAAGGCCTTGTTGATGGCCAAGGAATCTCTGATGGCTCCGGTTGATATCGATGAGCTGATTGCCCGTGGACCGCAGAATCGTGCCGAAGAGCTGCGTATCGAGCTGTACGAGAAGGTCAATGCGCTGGGTATCGGTGCCCAGGGGTTGGGCGGACTGACCACCGTGCTGGACGTCAAGATCCTTGATTACCCGACGCATGCGGCCAGTCTGCCGGTGGCAATGGTTCCCAACTGTGCTGCAACCCGTCACGTGCATTTCCATCTGAATGGTTCCGGGCCGGCGACACTGGAAACCCCGAAGCTGGAAGACTGGCCGGCAGTCAGCTGGCAGCCTGACACCGAGGTAGCCTCCCGGGTGAATCTGGATACGCTGACCCCCGAAGAGGTGGCTGGCTGGAAACCGGGGCAGACCCTGCTGCTGAACGGCAGGATGCTGACGGGGCGTGATGCTGCCCACAAGCGTATTGCCGACATGTTGGCCAGAGGTGAACCGTTGCCTGTCGACTTCAAGAACCGGGTGATTTATTACGTCGGTCCGGTAGACCCGGTCGGGGATGAGGTGGTCGGTCCGGCGGGTCCGACTACAGCTACGCGGATGGACAAGTTCACCCGCATGATGCTGGAGCAGACCGGCCTGATTTCCATGGTCGGCAAGTCTGAGCGTGGTCCGGTGGCCATTGATGCCATCCGCGACAACAAGGCAGCCTATCTGATGGCAGTGGGTGGAGCTGCTTACTTGGTCAGCAAGGCCATCAAGTCTTCGCGAGTGCTGGCCTTTGCCGATCTCGGCATGGAAGCGATTTACGAGTTTGACGTCGTGGACATGCCGGTGACTGTTGCCGTGGACAGTTCGGGAGAGTCTGTTCACCAGACCGGACCAAAGGTCTGGCAGGCCAGAATCGGCAAGATCCCGGTTGCGGTTGCCTGACTGGACAAAGTCTGAGTGGTTTGCAAGAACAACAGCCGCCTGTTGAAAACAGGCGGCTGTTTGTTTGTATCAAACCAATTTTGACTGACTAAAAAATGGGCGACACCAGAATGGTTGTGGATTAAGCAGGGCTTTTTATGGTTATCAACAGGTTTTTCACAGCTTGCCCCCCATTGTCTGGGGAAAACTTGCATCGACTGTGTCTGTCGGGAAATCATTCTCGAGTTTAGGGGGATGCAATAGTCTGGTCTGGAGGTTTGGTCGATTTCAGAAAATTGTATTTTCTGTATTTCTGGTGTTGACGGAGTGTGTTGAGGTGGGTATAGTTCGCCACCTCGCTGCACGACGCAGCGCCGGCTGGTCCGGAAAGCTCTTTAACAAACGAACAACCGATAAGTGTGAGCGCTTGTGGAAACCCACAG
>JAGPIM010000117.1 GCA_018055005.1 Laribacter sp.
GGACTTCGCGCGGCAGGCGCTTGGCGTAATCGGCATAGGCCTCGTCCACCCAGCGCGGCATCCTGGTGCCGACAGCCAGCAGGGTGATCTTCATGCGCCGGACTTACTCTTCGGTGGCCTTCCAGCCACGTGCACCCGGAATCGGGTTGAACACCGGCTTCTGGCCGCCCCACAGGGCTTCGAGGTCGTAGTAGTCGCGCACGGCCGGCAGCATGATGTGGATGACCACGTCGCCGGCATCGACCAGCACCCATTCGCCGAACTGTTCGCCTTCCATGCCGACGATGTCGACGCCTTGGCCCTTCAGGGTCACGGCCACATTGTTGGCCAGTGCCTTGACCTGGCGGTTGGAATCACCGGTGCACACCACCAGGCGCGAAAACAGCGAGGTCAGCTCGCGGGTGTCGAGGTTGACGATGTCCTTGCCCTTGACGTCATCCAGCGCCTCGGCAGCGAGGGCGGCGATTTCGTCCGGGGTCGGATACGGTTTGGTTTCAATGACTTCGGTCATGCGGGGCTTTCGGAACGGTAGAGCCGGTGAAGATGAATATAGTCGCGCACGGCCGGCGCAAGATGCCCGAGTCCGTCGCCACCGCGCGCCAGATCGGCGCGAATGGCGGTGGCGGAAATGTCCACCGGCGATAAAGACAGGGCGCGGATTCTACCCGCGGGCGGAAGATTTGCAAAATCAGTCGCTTGCCGCGCCTGCCACTCGGCGGCCACCGCAGGCGGCAGCGAGCCGGCATCAAAGCCCGGCCGCACGGCAACCGCCAGATGTGCCAGCCCGAAGATGTCACGCCAGCGGTGCCAGCGGTCAAGGCTCGCCAGCTGGTCGCCGCCGACCAGCCACCACAGCGCCGCCTCCGGCCCCGTCTCGCGGCGGATCATCGCCAGCGTGTCGACGGTATAGCCGGACAGCCGGCCGGACAGCTCGCGCTCGTCCACCGTCAGGCCGGGCTCGCCGGCCAGCGCCAGCCGCAGCATGGCCAGCCGGTCGGCCGCCGCTGCCGCCAGCGGTGCGCGGTGCGGCGGCGTGCCGGCCGGCAGCAGGCGCACTTCGGCCAGTTGCAGCTCGTCGCGCAGCGCCCGCGCCAGGCGCAGGTGCCCCTCGTGCACCGGGTCGAACGAACCGCCAAACAGGCCGATGGCCACACGCGGCAAGACAGTCATGACAGGCAGCACCCCGCGAGATTCAAAGGAGCGGAAATTGTAATGTGGCAGGGGGCTTGCGAATAGTTTACAAAAAAATATAATGAAGCCGTCGACAGGATGCCTTTCATGCAGATCGATCTTCTCCAAGCCAATGCCCGCGCCGCTTCGGCGCTTCTGAAAAGCCTTGCCAACCCCGACCGGCTGCTGCTGCTGTGCCAGCTCGTCGGCGGCGAACGCACGGTCACCGAACTGGAAAACCTGACTGCCATCCACCAGCCCACGCTGTCGCAACAGCTGGGCGTGCTGCGCAACGAAGGGCTGGTCGACACCCGGCGCGACGGCAAGTGGATGTACTACCGGGTGGCGCGCGAAGAAGTCTTGATCCTGCTCGACGCCCTGCACGGCATTTACTGCAAGACGGCTCCCGGGTCCGGTCCGGCCGCCTGAAAAACGCCAAGCCGCGTCATGCGGCTTTTTCTGCCGCAAACATTATATAAATTTAAATAACGTCTCGACATGAACCGACTGCCCCTCCTCCCGCTCGCTGCCGCTCTTGCCGGTCTGGCCGCTCTTTCTCCCGCATTCGCTGGCGGCCCGGCCCTGCCGGCAGTCACCGTCGGCGTACCGGCCACCAGCGGCATTTACCAGGCTGACGGGCAGGTCGAAGCCGTGCGCGAAGCGCGGCTGGCCGTCCCGGTGGCCGGTCGTGTCACCGCCCGCCCGGTCAATGCCGGCGACCGCGTCAGCGCCGGCCAGCTGGTGGCCGAAATCGACGGTGAAACCGCCCGCGAGGCCGCCGCCGCCAGCGCCGCCCAGATTGCCGCCGCCCAGGCCCAGCTGGACGTGGCCCGCCGCGAAGTCGAGCGGGCCCGCGCGCTGGCTGCCAAGCAGTACCTGTCAGCCGCCGCGCTGGAACGGGCCGAAGCCCAGTACCGCAGCGCCGCAGCCAGCGCCCGCGCCCAGGGGGCCAGTGCCCGCGCGGCCGGCGCCCAGGCCGGCCTGTACCGCCTGAGCGCCCCGTTTGCCGGCCTGGTGGCCGACACGTTTGCCAACGTCGGTGACCTGGCCCAGCCGGGGCAGCCGATTGCCGTGGTCTACGACCCGGCGGCCCTGCGCGTCACCGCCAGCGTGCCCGCCAGTGTCGAAAGCCGGGTGCAGGCCGGCGGCAGGTTCGCCATCGTGGTCGACGGCCAGCGCCTGGTGCCGTCCAGAGTGCAATGGCTGCCGGCCACCGATGCCGTCAGCCAGACGCGCACGCTGCGGCTGGAGCTGCCGGCACAGACCGCACTGGCACCGGGCCGCTTTGCCCGGGTCGAGCTGCCGGTCAGCGGGGCGGCCGGCAGCAGCCGGCTGACCGTGCCGCAACAGGCCGTGGTGCGCCGGGCCGAACTGACCGCCGTCTACGTACTGCGCGCCAAGGGTGCGCCGGAGCTGCGCTACGTGCGGCTGGGCGACCGTCTGGGCAGCGACGTGGAAGTGCTGGCCGGACTGCGGGCCGGCGAGCGGGTGGTCACCACGCCGGAAGCGGCGGCCCGCCGCACGGGAGGCCGCTGATGCGCACGCCTGCATCCATGGGGCCGGCCGGCCGGCTGGCGGCCTTTTTCCTGCAAAACCGCATCACCCCGCTGATTGCGCTGCTGCTGTTGCTGCTCGGCCTGTTTGCCGTCGCCGTCACCCCGCGCGAGGAAGAGCCGCAGATCAACGTCACCATGGCCAACGTGCTGGTGCCCTTCCCCGGCGCCAGCGCCGAAACGGTGGAATCGCTGGTGGCGCAGCCGGCCGAGCAGGTGCTGGGCCAGATCAGCGGCGTCGAACACGTGTTTGCCCTGTCGCGTCCGGGGCTGGCCATCCTGACGGTGCAGTTCCAGGTCGGCGTGCCGCGTACCGATGCGCTGGTGCGCCTCTACGACACCGTGCACAGCCACGATGACTGGCTGCCGCCGGGCCTGGGCACCCTGCCGCCGCTGATCAAGCCCAAGGGCATCGACGACGTGCCGGTGGTGGCTGTCACCCTGTTTGCCCGTGATCCGCAGCAGGGCGCCTACGCACTGGAACGGGTGGCACACAGCATCGAAGGCGACCTCCAGCGGGTGGCCGGCGTGCGCGAGGTGACCACCCTCGGCGGTCCGGGTCGCGCCATCGGCATCGAACTCGACCCGGCGCGCCTGAAGGCCGCCAGGCTGACCGTCAGCGACCTGCGCCGCGCCCTGCAAGGTGCCAACGCCGCCCTGCCGGCGGGCGAGCTGATCGCCAACAACCGCAGCCTCACCGTCGAAACCGGTGCCTTCCTCGACAGCGCCCGCGCGGTCGAAAAACTGGTGGTCGGCGTCCACAACGGCCGCCCGGTCTACCTCGACCAGGTTGCCCGCATCACCGACGGCCCGGAGCCGGCCGTGCGCTATGTCTGGCACGGCATCAAGGGCCCGAACGGTGGCGAATACCCGGCGGTGACACTGGCCATCACCAAAAAGGCCGGCGCCAACGCCGTCGCGGTGGCCGATGCCCTCAAGGCGCGGCTGGCTTCGCTGTCCGGTACGGTGATTCCCGACAGCGTCGGCGTCGAAGTGGTGCGCAACTATGGCGAAACCGCCAACGACAAGGCGCAGACGCTGATCAAGAAACTGGCCTTTGCCACCGCGCTGGTGGTGGCGCTGGTGTTCTTTGCGCTGGGCCGCCGCGAGGCCGCCATCGTCGGCGTGGCAGTGGTCCTGACCCTGACCGCCACCCTGTTTGCTTCGTGGGCGTGGGGCTTCACCCTCAACCGGGTGTCGCTGTTCGCGCTGATCTTTTCGATCGGCATCCTGGTCGACGACGCCATCGTGGTAGTGGAAAACATCCACCGCCACCGCCTGCTCGACCCGGAGACCCCGCTGGTCACGCTGATCCCGCGTGCGGTGGACGAAGTGGGTGGCCCGACCATCCTTGCCACCTTCACCGTCATTGCCGCCCTGCTGCCGATGGCCTTTGTCTCCGGGTTGATGGGGCCGTACATGAGCCCGATCCCGATCAATGCCTCGATGGGCATGCTGATCTCGCTCGGCGTGGCCTTTGTCATCACCCCGTGGCTGGCGCTCAAGTGGCTGCCGCGCCGGTTCGAGGCCCACGCCGGCATGGCCGGCCGCCTGCTGCCGCTGACCCGCCGCCTGTTCGCGCCGTTTCTGGATGACCGCACCGGCGCCCGTGCCCGTCGCCTGCTGGGGTTTGGCGTGGCCGGCCTGATCGCGGTGTCGCTGCTGCTGCCGGTGTCCGGGCTGGTGGTGCTGAAAATGCTGCCGTTCGACAACAAGTCGGAATTCCAGGTGGTGGTCGACCTGCCGGCCGGCACGCCGGTGGAGGAAACCGCGGCCACCCTGCGCGAAATGAGCGCCTGGCTGGCCACCCAGCCGGAAGTGGTCAACTGGCAGGCCTACGCCGGTACCGCCGCACCGATCAACTTCAACGGACTGGTGCGCCAGTACGGCCTGCGGGCCGGCGGCGAAGTCGGCGACATCCAGGTCAACCTGGCCGACCGCCACGAGCGCCACGCCAAGAGCCACGACATCGCCCGCCGGGTGCGGCCGGCACTGGTTGCCATCGGTGCCCGCCACGGCGCGCGGGTCAAGGTGGTGGAAGTGCCACCAGGGCCGCCGGTGCTGTCGCCGATCGTGACCGAAATCTACGGCCCGTCGGCAGCCGGCCGCGATGCACTGGCCGGGCAGATCCGCCGGCTGTTCACGCAGCAGGACGGCGTGGTGGACATCGACAGCACCGTCAATCCGCCGGCACCCAAAACCGTGCTGGTGGTGAACCAGGCCGAAGCCGCCCGCCGCAGCGTGCCGCAGGCCGACATCGTCGCCACGCTGGCCGCCGCCCTCAACGGCGACAACGCCACCTGGCTGCACGGTGCCGGCAAGTATCCGGTGCCGGCACAGCTGCGCCTGCCCGTGTCTGCCCGCGGCAACGACGAAGCCTTGCTGGCGCTGACCGTGCGCGCCGCCAGCGGCGAACTGGTGCCGGTGCGCGAGCTGGTGACGGCCGAGCCCGGCACGGTGGACCAGCCGCGCTGGCGCAAGGACGGCCTGCCGCTGGCGATGGTGGTGGGCGACATGGCCGGCCAGACCGACAGTCCGCTCTACGCCATGTTCGGCATGCGCGGTGCCATCAGTGCACTGACCGCGCCGGACGGCGGCCCGGTGGCCGAATACTTCGTCCGCCAGCCGGATGACGCCTGGCGCGGCTACGCCATCAAGTGGGACGGCGAGTGGCAGATCACCTACGAAACCTTCCGCGACATGGGCGCGGCCTACGCCGTCGGCCTGGTGCTGATCTACCTGCTGGTGGTGGCGCACTTCGGCAGCTATCTGGTGCCGCTGGTGATCATGGCGCCGATCCCGCTGACCCTGATCGGGGTCATGCCGGGGCATGCCCTCTTCGGGGCACCGTTCACCGCCACCTCGATGATCGGCATGATCGCGCTGGCCGGCATCATCGTGCGCAACTCGATCCTGCTGGTGGATTTCATCCGCGAAGAGGTGGCGCGCGGCGTGCCGTTCAAGGAAGCCGTGGTGGACTCGGCCGCCACCCGGGCCCAGCCGATCGCGCTGACCGCGCTGGCCGCCATGCTGGGCGCCCTCTTCATCCTCGACGACCCGATCTTCAACGGGCTGGCCATCTCGCTGATCTTCGGCATCCTGGTGTCGACCGTCCTCACCCTGCTGGTGATCCCGCTGCTCTATTACATCGCTTTCCGTTCCAGTCACGAGGGCGACCACGCCCCATCCCAAGGAGAAACCGCATGACCATCGAACGCGCCATCCGCTTTTTTGCCGGCTGCATGATCCTGTTGAGCCTCGCCCTGGCCGTCCCGGCCAGCCCGCTGTACGCCAGCCAGAATTTCCTGTGGCTGACGGCCTTCGTCGGCGCCAACCTGTTGCAGTTTTCGCTGACCAACTTCTGCCCGCTCGCCATCGTGCTGAAAAAGCTCGGCGTCAAGGAAGGCACGGGCGGCTGCGGAGGCCGGGCATGTTCGTAAACCGCCTGACGGTGTTCGCCGCCCTGCTGGCGGCGAGCCCGGCGCTGTACGCCTTTGACCTGCTCGACGCCTGGCAGGCGGCCCGCCAGCACGATCCGCAACTGGCGGCCGTCGAAGCCACCCGTCAGGCCGACGCCACGCTGGCCCGCCAGGGACGCGCCCTGCGCCTGCCGACCGTCGGACTCAGCGCCGGCGCCGGCGCGGCCAACCAGGAACAGGACACCCAGGGCGCCCGCTTCACCATGCCGGGCATGCAGTCCGACCAGGTGGATTTCGAATCGCGGGTACGCAACGGCACCGCCACCCGCTGGGGCGTGGAGCTGCGCCAGCCGCTCTACGACCGGGAAAAATCGGCCAGCGCCAGCCAGCTCGAAGCGCGGGCCCGCGCCGGCGCCGCCCGCGCCACGGCGGACGAACAGGGCGTGATGCTGGATGTGGCGCAGCGCTATTTCGAAGTCCTGCGGCTGGACGCGGCACTGGCCAGCGCACGGGCGCAGGACGAAGCCGTGGCCGAGGCACTGGGACTGGCCCAGGCCCGCTACGACGTGGGCGACGCACCGGTCACCGACCTGGAAGAAGCCCGCGCCCGCCGCGACCTGATCGCCGCCGAACTGCTGGCCCTGCAACAGGCCCGCGAACTGGCCGTGGCCCGCCTCGCCGACGTCACCGGCGGTCTGGCCGGCCGCCCCGCGGCCATCAGCCGTGACCCCGGCCCCACCGGCCTGCCGCTGGCCCCGCTGGCGGAATTGCAGGCACGGGCGCGCCAGCACAGCCCGCTGCTGGCCGCCGGATCGGCCGCCCGTGATGCGGCGGCCGAAGAAGTCGGCAAATACCGCGCCTGGGCCAGCCCGAAGCTGGAACTGGTGGCCCGCGCCGGAGAAGACCGCCTCCGCGGCAGCGGCAGTGCCGCCCAGTACGGGCGCCAGCAGTATGCCGGCGTCGAGCTGACCATCCCGCTGTTTACCGGCGGCTGGCGCTCGGCCAGGCTCGACGAGGCACTGGCCCGGCGCGAAGCGGCCGATGCCGGTCTGCGCAGCCAGGCCCTGTCGGTGGATGACCAGGTGCGGCAGGCGTGGCAGGGCGTCAGCGTCGGCCATGCCCGGCTGGCCGCGCTGGCGGCGGCCCGGCAGTCGGTGGAGCGCCAGCTGGCAGCCACCCGCGCCGGCGTCGAGGAAGGCGCCCGCACCACGCTGGACCTGCTGAATGCCCAACAGACCCGCGCCGGCATCGTGCGCGAGCAGGCCGCGCTGCGCCACGATACCCTGTTGAATTGGCTGCGCCTGCAGGCTGCCACCGGTGACCTGGACCCGGCAGCGCTGGCCCGCGTCAATGCCTTGCTGAACTAACCCTTTCGAGTTGTCTGGAAATACACCATGTTTGCCCTGTTCCAACGCCTGCTGGGCGGCCGCAGCCCGCAACTGCCGCAAGGCGACGATGTCCTGCTGATCGACGTGCGCGAGCCGGCCGAATACGCCGGCGGCCACGCCCCCGGTGCCCTGTCGCTGCCGCTGGGCCAGTTGCAGTCCGGGATTGCCCGCATTGCCCCCGGCCTTGATACGCCGATGATCCTCTACTGCGCCAGCGGCATGCGCTCGGCCAGTGGCGTACGCATGCTGGCCGCGCTGGGCTATACCGGTGTGCACAATGCCGGCGGCCTCGCTCAGGCCGTGGCGTGGGTGCGCCAGCGCCACAGCGGCACCTGATGCGGCTCGACCGGCCACGGCGTTAAGGACGACAGCCCGGCTGCGCGTTTATGATGAAACGCATGAAGACGCCGCTCGCACTCCTGCTCGCCGGGCTGATGGCCGTTACACCGGTCACGGCCCAGATCAACCTGCCCGATCTCGGCGATTCGGCCGAAGCCGGATTCACTTCCCGCGATGAATCACGCGCCGGCCGTGAGGGTGTGGTCTGGCTGCGGGCCCAGGAGGCCATGCTGGGTGACACCGAGCTGGATGACTACCTCAACCGGCTGTCCCGCCGGCTGGCCACCGCCAGCCCGGACCCGGCCCAGCACTACACCCTGTTTGCCATCGACGACGGCCAGATCAACGCCTTTGCCATGCCCGGCGGCTATATCGGCGTGCATACCGGCCTGTTGCTGGCGGCCCAGAGCGAATCGGAGCTCGCCAGCGTCATCGGCCACGAAATGGCCCACGTCAGCCAGCGTCACATTGCCCGCCAGCTGGAGCAGCAGGGCATGAACCAGCTGCTGGCCATCGGCGGCATCCTGGCTGCGGTCCTGATGGCCAGCGCCGGCGGCGGCGCCGATGCGGCACTGGCCGCCGCACAGGTCGGCCCGGGCATGGCGATGCAAAAACAGCTGGCGTACAGCCGGGATTTCGAGCGCGAGGCCGACCGTGTCGGCATGCAGACACTCACACGCGCCGGCTTTGACCCGCGCGCCATGGCGGCGTTTTTCGACCGCATGCAGAAGGTCAACCGCGCCAGCAACAACAACGCGCTGGCCTTCCTGCGCACCCACCCGGTCACCAGCGAGCGCATGAGCGAGGCACAGGGCCGGGCACTCAGCCTGCCCAGCCGCATGCCGGCCGATTCGACCGAATTCCTGCTGGCACGCGAAAAGGCACGCCTGTCACGCCTCGACCCGCAGGCCGCCATCAGCTTTTATACCGATGCGCTCAAGGACGGCCGTTACCTGAGCGAAATGGCGCAGTGGTACGG
>JAGPIM010000118.1 GCA_018055005.1 Laribacter sp.
CGCTGGAACTGGATTTCAACGTTCTTGGCGACTTCCACCGTCACGTTGTTGTCGTCGAGCTTGGTGATGCGGCCGATCATGCCGGCCTGGGTCACGACTTCGTCGCCTTTTTGCAGGGCTTCGAGCATGGTCTTGTGTTCCTTCATTTTCTTCTGCTGCGGGCGAACCAGCAGGAACCAGAAGAGCACGAAGATGACGATCATGGGCAGGAACGACATCAGTTGTTCGTTCATGGAGGGTCTCCGGGAAGGGTCAGTACTGAAGAACGGGGCATTGTAACGGAAAGGTGCCTGGCAGTCGCTTACGCGCCTCGGGCACGTTGGGCGTGGAATTCCTGCTGGAATCCGGCAAAGCGGTCGGCTTCGATGGCGGTGCGCATGTCGGCCATCAGTTCCTGGTAGTAATGCAGGTTGTGGATGGTATTGAGCATGGCGCCGGTGATTTCGCCGGTGCGGTGCAGGTGGTGCAGGTAGCCGCGGCTGAAGTGGCGGCAGGTATAGCAGCTGCACTGCTCGTCCAGCGGACGGGTGTCGTCCTTGTAGCGGGCATTCTTGATCTTGACGTCGCCCCAGCGGGTAAACAGCCAGCCGTTGCGGGCATTGCGGGTCGGCATGACGCAGTCGAACATGTCGATGCCGTTGGCGACGCCTTCTACCAGGTCTTCGGGTGTGCCGACACCCATCAGGTAGTGCGGCTTGTCTGCCGGCAGCATCGGGCCGACTTCGCGCAGGACCCGGTACATTTCCGGTTTGGGTTCACCGACTGACAGGCCGCCGACGGCAATGCCGTCGAAGCCGATGTCGGTGAGTCCCTTGAGTGACTCTTCACGCAGGTCCAGATACAGGTTGCCCTGCACGATGCCGAACAGGGCGTTGGGATTACGGTAGTCGTCAAAGGCGCGCCGGCTGCGCTCGGCCCAGCGCAGGCTCATCTGCATGGAGGCCTTGGCGGTGGCGTGGTCCACTTGTCCGGGTGTGCATTCGTCGAGTTGCATGACGATGTCGGAGTTGAGGACGGTTTGGATTTCCATCGACTTTTCCGGCGACAGGAATAGCTTGTCGCCGTTGATCGGACTCTGGAAGTGCACGCCTTCTTCGGTGATCTTGCGCAGGTCGCCAAGACTGAATACCTGGAAGCCACCCGAGTCGGTCAGGATCGGCTTGTGCCAGCCGATGAAATCATGCAGGCCACCGAAGGCGCCGATGACATCAAGGCCCGGCCGCAGCCACAGGTGAAAGGTGTTGCCAAGGATGATCTGGGCGCCGGTTTCGTTCAGGCGGTCAGGCGTCATGGCCTTGACGGCGCCGTAGGTTCCAACCGGCATGAAAACCGGGGTTTCGATGGTGCCGTGGTTGAGACGGAGTGTTCCGCGACGGGCGTGACCGCTGGTTTTGTGCAGGGTAAATTCGAGCATGAAGAAGGCTGAAATGTCGAAAAATCAGCGTGCTAGTATAACGTAAGCGTGCTGGTGCATGATTTTTTGCGCAAAAACGCTTGCCATGAGCGGGGCAGGTGCGTATAGTTCGGGTTCTCGACAGGCACGTAGCTCAGCTGGTTAGAGCACCACCTTGACATGGTGGGGGTCGTTGGTTCGAGTCCAATCGTGCCTACCAACATACAGAATCGGAGTCAGACATGCATGCCCGAACTACCAATACCAAACATCATCTGTTTGGTCGGGCCATGTAAGACTGCGGTGTAAATAAAAACGAAGTGCGGCTCAGACCGCACTTTTTTTTTGTCTGTTTTCCGGCGGTGGTGCCGTGTGCCGCCGGGCCAGTGGCCCCAAAGCCAGGAGGATTACCATGCCTGCCATTCGTCTGCCTGACGGCTCGGTCCGTCAGTTCGAGAACCCGGTTTCCGTTCATGATGTCGCAGCCTCGATTGGCGCCGGTCTGGCGCGTGCGGCGCTGGCCGGTCGTGTGGACGGGGTGCTGGTGGATACCTCGTTCGTGATCGACCATGACGTCGATCTGGCCATCGTCACCGACAAGGATGCCGACGGACTGGGCATTCTGCGCCACTCGACCGCCCACTTGCTGGCCTATGCCGTCAAGGAGCTGTTCCCCGAGGCGCAGGTCACCATCGGCCCGGAAATCGAAAACGGCTTTTACTACGACTTCAGCTACAAGCGCCCGTTCACGCCGGAAGACCTGGTCGCCATCGAAAAGAAAATGGCCGAGCTGGCCAAGAAGGACATTCCGGTCGAGCGCTACGAACTGCCGCGCGACGAAGCCATTGCCTATTTCAAGAGCATCGGCGAGGCCTACAAGGCAGAAATCATCGAGTCGATCCCGCAGGGCGAAGTGCTGTCCCTGTACCGTGAGGGCGGCTTCACTGACCTGTGCCGCGGTCCGCACGTACCGTCGACCGGCAAGCTCAAGGTATTCAAGCTGATGAAGGTTGCGGGTGCCTACTGGCGTGGCGACAGCAGGAACGAAATGCTGCAGCGCATCTACGGCACGGCCTGGACCAAAAAGGAAGACCTCGAAGCCTACCTGCACATGCTGGAAGAGGCGGAAAAGCGCGACCACCGCAAGCTCGGCCGCCAGCTGGACCTCTTCCACATCCAGGACGAAGCGCCTGGCATGGTGTTCTGGCATCCGAAAGGCTGGACGCTGTGGCAGCAGGTCGAGCAGTACATGCGCCGCGTCCTGATTGCCAACGATTACCAGGAAGTGCGCACACCGCAGATCGTTGACCGCTCGCTGTGGGAAAAATCCGGCCACTGGGCCATGTACCAGGACCTGATGTTCACCACCGAATCGGAAAAGCGTGACTACGCCGTCAAGCCGATGAACTGCCCGTGCCACATCCAGATTTTCAATCAGGGCCTCAAGAGCTATCGTGACTTGCCTCTGCGCATGGCCGAATTCGGCTCCTGTCACCGTAACGAGCCGTCCGGTTCGCTGCACGGCATCATGCGTGTACGCAATTTCGTGCAGGACGATGCGCACATCTTCTGCACCGAAGCACAGATGCAGCCGGAAACGGCCGCCTTCATCGACCTTTTGCAGGCGGTTTACCAGGATTTTGGCTTCGACAATATCCTGATCAAGCTCTCCACCCGTCCGGAAAAGCGTGTCGGTGCCGACGAGCTGTGGGATCAGGCCGAAGCGGCGCTGGCAGCAGCACTGGACGCCAAGGGACTGGCCTACGAGCTGCAACCAGGAGAGGGGGCTTTCTATGGCCCGAAGATCGAGTTCTCGCTCAAGGACTGCCTGGGGCGCGTGTGGCAGTGCGGTACGCTGCAGCTGGACTTCAACCTGCCGGTGCGTCTGGGGGCAGAGTATGTGTCCGAGGACAATGCCAAGAAACACCCGGTGATGCTGCACCGGGCCATCCTCGGATCGCTGGAGCGTTTCATCGGTATCCTGATCGAGCACCACGCCGGCGCCATGCCGCTGTGGCTGGCTCCGGTGCAGATGGCTGTGCTTAATATCACCGAAGCGCAGGCCGAATATGCGACGGAAGTTGCAGGAACTCTGAAAAAACAAGGTTTCCGGGTCGATCTTGACTTGAGGAACGAAAAGATCAGCTATAAAATCCGCGAACACAGCCTGCAGAAGTTGCCGTATCAGATCATCGTCGGCGACAAGGAAAAAGCAGGCTCTCTGGTTGCCGTGCGTGCGCGGACTGGCGAAGACCTCGGCCAGATTCCGCTCTCCCAGTTCATTGAACGACTGAAGTCTGAACTGCTGCACTAAGATGACGCGCGGCTGACATCGTATTTTTTGGAGACACGGCAATAGCTCAAGAACGTGAACCGCGAATCAACGGCGAAATTACCGGCCGTGAGGTTCGCTTGCTCGGCCCGGAAGGGGAGCAGCTTGGAGTCGTCAGCCTGCGCGAAGCTTTCGCCAAGGCTGAGGAATTTGAACTCGACCTCGTGGAAATCTCGCCCACGGCACAGCCGCCGGTTTGCAAGGTGATGGACTACGGCAAGTTCAAATACCAGGAAAGCAAGCGCAAGCACGAGCAGAAACAGAAGCAGAAGCAGATTCAGGTCAAGGAAATCAAGTTCCGCCCCGGCACTGACGACGGCGACTACAACGTGAAAATCCGCAACCTGATCCGTTTCCTCGAAGACGGCGACAAGGCCAAAGTGACCTTGCGTTTCCGGGGGCGGGAAATGGCGCACCAGGAAATCGGTCTGGCGCTGCTCAAGCGGGTCGAAGCCGACCTCGCTGAAGTCGGCACCGTCGAGCAGTTCCCGAAGCTGGAAGGGCGCCAGATGGTCATGATGATCGGGCCGAAAAAGAAGTAAGTCCGGTCAGCAGTGGTTGTGAGCGCGGCGGGCGTGTCCCGCCGCGACACATTAGCGGCCTTAGGGCCGCACAAAAGCGGGACACAGTGGTTTCAAGTGCCAGCCGGCCACCCTGTGTCGAATCTAAAAAACTCTCGCAGGAGTTACTTCCATGCCGAAGATGAAAACCAAGTCGAGCGCGAAAAAGCGTCTCAAAGTGTTGGGCAATGGTGGTGTGAAGCGCTCGATGGCCTTCAAGCGTCACATCCTGACCAAGAAAACCACCAAAACCAAGCGCCAACTGCGTGGCACCGTGATGGTTCATGAAACCAACATGGCCTCCGTTCGCGCAATGATGCCCTACGCATAAGGAGTAGAAGATGCCTCGCGTTAAACGTGGTGTAACCGCCCGCGCTCGTCACAAGAAAGTCCTCGCTCTGGCCAAAGGCTATCGCGGCCGTCGCAAGAACGTATACCGTGTAGCCAAGCAGGCAGTCATGAAGGCAGGCCAGTACGCCTACCGTGACCGCCGTCAGCGCAAGCGCCAGTTCCGCCAGCTGTGGATCGCCCGTATCAACGCCGCTGCGCGTGAATGCGGCCTGTCGTACAGCAAGTTCATGAACGGCCTGAAGAAGGCCTCGATCGAGATCGACCGCAAAGTGCTGGCCGACCTCGCCGTGTTCGAAAAGGCCGTGTTTGCCCAGCTCGTCGAAAAGGCGAAGGCAAGCCTCGCAGCCTGAGCGAAAGCCAATTAAAAGGGAGGCCACTGCCTCCCTTTTTTTTCGACATCGGAACGCTTGGCGAAAAGCGCGCGTGCACCCTTTTCGCCAACCGCTTCCCTCTGGAAACAGATCCGACATGAGCCACGTCGATACCCTTCTTGCCGAGGGCCTGGCAGCCATTTCTGCCGTACAGGACCTCAACGAACTCGAACAGGTCAAGGCCCGCTATCTGGGCAAGACCGGCCAGATTACCGAACTGCTCAAGCAGTTGGGCAAGCTGCCGCCTGAAGAAAAGAAAGCGGCCGGCGCCACCATCAACGTGGCCAAGCAACAGTTCGAGGCTGCCCACAATGCCAGACGCGATGCCCTCAATGCCGCCAGACTCGAAGCCCAGCTCGCGGCTGAGGCACTGGACGTGACCCTGCCAGGGCGCGGCACCGGTGTCGGTGGTCTGCATCCGGTCACGCTCACGCTCGAGCGCATTGCCTCGCTGTTCCGCTCCATGGGCTTTGAAGTCGCTGACGGCCCGGAAATCGAAGACGATTTCCACAACTTCCAGGCACTCAACATCCCGGCCGACCACCCGGCCCGCGCCATGCAGGACACCTTCTATGTCGAGGGGGGCAACGTGCTGCGTACCCACACCTCGCCGATCCAGGTGCGTCACATGCTGGCCAACCAGCCGCCGATCAAGATCATCGCTCCGGGGCGTGTCTACCGGGTGGATTCCGATGCCACCCACTCGCCGATGTTCCACCAGATGGAAGGCCTGTGGGTCGATGACGGCGTGTCGTTTGCCGACCTCAAGGCCACGCTGACCGACTTCCTGCGCCGCTTCTTCGAGCGTGATGACCTGCAGGTACGCTTCCGCCCGAGCTTCTTCCCGTTTACCGAGCCGTCGGCCGAGATCGACGTGCTGGGCAAGAACGGCTGGCTGGAAGTCGGCGGCTGCGGCATGGTGCACCCGAATGTCCTGCGCAACGTCAACATCGACCCCGAGCGTTACACCGGCTTTGCCTTCGGCATCGGCCTTGACCGCTTTGCCATGCTGCGCTACGGCGTGACCGACCTGCGGCTGTTCTTCGAGAACGACCTCTCCTTCCTCAAGCAATTCAACTGATCGCGGCGGAGCCCAACATGAAATTCTCCGAACACTGGCTGCGCGAGTGGGTCAACCCCGCGCTTGATACCCAGGCTTTGTGCCATCTGCTGACCATGGCCGGACTGGAAGTGGAAGACACCGAACCGGCCGCACCGCCGTTCAGCGGCGTCGTGGTCGCCGAGGTCAAGTCCATCGTCAAGCATCCGAATGCCGACCGCCTGCGCGTGTGCCAGGTGGATGCCGGTACCGGCGAACTGGTACAGATCGTCTGCGGCGCCCCCAATGTGGCCGAAGGCGTGCGCATTCCGTGTGCCCTGCCGGGCGCCGAGCTGCCGGGCGACTTCAGGATCAAGCCGACCAAGATGCGCGGCGAAGTCTCCAACGGCATGCTGTGCTCCGGCAAGGAACTGGGCATCCCCGACGATGTCGACGGCCTCTTGCTGCTGCCGGCCGATGCCCCGGTCGGACAGAGCATCCGCGACTATCTGGCGCTGGACGACCAGTCAATCGAACTCAAGATCACTCCGAACCGGGCGGACTGCCTGAGCCTGCGCGGCGTAGCCCGCGAAGTGGCCGCACTGACCGGAGCCACCCTCAACGAGCCGGCAATTGCCGCCGTGGAGCCGGTCATCGACGAACGCCGTCAGGTCACGCTGTCCGCGCCTGCTGCCTGCCCGCGCTACATCGGCCGGGTGATCCGCAACGTCAATGCCCGTGCCGCCACGCCGGACTGGATGCGCCGCAAGCTTGAGCGTGCCGGGCTGCGCTCGATTTCGGCCGTGGTCGACGTGACCAACTACGTGCTGCTGGAACAAGGGCAGCCGCTGCATGCCTTCGATCTGGCCAGGCTCAATGGCGATATCAATGTCCGCATGGCACTCCCGGGTGAGCAGCTTACCCTGCTCAACGGCAAGGACGTGACGCTGGATGCCGACATGCTGGTGATCGCCGACGCCGGCAAGGCCGTGGCGCTGGCCGGCATCATGGGCGGAGCCAACAGCGAAGTGTCGGACGACACTACCGATGTGTTCCTCGAGTCGGCTTTCTTTGCACCGGAAGCGATTGCCGGTCGCGCCCGTCGTCTGGGTCTGACCTCGGATGCATCCTACCGCTACGAGCGCGGCGTGGACTATGCACTGCAACAGGATGCCATCGAGCGGGCCACCGCCCTGATCCTGTCGGTCTGTGGCGGCGAAGCCGGCCCGCTGACCGAGGCGGTGGCCGACCTGCCGGTCAAGCCGGCCGTGGTGGTGCGGGTGGCCCGTGTCAACCGCGTGCTCGGACTGGCGCTGCCGGCTGACGACATGGCGCTGATCCTCGAGCGGCTGGGATTCGAATTCAGCGTGGTGGCCGGTGGTTTTGCCGTCATTCCGCCGAGTTTCCGTTTCGATATCGAAATCGAGGAAGACCTGATCGAGGAAATCGCCCGCGTGCATGGCTACGAGGCGATTCCGGCCGACCGTCCGCACGGCGGGCTGGCCATGCTGCCGCAACCGGAAGAAAGCAGCCCGCGCGAATTGCTGCGCCGGGCGCTGGTGGGCCGTGATTACCAGGAAATCGTCAGCTACGCCTTTGTTGACGCCCGATGGGAAACCGATTTTGCCAGCAATGCCGATCCGGTGCGCCTGATCAACCCGATCGCCAGCCAGATGAGCGTGATGCGCTCGACCCTGATCGGCGGTCTGGTCGATACCCTGGTCGGCAACCTGAACCGCAAGCAGCCGCGCGTGCGCGTGTTTGAAATCGCCCGTGTGTTCCGCAAGGAAGCGGACGGCTCGGTGGTTCAGCCGGAGCGGCTGGCCGGGCTGGCCTACGGCTCGCGTCTGCCCGAGCAGTGGGGCTGCAAGACCGAGCGGACGGACTTCTTTGACGTCAAGGCCGATGTCGAGGCGTTGCTGTTCCCGCGCCGGGCCGAATTCCGTCGTGCCGTGCATCCGGCCCTGCATCCGGGGCGTACCGCCGAGGTGGTGCTGGACGGGCGAGTGGTCGGCGTGGTGGGTGAACTGCACCCCAACTGGGTGCACCAGTACGACCTGCCGGCGGCGCCGGTGCTCTTCGAGCTGGATCTGGCCGTATTGCTGGGCCGCAGCCGGATCGAGGCACAGCCGGTCAGCCGTTTCCAGCCGGTGCGGCGTGACGTGGCGCTGGTAGCCGCCGAGGGGGTTGAGGCCGGTGCCGTACGCCAGTCCTTGCTGGGCGCAGCGCCGGCGTTCGTGCGCGAAGTGCAGCTCTTTGACGTTTATCGCGGCAAGGGTGTCGACGAAGGGAAAAAGAGCCTTGCTTTCAAGGTGTTAATGCAGGATACTTCGCGCACTCTGACAGACGAGGAAGTCGAAGCGGCCATCAGCGGCATGATTGATGCTGCGGCCGGCCAGCATGGGGTTGTGCTTCGCGTCTGATCGGTTCTTTGCTGTTTTTGCATGCTCAAGACGCCGTATCGCTACGGCGTCTTTGTTGTCTGGACAAATAATCTATTCAGAATACCGAGGGGAAGACATGACGCTGACCAAGGCAGAACTTGCCGATTTGCTGTTCGACAAGGTTGGCCTCAGCAAGCGCGAGTCGAAGGACATGGTGGAGTCCTTTTTTGAGGAAATCCGCGTGGCGCTGGAAGAGGGTGATAGCGTGAAGTTGTCGGGTTTCGGCAATTTCCAGTTGCGCGACAAGCCGCAACGTCCCGGACGCAATCCCAAGACCGGGGAAGAAATCCCGATTACCGCCCGCCGTGTGGTGACTTTTCACGCGAGCCAGAAGCTCAAGGGCATGGTCGA
>JAGPIM010000119.1 GCA_018055005.1 Laribacter sp.
GTGGCGGCGTTCGGCTCGGCGAGATCCAGCAGGGCGGCCTGCAGGCCCCGGACAAAGCCGACGATGCGGTCGATGGCATCGCGCATGTAGAGGCGGATGTCGGTGGCGACCTGGTCGTTGCGGCTGCGGCCGGTGTGCAGGCGCTTGCCGGCGTCGCCGATACGGTCGGTCAGGCGCTTTTCGACGTTCATGTGCACGTCTTCCAGATCGACGGACCATTCAAAGCGGCCGGCGCGAATGTCTTCCAGGATGGTGTGCATGCCGGAGCGGATGGCGTCGAGGTCGGTTTCGGACAGCACGCCGGCACGGGTCAGCATCTGGGCGTGGGCCAGCGAGCCCTGAATGTCGAACTCGGCCATGCGTCGGTCGAAATCCACCGAAGCGGTGTAGGTCTTGACCAGTTCGGCCACCGGCTCGGCAAAGCGCCCGGACCAGGCTTTGTTGTCATTCATGTGTCACTCCCGTTGCTGCATGCGAAACGAAAACGGCAAGTATAAGACCTTTCTGGCCGTGTCGTACCGCCTTCATGACTGGCGCAAAAGACCCATGCCATCGCATGCCATTACGCTGATTGGGCTACAATCCGCCGCACTGCACAGGAAGAGGAGAGCCATCATGGCCATGTACCAGTCAGACTACACCCGCTTCATGAATGAATTTCTGGAGCAAAACCCGCAGATCCAGGCCGAGCGCCTGAAGTTGCGCCAGACCTGGTGGGACCGTCCGCAGGACCAGGACGAACTGGCGCGCTTTGCCGCTTCGCGCGTACCGCCCCGGCCATACGCCTACCAGCCGGACTGAACGGCCGGTCCTTGCCGCATCCGTCACGCCCCCGCCCTGCGGGGGCGTGGTGTTTTGGCTCCGGCATATTGGTCTGACCGATACCGCCCATCGAAAACGCATAAATGAGCAGACCGAAGGATGCCAAATCCGGGGGTACGGTCTTGCCCTCCGGCAAACATCTCGACTACTCACTAAGACAAAGCAAATGATTTGAGCGGAATCCGCCCTCCTTTGCGCAGACTCGCGATACGAGGTGTTCATGAATCGGGGCTCGGTACGGTTTGGCCTGCAAAGCAAGATGCTGTTGTTGTTCATGGTGATCAATCTGGCCGGAATCGTCGGCTATTCCTGGCTGATCTACCTGGACCGGGAACAGGCCATCCTCCATCACAATGACGGCCTGCTGCATGTTGCAATCATCGGCCTCAAGATCGTTGCCATCGCACTGCTCCTGACCTGGCTCGTGGCACGCAACCTCACCCGTCCCTTGCGTGAACTGCTGCACGTCACCCAGCGCATTGCCAATGGCGACTACCGCCTGCGGGTCCCCGTCCGCCGCCCGGACGAAATCGGCCAGCTGGCCGACAGCCTCAACCGCATGGGCGAAGCCATCGCCATCCGGGAGCGCGACCTGCGCAACCAGGCGCTCCAGGACGAACTGACCGGTCTTGGCAACCGCAAGTCCCTGCAACAGCAGCTGACCCGGCTCGAAAGCGTGCCCGATACCCGCGTACTGCTGATCCTGGTCCACATTGACCGCATGTGGGTCATCAATGACCTGCTCGGATTCGAGGCCGGCGACATTGCCCTGCGCCTGACCGCCCGCCGGCTGGAAAGACTGCCGCTGGAGCATGCCGAGTGTTTCCGCATGAGCGGCAACGTGTTTGCCTTGCTGGTCTGCAACAGCCAGCAGACCGAAAGCGACATTTGCGGACTGCTGATCCGCGAGCTCGAAGGCACTCCCCTGCGCGTGGATGAACACCAGGTCGACCTGAGCATCACGCTGGGACTTGCCGGTTATCCACAGGCAGACGGACGCGGAGACATCAGCCAGCTGTCGCACTATGCCGAGGTGGCACTCTATGCCGCCAAGCACCAGCACCGGCAATGGGCCGAATTCAACCCGCTGGAACGCGAACGCCACCACACCAAACTCAGCCTGCTCGGTGAACTGAAACGCGCGCTGGCCAACCAGGAACTGCAGGTCCACTACCAGCCGCAGGTCGAGCTGATCACCGGCCACCCGATGCAGGCCGAGGCACTGATCCGCTGGAAGCACCCTCAACGCGGCTGGGTGGCGCCCTCCGAATTCATCCCGTTTGCCGAAGAAACCGGCCGCATCCGCCAGCTCACCGACTGGATGCTGGACGCCGTCTGCCAGCAGGTGGCCGACTGGCGCCGGCAGCTGATCCCGCTCCCCGTCTCGGTCAACATCTCCATGTGCGACCTTGCCGATCCGGCCTTTGCCGGCCGGGTACTGGGCAAGCTGGCTGCACACTCGGCCTCGCCATGCGACCTGTGCCTGGAAATCACCGAATCCGCCCTGATGGCCGAGCCGGAACGGGTTCTGCACACCCTCAAGGAACTGCACCGGGCCGGATTGCGGATTTCCATCGACGACTTCGGCACCGGCTACTCGTCACTGGCCTACCTGTCGCGCCTGCCGGTCGACGAACTCAAGATCGACCGCGGCTTCCTGACCGACCTGACCCCGCACAACCGCTCCATCGTGCGCTCAATCGTCAGCCTCGGGCACGCACTGGGCCTGTCGGTGATTGCCGAAGGCGTGGAAACCACCGAGGTATACCAGGAAATGCAGCATGCCGGCTGCGACCTCGCCCAGGGCTACCTGATTGCCCGGCCGCTGCCGCTGGCCGAATTCGAGACCTGGCGCCACCGCATGCGCAACGGCTTTGTCGTGCTGGAGGCCGACCGCCGCTAAAAAAACACCGCGCCCAAGAGCGCGGTGCAGGGAGCCGGCCTTCAACCGGCAATCATCAGCAACCCTTGTCGCACTTCGGGTCCGGGTTCCGGGTCAGGATGCGCACCAGCAGACCGCGGGCTTCACGCACGGCATCAGAGCCGGTCGACAGCACCTTGCCGTCTACCGGAGCGGTGTATTCCTTCACCACATCGCCAAAACGGTTGAGCTGTACGGCCACTTTCTGGCCCTTTTTCACGTCGTCACCGAGCTTGACCAGCACTTCGGCATAACCGCCCTGGGTGGTGCGCACGTTGGCCATGTCATTGCCGAAATAGGTCTTCTGGGTCTTGGTGGTCCGGCCGATCTTGCCGCTGATCATGCCGAAATCGATCATCACGTTGCGGGTGCCTTCCACGCCACGGCTGACCATGTCCGGGTCAAAAGCACGCGGATTGCCCAGTTCGACCGTCATGGCCGGAAGGCCGGCTGACACGAATTCGGTCTCGGTCGAGCCCTTTTCGCCCGGATCCTTCTTGATCTGGTCAGCCGGGAACAGTTCGGCCATGCGCACCACGACCGGATTGCGGTAATCGGCGTAGATGAAGAGCGGGAAGGTGGTACCGGTGGACTGGGTGTGCATGTCGATCAGCACGTCGGCGTTACCCTTCCACAGGTTGTTCCACATGCGGTAGGCGTGCTGCTCCTGAGCAGTGCCGTCGGCCTTGCCCGGGAACAGGCGGTTGAAGTTCTGGCTGAAACCGCCGTCGTTGTAGCCTTCCCACTCGCGGGTAATGCGGTTGATGGCATTCGGGTTGGAGCCGGTCACGCCGATCACGGTGCCGGTCAGCTTTTGCGGATCAATGCCGGCCATGACTTTCTGCACCACGCGCACGCCGTTCACTTCGTCGCCGTGGTTGCCGCTGTTGAGCACCAGCTTCTTGCCGTCCTTGGCACCCTTGGCCACCACCACCGGTACGTAGAACGTTTCGCCGATACCGTTCTCGCTGCCCTTGAAGAAGAAGCGGTGGGTCTTGCCGGCAGCCAGGTCGCTGACGTCAAGCTTGCTGATCACCGGTACACCGTCGATCTTGTCGCCAGTGAATTCAGTCGCAGCCAGGGCCGGAACACACAGGGTCATGCCGACAGCGGTCGCAATCAGGGTCTTCTTCATGGGTCATCTCCGTTATATGGAACGAAAAATTGCAAAAACATGCCATAAAAGGCATTTGCTTTGCTTTTCGGCTCTAATTTAGAGAATTATTCCAAGTTTTATATTGCGGAAAATCAAGTTCACCACCGGAAAAAAATACGGCCATGGTTCACTTCGTTGAAGCAAAAAACCATCAAACCATTAAAAATCAATGATTTGTTTTGTCAGAAAACAACACGCCCCTGCCGGAAAGACAGGGGCGTTTTTGACCAACGGCAAAAATATCCAAACAGACGGTTTAACCCGCCCGTGATAACAGTTTCCGGGCTTCCACGGCCGAATCCACTGGATAGCCACGCTCGGGGCAGAAGATTGCCCGGTCCAGCTGGACCTGCGGCACATGACCAGGAATCATCTTCTGCCACCCGGCACGCGGATTGACGCGCCAGCTGGCGGTCTCCGGACGGCCCGTGGCAAAGCGCTTCCACTCGCGGGTGGCGCAGCGGACACCTTCAACCATGTAGTTCTGGGCACCTTCCGGGCTGACCACTTTCAGGGCATAGCGCACGGTGCCGTCACCGGGCAGGGTGATCGAGGACGCCGACACGTAAAAACGGTTGTCGCTGACCCGGCCGGCATCAAACGGTTTCCAGTCGTCAGCAGCGGGCCAGGCCGGCAGCTCGGCGGCGGATTCCTGCCATGGCGCTTTTTCTTCCCAGTCGCCCTGGAAATTTCGCGGGCCATCCGGCCGCGCCAGGGCAACGGATGACACGGCGCACGCCAGGGCAAGGCAGGTCAGGCGGGAGAAGGACATGAACGGGGCTCCAGACGGAATTGAAACGGGCGTCGCCGGTCGGGCCGGCCGGCATGCCAGGATTGTTCGGTAAAGCGTACCCGACCTTGTGCATCAACCACCAGAAAACTGCTGGCCCGTGTGCCATAGTCGCGGCCGGCAATGAATACCGGCGACAGCAAACGCTCCAGCCCGGCACCGACACCGGTGTTGGGCAACTGTGCCAGCGGCGCCTCCTCGCGGTCGGCCAGCCACTCGAACACGCTGTCCTCGGCTGGCAGGCGTGCCAGACCGCGCAGATGGCTGTTCAGGCGCTCGACCTTGGGCCAGCCGGCATCCGGCCGGCCATTGCTGATGCCGTGGATGCCGCGGGTCAGCCGGCGCAACTCCCGCGTCGGGCTGTGATAGACATACAGCGCATCCACTCGCCCGAACACCAGATTGAACGGAGCGAAGTCTCCGCCATGCCGGCTCAGCCAGCCGGCAAAATCCGTCAGCGGTTCTTCGCTGGTCAGGAAATGCGTCACCAGCTCGCCGCGGCTGCGCCGGCCAGCATACCTGCGACCGTCCCGCACATTGGTCACGGCAGCCAGCCGGCCGTCACGGTGGATGGCCAGCCAGCCACCGCCGGCCTGCAGGTCGCGTCCGCCCAGAATGCCGGGCTGGTCATCCCACCAGTCGACAGGCGCACTGGGACGCGCGTACTGCTCGTCACGGTTGGCAAGCAGCACCAGCGGAAAACCGGGGACGGCATGGCAGGCAAGGGCGATCAGGCACATGGCAGCAACAGGGCGGGAAATCAGTGGCAGGGGTAGAATACCTGCGTTTTTCGTTCCGTCCCAAGACCCCATGTCATGAACCCAGACCAGACTCTCGACGTCAGCGGCCTGTCATGCCCGCTGCCCATGCTGCGCGCCAAAAAGGCCCTGGCCACCCTGCAAAGCGGTCAGGAGCTGGAAGTCATTGCCACCGACCCGGCAGCTCCGGGCGATTTTGAAGCGTTCTGCCGCCAGACCGGCAACGTGCTGGTGCAGTCCGACACCCGGCCCGACGGCAAGTTCCGCATCGTCCTGCGCCGCAAATAACCCCCACCGTCCAGCGAGCCTGCCCATGCAAACCCTGACGATCACCCGTCCCGACGACTGGCACCTGCACCTGCGCGACGACGAGGCCCTGGCGGCCGTCGCAGCCTGCAGCGCCCGTGAATTCGCCCGCGCCATCGTCATGCCCAACCTCAAGCCGCCCGTCACCACCGTGGCCCAGGCAGCGGCCTACCGCGAGCGCATCCTGGCGGCCCTGCCGCCCGGCGGACCGGCCTTCGAGCCCCTGATGACGCTCTACCTCACCGACAACACGCCGCCGGCAGAGATCGACCGCGTGGCCGGGTCGGGCTTTGTCCACGCACTCAAGCTCTATCCGGCCGGTGCCACCACCAATTCGGATGCCGGCGTCACCAGCCTGTCGGGCTGCCTGCCCACACTGACGCGCATGGCCGAACTTGGCGTGCCGCTGCTGGTACATGGCGAAGTCACCGATCCGCAGATCGACGTGTTCGACCGCGAAGCAGTATTCATCGACACCGTGCTGCAACCGCTGCTGGCCGAACTGCCGACGCTGCGCGTGGTCATGGAGCACATCACCACCCGCCAGGCCGCCGAATTCGTGCTGGCCGCCCCGGACAACATCGCCGCCACCGTCACGCCGCAGCACATGCTGATGAACCGCAACGCCCTGTTCTCCGGCGGCCTGCGTCCGCATCACTACTGCCTGCCGGTCCTCAAGCGCGAGGAACACCGCGCGGCCATTGTCCGCGCCGTCACCTCGGGTTCGCCCAGATTCTTCCTCGGCACCGACAGCGCCCCGCACGCCCGCCATGCCAAGGAAGCCGCCTGCGGCTGCGCCGGCATTTTCAGCGCGCACGCTGCCCTGCCCTTGTACGCCGAAGCCTTTGAGGATGCCGGTGCGCTCGACAGGCTGGAAGCCTTTGCCAGCTTCAACGGCCCGGATTTTTACCGGCTGCCGCGCAACACCGGCACGGTCACGCTCAGGCGCGAAGAATGGACGGTCCCGGCCAGTCTGCCCTACGGCAACGACACGCTGGTTCCGCTGCGCGCCGGTGAAACCCTGCGCTGGCAACTGGCCGACTGATCATCAGCCGTGCCCATGCAAAACGGGCTGCCCGACCGGGCAGCCCGTTTTCATGATGTGTACCGCCCGGCTCAACGGTTGCCGCGGTTGTCCCCGCCACCCCCATTGCCACCGCCACCACCGCGGTAACGCTTGTTGCCGCCCTTGAAACCGCCTCCCGATCCGCCATGGCCGCCGCCTTGCGGACGGCGCGGACGCGGCGTGGCACCCGACAGGTCCATCAGGTGTGACAGCAGCACCGGCTGCCCCTGGTAGACCGACGGATCGCTTTCAAACGAATTGCCGGAACGCGGCTGACGCGGGCCGCCGTCCGTCCGGTTGCCATCGTTTTCACGCGGCTGGCGCGGCTCGCGGGCGTCGAACGGCTGCCCGGACTTCCTGTTCTGCGGGCTCTGCGGACGCGGCTTCTTGCCGTCGCGGGCAGCGCCCTGCGGCTTGCCGGCCGGATTCGGCTGGCCGGGTGCCGGCTTGCGCTGCCGGGGCGGCTGGGCTTCTGCAACCGGAGCCGGCGCTCCGGAATCATGCTCCGGCGCATCCATCGGCAGGGTCGGTGCATCGGCCCGGCGCGCGGGCTTGTTATGCGGCTTTTTCTTGTTGCGCTGCCCGCGCGGCTCACCGCCTTCGCCATCCTGGCGCCCCTGCTGGTGACGCGGTGGCAACAAGGGCTGCGGCGGTACGCTCAGGTCAGCCTCGAACCCTGGTTCGGTAAACTGGGGAATCGGACGGCCGATGAAGGACTCGATGTCGGCCAGCAGCTTGAGTTCGTCCACGCACACCAGCGATACGGCTTCGCCCGGACTGCCAGCGCGGCCGGTACGTCCGATGCGGTGCACGTAGTCTTCCGGCACATTGGGCAGTTCGTAGTTCACCACCTGCGGCAGTTCGCTGATGTCGATGCCCCGGGCAGCGATGTCGGTCGCCACCAGCACGCGCAGGCTGCCGTCCTTGAATTCGGACAGCGCACGGGTGCGGGCGCCCTGGCTCTTGTTGCCGTGGATGGCCGCAGCCGGGATGCCGCCTTTCGCCAGGACTTCGGCCAGCCGGTTGGCGCCGTGCTTGGTGCGGGTGAATACCAGCACCTGCTGCCAGTGGCGCGACTCGACCAGATGCGTCAGCAGCTCACGCTTGCGGTTGCGGTCCACCAGATGCACGTGGTGCGTCACCAGTTCGGTGGTGCTGTTGGGCGGCGAGACTTCCACCAGCTGCGGGTCATGCAGGAACGTGTCAGCCAGTGCCTTGATGTCGTTGTTGAAGGTGGCGGAGAACAGCAGGTTCTGCCGCTCGGCCGGCAGGAGCTTGAGCACCTTGCGCACGTCACGGATGAAACCCATGTCGAGCATGCGGTCGGCCTCGTCCAGCACGAGGATTTCCACCCCCGAGAGGTCCACGGCCTCCTGCTTGGCCAGATCGATCAGCCGGCCTGGCGTGGCGATCAGGATGTCGACACGCTGGCTCAGCGCCTCGATCTGCGGCTTGACGCGCACGCCACCGAAGATCACCAGCGAAGTCAGCGGCAGGTGTGTACCCAGCGTGGCAATCGACTCGCCCACCTGGGCGGCCAGTTCGCGGGTCGGTGTCAGGACCAGCCCGCGCGGCCGTCCGGCCGGATGCGGGTGCGGGTGGGTTGCCGCCAGCCGCTGCAACAGTGGCAGGGCAAAGCCGGCGGTCTTGCCGGTGCCCGTCTGGGCAGCGGCCATCAAATCCCGTCCCGCCAGCACAGGCGCAATCGCCTCGCGCTGGATCGGGGTCGGTTCGGTATAGCCAGCCTCGGCGATCGCACGCAACAGTGGATCGACCAGTTGAAGGTCAGCAAAGGAAATCGAGCTCATGCAGCATGGTTCCCGCGCCCGCCTCTCGCATTCGCGAGGCCAATCCGGGCAGACAGCAAATTCGTAACGATGGGCGCAGAACGCGCCACTCGGGAAAGAGAAAACCCGCGCGGGATCGGCTCAACGCGGGAGCGCGAAGTTTAGCCTGACTGCGCGCCGACGGATAGGGCCAATTGCAGAT
>JAGPIM010000260.1 GCA_018055005.1 Laribacter sp.
CTCCAGGCATGCGTAGCGCTACCGCCCGAATGGCGAAATCGGTAGACGCAGGAGACTTAAAATCTCTCGCCAGCAATGGCGTGCCGGTTCGAGTCCGGCTTCGGGCACCACTTTCGCCGGTAGGCGCGCGTTTTTGCCTGCCGGTCTGCTTCCGGTGGCTGGTTAACCCGCTTGCCGGTCTAACAGCCCTCCTGCCGGGAGTCCCGTATGTCCCAGATGTCGATCGAATCCTTTGATGACCTTCTCTTGCTGGCCCGCCAGCAGCCTGATCCGCAGCGTCTGCTGTTCGTGTTTACTCAGCCGGAGCTACCGGAAGGGCATACCGCCGAGCAGGCGGAGCGCTTTGCGGCGGGTGCGGGTGGCCATCTGGCCCCGGTAGTCTGTGTGGATAAGACGCCCGAGGAGTTGAGCAGCTTCGCCGCCCTGGTTGAGGAGTCACAACAGGCTGCCCAGGACTGGGTGGTGATGTTTGTTGCCGCGCTGTCTGGTCAGGCTGGCGTGGGGCCGGGAGAGGAGCAGGTCGAGCAGTCGTTGCGTTATATGGTTGAGGGGATTCGTACTGGGCGAGTCGCCAGCTTCCTTGCTTTTGATCGGCAGGGCAGTTTGTTGCAGTTGAGCAATGGCTGATCAGCTGGCCAGGTTGAGGCGGTTGCGACCGTTGCGCTTGGCCTGATACAGCGCCTGATCGGCTCGCTGTTGCAGTCCGTCAGCGGACTCGCCGGCTTGTAGCGTGGCGCAGCCCAGGCTGATCGACATCTGCAGGGCCTGCCCCTGGAACACCACTTGCAGATTGTGTACGGCCTGGCGCAGGCGTTCTCCGACCATCGCCGCGACCTCGCTGCTGGTGTTCGACAGCAGCACCAGAAATTCTTCGCCACCATAGCGAAATACCATATCGATGTTGCGCAGGCTGGCCTTCAGTACGCCAGCTACTTCGCGCAAGGCCTCGTCGCCCACGCTGTGACCGTAGTTGTCATTGATGCGCTTGAAGTGGTCGATATCCACCATCAGTACTGACAGCGGCTGGCTGCTGCGCTTGGCTATGTCCACTTCGCGCTGCAGGGCCTGATTCATGGCGATGCGGTTGCCGGTCTGGGTCAGCGGGTCGCGCAGGGCGCTGAGCACAGCTTCCCGATACAGCAGGGCATTGCGCAGCGGGAACAGCAGGCAGCTGAGCAGGGTTTCCAGTTGTGCCAGTTCGCCTTCATCAAAACGCAGGGCACGCCGGAAGGTGAGGTCGCCCAGGTACTGGCCGTCATGGCTGAGACGATAGGCTGCCGAATGTGGCGCACGCTGGCCCAGCTCAATACGCAAGTCATCGTTGCTGTGTTGATAGCAGAGTGCGTCCAGGGGCACCAGGCGCTGTACCTCCTGGAAGAACAGGCCCAGGATGCGCTCGGCTTCCAGGCTGGTCTGCAGTTGCATGTTCAGTTGCCGACGCAGTTCGCCCAGGGTCACCGGTTTGGGAGAGGGGCGACGCTTGCCGGCAAAGCCCAGGCGTTGGAGCTTGGCGGCATCGAAGTCGATGGTGTTGCTGCGGGTGGGCGTCGGCATGGTCGCTAACCTCTAACGCGTAATGCGATGGTGAGGTTGTTTAAGCGATTTCCATGCCAATTATATTATTCGTTTTAAATCAATAAGATACGTTTGCTGTTGGCGATTTTCTCGAATGCCGCGCCGGCAGTCTGGCGCTTGTTGGCGGCAATCCATTGCCGCATTTCGCACCGGTGACGGAAAGCCGTCACCAAGGTTGCTTATTGCGCGTTGAGCGCCTGGCCGTTGATGCCCTGGCTATCCGGCCCCATGAGATAGAGGTACAGCGGCATGATGTCTTCCGCCGCGGGGTTGCTGGCCGGGTTTTCGCCGGGATAGGCCAGGGCGCGCATGTCGGTTCGGGTAGCGCCTGGGTTGATGCTGTTGGCGCGCACCTGGCTGATTCCCTCGACCTCGTCAGCCAGTACCTGCATCAAGCCTTCGCAGGCAAACTTGGAGACGGCATAAGCCCCCCAATAGGCGCGTCCCTGACGACCGACACTGCTTGAGGTGAAGACGACCGAGGCGTCTGCGGAGAGCTTAAGCAGCGGCAGCAGGGTGCTGGTGAGCATGAAGGCGGCGTTGACGTTGATCTGCATGACGCGCATGAAGTTGTCGCCGGACAACTGCTCCAGCGGCGTGCGCGGGCCGAGGATCGCGGCATTGTGCAACAGACCGTCGAGGCGGCCGAATTCGTTCTCGATCATTGCCGCCAGTTCGTCGTACTGGTGCGCCAGGGCGGTTTCCAGGTTGAACGGAATGACTGCCGGCTGCGGGTAACCAGCCTCTTCGATTTCGTCGTAGAGGTGGTTGAGGCTTTCTTCGGTCTTGCCCAGCAGCAACACCGTCGCACCGTGGGCAGCGAACGCCTTGGCGGCAGCGGCACCGATGCCACGGCCGGCGCCGGTGACCAGAATGACCCGGCCTTTAAGCAGGTCGGGGCGGGCAACGTAGTCAAACATGCGGGGCAATCCTCTGGAAACGGGGGCGGACAGTGCGTGGCGGGCGGCCATCATAAATGAAAAAGCCCCGTTTTTCAGGCGGGGCTTGAGCCGTTCTGCGCTGGATCAGGGCTCGATGATGTTGAAGTTGAAGTTGCCCTGCGGTTTGTCGAGCAGCTGGAAGAACTCCAGCAGAGACAGGCGGCTGCCTTCGATGCTCAGTTCATCGGAGAACAGCGTGTCCTTGAGCCCGGCA
>JAGPIM010000120.1 GCA_018055005.1 Laribacter sp.
TAGGCTTGCCAGGCAGCAGGTATTCAATGCGCTGCCATTGAGCATCGCTAAGCAGGTATCGATTCATTTGCAGACCACAAAAGGCGCGAATGAAACCACAAAACAGTTACTGTGAACACGCCCTAGTCCCTTGCCTGCCAGATGGTGCACCAGCTCCCGCTGTGACGATGCGCTCACCACTTTTTTCGCAGGGCCTCCTTGGCAATTTCGTTCTCGAGCATGGGCTCGGCTAGGAGCTTCTTCAGCCGTACATTCTCGGTCTCCAGCTCTTTGAGGCGGCTGGCCTCCGATACATTCATGCCGCCAAACTAGAGGTAATGGCTGGCTTCCGGGAAAGCGTGCTTGCGGCACAGCTCGGCAACGGGCATGCCGGCTTCTGCTTCGTGCAGGAAGCCGATGGTCTGTTCTTCTCTTCGGTGAATCGTTTCTCCATGTCCAATCTCCGTATATGGTTGATTGGACTCTAAAGTTACGTGCTACTCAATACAGGAGGACGTTGGAGGCTACTCAATTTGGGGGATGTCGGTTCGACGCAAGATCCGGGCGACTCCGTGTTGGGGCCGATCTCTGGTGAACCGGAGAGACGTCAGATATACGAAGAAAGAAAAAACCGTCATCAGATATCTGATGACGGTTTTTTCTTTGCAAAGCAACACGATGAATTATTCTGCAATCATTGTCAGCTTCATTTTCTTGAGGGCTTTCACTTCAATCTGGCGAATGCGCTCGGCCGAAACTCCGAATTCTGCCGCCAGGTCGTGCAAGGTCAGCCCGCCATCATCGGCCAGCCACCGTGCTTCGATAATGCGGCGGCTGCGGGGATCAAGAGCCTGCAATGCCTGCTCGATACCTTCCCGTTGCAGGCGTTCGTAAGCCTGCATTTCCAGCTGTTTGGTCGGTTCCGAGCGTGTGTCAGCCAGCCAGTCGATCGGAGCAAATCCCTCTTCTTCGTTGTCCTCAGCCAGAAGGGAAATGTCCTGACCGGACATGCGCGTTTCCATTTCGCGCACCTCTTCCGGTTTGACGCCGAGATCATCGGCGATCTGGCGTGCCTCCGTGTCGCTCAGGGCAGAAAACCCCTGCTTCATCGAGCGCAGGTTGAAGAACAGCTTGCGCTGCGGCTTGGTTGTGGCCACGCGCACCAGGCGCCAGTTGCGCAGGATGAATTCGTGGATTTCGGCCTTGATCCAGTGGATGGCGAACGAGAACAGACGCACTCCCCGTTCGGGTTCGAAGCGTTTGACAGCCTTCATCAGGCCGATGTTGCCTTCCTGGATCAGGTCGGCCTGTGGCAGACCGTAACCTGCATAACCGCGGGCGATGGATACCACGACCCGCAGGTGTGACATGACAAGCTGGCGAGCAGCCTCCACATCATTGTCTTGTTGCAGACGTCTGGCCAATGCCTGTTCTTCATCCTGCGACAGCATCGGAATACTGTTTACCGCCGCGATGTATTGGTCAAGACTGCCGTTGGCAGACGGGACCGGAAAGTTCATCGTGACATTCATGGAATAACAATCCTCCTCGCGCTGGATTCTAGCACTCTGCTCGTTTGAGTGATAAATCCATCCTAGTGCATTTTGTGGCGAATTTTGTCCAATGCATCAAGGCATTGCCGCCATCTCGACTATCGGTGGTTGAATGCAGTGTGAGTGGCAGGTCTTAGGCGGTGCTTAATCCCGTCCTGCACCGTCAGCGTGGAGCCAGTTGCCGCAGATGATGGCTGGCGGCCAGTCTGGCACCGAGCATGCACAGCAGGGCACTGCACAGGATCAGGATGCCGCCCTCGGCCAGTCCCAGCGGAGCCAGGGTTGTCCGTGCACCATACAGGGCCGCCAGTTCGGCCAGTGCCGGGCTGGCGGCCTGTACGAACCAGTACGACAGCCCCCAGGCAATCAGGGCAGCAAAGACGCCTTGCCACAGTGCGTGATAGAGGAAGGGGCGCCGGATAAAGTCGTCCGTTGCGCCGATCAGCTTCGAGACCTCGATTTCATCGCGTCGTGCCAGTACCTGGAGGCGGATCGTATTGTGCGTGACGAGGATCAGTGCCAGTGCCAGTGCCGCACCGAGCGACCAGAGCCCGTGTCGGGCAAAGCGCAACAGGGCATCCAGCTTGGTGGCCCAGGCCGCGTCGAACTGGGTGATTTCCACCAGTGGCAGGCCGGACAGTTCGCGTTGCAGGCTGTCCAGCGCCCGGGCCGGCTGGGCCTTGGGCGTCACGATAAAGGCGTCCGGCAGCGGATTACCCTCCAGTCCGTCCTGGAGTCCGTCAAGTTGGTGACGGGCCAGAAGATCCTTGAGGGCGAGATCACGCGGCACAAACGTTACCTTGTCGACACCCGGATGTTGTTTCAAGGCGGTTTCCACTGCCCGCAGGTCGGTGGTGTCGGCCCCGGTTTCCATGAACAGGGTGATTTCCGGCGTAGCGGCCAGTTGCTGTGTCCAGTCGGCCAGACCTTTCACGCTCAGGTACAGGGCCAGCGGCATCGACAGGGCTACTGCCAGCAGCAACAGGGTCAGGAACGACCCCAGCGGTTGCCGGATGAATCCCGCCAGTGCGCGGCGGGCCGATTGCCAGTGCAGGAAAAGAAGATGTTTCATGCGGCAAATTGTCCGTTGGAAAGACGCAGGATGCGCGAGGCGTAGTCAGCCATCAGCGATTCGTCGTGAGCCGAAATGACCACGGTGACGCCAACTTGGTGAAACGACTTGAACAGCTCCATGATGTCGAGCGCGTAGGCGCGGTCGAGGTTGGCCGACGGTTCGTCCGCCAGCAGGATGGCCGGCCGGTGTACGACGGCACGGGCAATGCACAGCCGCTGCTGCTCGCCACCGGACAGGCGGATGGGCAAGGCTTTTTCCTTGCTGGCCAGTCCGACCTTTTCCAGTGCTGCATGGGCGCGCCGCGCCGCTTCGCGCCGGTCAAAGCCGATGATTTCCAGTGGCAGCATCACGTTGTCGAACACGCTGCGGTCGTACAGGACTTTGTGGTCCTGGAACACGATGCCGATATGCTGACGCACGTACGGCAGCTGTGATGCCCGGATCTTGCTGAGATTCTGTCCGTTGACCGTCACGTTGCCGCTGGTGGCACGCTCGATGCCGGCAATCAGCTTGAGCAGAGTCGATTTGCCCGCGCCCGAGTGACCGGCCAGAAACACCATTTCTCCGCGTTCGACGCGAAAGCTCAGATGGCGGATGGCATCAATGCCGCCCGGGTAGCGTTTGGTCACCTGATCAAACCGGATCATGCTGTCTCTCCCTCAGGCCGCCGCCGGCATTAATCGAACAGGGCGTCAACGTACTCGCGCGCCGAGAACGGCCGCAGGTCGTCCAGCGTTTCACCGACGCCGATAAAGTACATCGGTACCGGCCGTTCGCGCGCGATGGCGGCGATCACGCCGCCCTTGGCCGTGCCGTCCAGCTTGGTCAGGATCAGGCCGGTCAGCCCCAGTGCATCATCGAACGCCTTGACCTGTGCCAGCGCGTTCTGGCCGGTATTGGCATCCAGCACCAGCAGGATTTCATGCGGCGCCTGCGGCAGCGCCTTGCTGATGACGCGCTTGACCTTGCGGATTTCCTCCATCAGGTGCAGCTGGGTCGGCAGCCGTCCGGCGGTATCGGCCAGCACGATGTCGATCTTGCGCGCCTGTGCGGCCTGGACGGCATCAAAGCAGACCGCCGCCGCATCACCGCCCTGCTGGCTGATGACCGTCACCTGGTTGCGCGCACCCCATTCGGCCAGCTGTTCGCGTGCAGCGGCGCGGAAAGTATCGCCGGCTGCCAGCAGCACGCTTTTCCGGTGGCTCTGGAAATACTTGGCCAGCTTGCCGATGGAGGTGGTTTTGCCGGCACCGTTGACGCCAGCCATCATGATGACCAGAGGCCGGTCACGTTCCAGGTCCAGCGGTTTTTCTAAGGGACCGATCAGGTCCATCAGCGATTCTTTCAGTGCACCTTTCAACTGGCTGGCATCTTTCAGCCCCTTGAGACTGACGCGGCGGCGCACATCTTCCAGCAAGTGCTGGGTGGCTGCCACGCCCATGTCGGAGGTCAGCAGGATGGCTTCCAGGTCGTCGTACAGCTCCTCGTCGATCTGGCCGCCGCCAAACAGGCCGGCCAGCTGCTTGCCGAGTTTGTCGCGGGTCTTGGAGAGGCCGGCCTTGAGGCGTTCGCTCCATGACTGTTTGCGCGGTGCAGTGGTTTCGCTGCTGGCCGCCACGGGTGCCGGTTGCGGCGTGACCGCTGCGACGACTGCTGGCTCGGGTTCCTGCTCGGGAGTGGTTTGTGGCTCCGGTGCCACGGTGGCCATTGCTGCCTCTTGCAGCGTTGCCGGAGCAGATGCGGGCTGTTCTGGCGCTACAGGCTGGCTGATGGTGTTTTCGCTGCCGGCCGGCGCCTCGCTGGCAGGAGCAGGGGGGGCGGCTTCGTGGCCGGCTTGCGGATCGGGTTTGGATTTGCGTTTGAAAAAGCTGAACATAGACAGAATGAGTCCGGCCGGGTTGCGGCAACCCGGCGCAGGTTGATAGGAATGCCGCCGATTCTAGTCGTTTTGCGCGGAGAGAGCATGAAAGCGAAATGGATGAGCGCGATGGCTGCGCTGGCGATGGCCAGTGGCAGCCTGGCCGCCAGCGAACCGGTGACCGTTGAGGCGACACTGGAAAACGGCATGAAAGTGATCGTGCGGCCGGACCGGCGGGCGCCGGTGGCGGTGTCACAGGTCTGGTACCGCGTGGGTGGTCTGGATGAGGTGGGGGTGCCAACCGGGCTGAGCCACGCCCTGGAACACATGATGTTCAAGGGCACCACCACCATGGCGGACGGAGAGTTTTCCCGCCGGGTGGCCGCGCTGGGCGGGCGTGAAAACGCGTTCACCAGCAAGGATTACACCGCTTATTTCCAGCAGATCGGTGCTTCGCATCTGCCGGAAATGTTCCGGCTGGAAGCCGATCGCATGCAGAACCTCAAGGTGGACCCGCAGTCGCTGGCCCGTGAACTGGAGGTGATCCGCGAAGAGCGCCGCATGCGTACCGACGATAATCCGGGGGCGATGCTGATGGAGGAGATGGGCCGGCATGCGTTTGCCGGACCGTCCGGCCAGCCGGTGATCGGCTGGGCCGATGACATTCCGCGCATTGATGCGCCGGTCCTCAAGGACTGGTACCAGCGCTTTTATGCGCCGAACAATGCCACGCTGGTCGTGGTCGGGGATGTCGATCCGCAAACGGTACTGAACGAGGCCCGTGCCACTTTCGGCCGTTTGCCGGCCCGTGTGGTGGCGCGCCCGCAGGCCGTGGCTGAGCCGGACCTGCCACCGGGGCCGCGGCGTTTCGTGCTGGAGCGCCCCAGTGAACTGGGTTACGTGGCGCTGGGCTGGCGGGTGCCGCGACTGGCAAAAGCGGAAGAGCCTGATCCGTACGCACTGGAAGTGCTGGCGGCCGTGCTGGACGGCGCTGCCGCTTCCCGCCTGCCGCGCGCCCTGGTGCGCGAGCAGCGGCTGGCCGATAGCGTGAGTGCGGATTACGACATGAACGGCCGGGGCGAGCAGCTCTTTACCGTGGTGGCCGTGCCGGCTGCCGGGCAGACGCCTGCTGCGCTGGAGCAGGCGGTACGCCGGCAACTGCGGCAGATCGCCGACAAGGGCGTGGAGCCGGCCGAGCTGGCCCGGGTTCGCCAGCAGCTGCGCGCCGGGCGGGTGTACGAGCGTGATTCGATGTTTGCCCAGGCGATGTCGATGGGCGCAGCCGAGTCGCGCGGCCATTCGTGGCGGGACGAAGACGAGACCGACCGACGGCTGGCAGCAGTCCGGTCAGAGGACCTGCAACGGGTGGTGCGCCGCTATTTCACTGACGAGCGCCTGGTCGTGGGTGAACTCAAGCCCTTGCCGCTGACGCAGGCCCAGCGTCAGGCCGGCCAGGCTTCCATGAAGGAGAACCAGCATGTCCGCTAACCGGTTCCTGAGCTGGCTGCTGCTGGCAGGTGGTGCACTGATGGCCGGTGTGGCCGGTGCCCAGCCGATTGAGCGCTGGACGCAGCCGGACGGCGCGCGCGTGCTGTTCGTGCCGTCGCACCAGAATCCGATCGTCGACATCCGGATCGATGTGGATGCCGGGTCGCGCCGGGAGGCGCTTGACCGTCTGGGGGTGGCGGCGCTGACCAATCGGCTGCTGGCCAGTGGTACGCGCAAGCATGATGAAGAGGCGCTGTCGGCAGCATGGGCCGACCGGTCGATGCAGTATGGTGCTTCGGTGGACCAGGATCGCGCCGCCATCCGCCTGCGTCTGCTCTCGGATGCTGCTGACCGCAAGCAGGGCGTGGCGCTGCTCAATGAAGTGCTGACACAGCCGGCTTTTCCGGAGGCGGCACTGGCGCGGGCCAAGGCACAAACGGTAGCCGGCCTGCGGCAGGAAGAAACCAGTCCGCAGGCCGTGGCCTACCGGCAGTTCATCCAGGCCATTTATGGCCGGCATCCTTATGCCAATGAGGCGCGGCTGACGACGGCTGCTGTGGAGGCCATCGGGCGCGAGGATGTGCAGGCGTTCTGGCAGCAGCATTACCGCCCCGGTTACATGAGTATTGCAATCGTAGGTGACCTGACCCGGCGTGAGGCGGCCGAGCTGGCGCAACAGCTGACCCGCGGCCTGCCGCGAGCTGCAGCACCGTTGCCCAGGGTGCCGCCGGTGCTGCAGCCGGCCGCGCAGCGTCTGAGTCAGCCGCATGTGGCCAGCCAGGCCAGTGTGGTGCTGGGCTTGCCGCTGCTGACGCGGGATGATCCGGACTATTACCCGCTGGTGGTAGGCAATTACGTGCTGGGGGGCGGCGGCTTCGACTCACGGCTGATGACCGAGTTGCGCAGCAAGCGTGGCCTGACGTACGGTGCCAGCAGCATGCTGGCACCGTACACGGCACCTGGTGAATTCATGGTGTCGGTCAGTACGCGCAAGGCGCAGGCAGACGAGGCGCGGCGAGTGGCTCGGGAGACGCTGGAGAGGTTTGTGGCCGATGGCCCGAGTGCGGCGGAACTTGAGCAAGCCAAGGCCAATATCATCGGTGGTTTTCCGCTGCGCTATGACAGCAACAAGAAATTGATCGAGTACGTAGCGGCCATCGGCTTTTATAATCTGCCGCTCACTTGGCTGGACGATTACCCTCGGGCCGTGGAGCAGGTGACGCCGGAGGCGGTGCGTGATGCCTACCGGCGCCGAGTCGGTCTCGATCATCTGGTTGAGGTGGTGGTGGGCGGCAGTAACGAATCTGACAGCAACAAGGTCGAGCGTGAGCAAGAACAGCAGTAATTCGTACCAGAACCGCGTGCGCATCATCGGGGGTGAATACCGGCGCCGGGTGCTTGAGTTTCCGGACCAGCCGGGTTTGCGTCCGACACCGGACCGGGTGCGGGAAACCGTATTCAACTGGCTTGGGCAGGATCTGACCGGGCTGTCGGTGCTGGATCTCTTTGCCGGTAGCGGAGCCATGGGATTCGAAGCGGCCAGCCGGCATGCTGCGCATGTGGTCATGATCGAAAAAGCCCGTCCGGTGGCCAGGCAGCTGCAGGCCAACGCCCGCTTGCTGGGATGCGAGCGCATCCGTGTGGTGGAGGCGGATGCGTTGCACTGGCTGGCGCAGGTCCGTGAATCCTTCGATGTGGTCGTGATGGATCCGCCGTTTGCGACTGATCTGCTGGCGCAGGCCTTGCCGCGTGTGGCTGTCTGCCTGACGCAGCGGGGTGTGGTGTATGTCGAGGCGGAAACCTTGCCGGATCTGGCGGGCTGGGATGTCTGGCGGCAAGGGCGGGCGGGCAAGGTATCATTTGCATTGCTGCGGCCGGCGGAAGCGGCTTGCGTGGCGTAAACGTGCCTGAGACAATGTTTCCTGTAAATAACCCATTGAATCAAGAAAGATTTAGTTATGTCGCTGATGATTACCGACGAGTGCATCAACTGTGATGTGTGCGAGCCGGAATGCCCGAATGGTGCAATTTCGCAGGGCGAAGAAATCTATGTAATTGATGCGAACCTCTGTACCCAGTGCGTTGGCCACTATGACGAGCCTCAATGTCAGCAGGTCTGCCCGGTCGACTGTATTCCTCTGGATCCGGCTCATCCGGAAACGGAAGCCGAGCTGTACCAGAAGTTCCTGATCATCAGTGGCAAGGCCTGACCGGCGGCAAGCATGGCTTCTGGTACCAAAGCCCCACTGTTGAACGGTGGGGCTTTGTGTTGGCGGGTTATACGAAAAACCAAAAAAAATGCCTTGGGGTATTGACGGGGTTTTCGGGTGTCGATATAGTTCGGGCTCTCTCACGGAGGGGTTCCCGAGCGGTCAAAGGGAGCAGACTGTAAATCTGCCGGCTCAGCCTTCGAAGGTTCGAATCCTTCCCCCTCCACCAGAATTCAATTTGGCGGCGTGAGGGATCACGAGCGGCTGGCGGGTGTAGCTCAATGGTAGAGCAGAAGCCTTCCAAGCTTATGACGAGGGTTCGATTCCCTTCACCCGCTCCAAGTTCAGGCCCATGTAGCTCAGGGGTAGAGCACTCCCTTGGTAAGGGAGAGGTCGGCAGTTCAATTCTGCCCATGGGCACCATCTATATTCTCAACGTTTTTCTGGCGGAAATTCATCATGGCTAAAGAGAAGTTCGAACGGACTAAGCCGCACGTGAACGTCGGTACCATCGGCCACGTTGACCACGGCAAGACCACGCTGACTGCTGCGATCACCACCATTCTGTCGAAGAAATTCGGCGGCGAAGCCAAAGACTACGCAGCCATCGACAGTG
>JAGPIM010000121.1 GCA_018055005.1 Laribacter sp.
GCCAGCCCGGCGCGGTTGATCCAGGCTTTTTCCTGGATGCGGTCCTGGGCAATGGCCACGCAGTCGCCGGACGGGCTGACCCGGGTGCGGCCGGCCAGCCAGCGCATCGAGTCGGCGTTGACGTTTTCGAATTCGGTGGTGACGGCCGCGCACGAATCGGCCAGCAGGCGCAGGGCCTCCGGGTCATCGTAGGCACGGCACAGGTGCACGTCGGCAAAATCGGCCGCCGGCGCGTTGGGATCGGGATCAAGCACCGTGACGTGATAGCCCATGGTCTTGGCAGCCACGGTGAACATGCGGCCGAGCTGGCCGCCACCGAGGATGCCCAGCATGGACGGTGGCAGGACCGGCTGGCTGGCGGCGCTCATGCCACCTCCGGCAGGCTCATGGCCAGCACGCTGTCGCGCTGCTCGGCACGGAATGCCTTGAGGCGGGCGGCCAGTTGCGGGTCCTGGCCGGCCAGCATGGCCACGGCAAACAGTCCGGCATTGGCCGCGCCGGCTTCACCGATGGCAAAGGTGGCGACCGGAATGCCTTTGGGCATCTGCACGATGGAGAGCAGCGAATCCTCGCCGCGCAGGTATCTGGACGGCACCGGCACGCCCAGCACCGGCACGTGGGTCTTGGCGGCCAGCATGCCCGGCAGGTGGGCCGCACCGCCGGCACCGGCGATGATGGCCGCCAGTCCGCGCCCTTCGGCCTGCTCGGCGTATTCAAACAGCAGGTCCGGCGTCCGGTGCGCCGACACGACGCGGGTTTCATAGTCCACACCAAACGCTTTGAGCATTTTGGCGGCGTGCTCCATGACAGGCCAGTCGCTCTGGCTGCCCATGACGATGCCGATTTTCATGGCGTATCCGTGCAAAAAAACTGCGGTTATCAACAAAGGTCGGAGATTTTACCCGATTTTGCTATCCCCGTAGCCGTCACGCGGGTTTTCAGCGCCGTGGCAGCACCACCGCATCCAGCTGCTCTTCGGTCAGGCGGCCGGTGATGCGGGCCACCGGCCGGCCCTGCCGGTCCAGTACCAGCGTAAACGGCAGGGCCCCCACGGGATTGCCGTTGGCGCGCATCAGGTCCATGGCCGCCTGGTTGCCGCCTAGGAGGACCGGATAGGTGATGGAAAACATCTGCACGAAGTTCTTTACTTCGACCGCCTGGTCCAGTGCGATGCCCACCACACTGACACCGTGCGGACCCCACTTCTGGGCGTAGGTATTGAGCATGGGCATTTCCTCACGGCAGGGCGCACACCAGGTGGCCCAGAAGTTCACCACCACCACCCGGCCGCGCCAGTCGGTCAGCGTGCGGCTCTGGCCCTTGAGGTCGGTAAAGCGGGTATCGGCCAGGCTGGCGGCCTGCGCCAGCGCGGGCAACAGCAGGCAGGCCAGCAACAGGGTTCGGATCAGACGCAGCGGCATGGACAACTCCAGACAGTTCAACAAAATGCCAATGTTACAATCCCCGCCATCATCGGCCGCCGGATTCCTCCATGTCCATCCTCGTCTGCGGATCGCTCGCCTACGACACCCTGCTGACCTTTCCCGACCGCTTTGCCGGCCACCTGCTGCCCGACCAGCTGCACAAGCTGTCAGTCTGCTTCCTGGTGCCCGAGTTGCGCCGCGAATACGGCGGCTGTGCCGGCAACATCGCCTACAACCTGGCACTGCTGGGCGGCGAGCCGCTGATCGTGTCGGCTGCCGGCGAGGATTTCGGCCCCTACCGCGCCCACCTCGCGCAGCATGGCATCCGTACCGACGGCATTTACGAAGCGCCCGGCCGCCATACCGCCCAGTGCTTCATCACCTCCGACCGGGATGACAACCAGATCACCGCCTTCCATCCCGGCGCCACTGACTGCGCGGTCGACAATCCGGTCAGCAGGCATCTCGCCGGCGCCACGCTGGCGATCGTCGGCCCGTCGGGCTACGCCGCCGACCTGCAACATGCCCGCCAGTTGTCGGAGCACGGCCTGCCGTACATCTTCGATCCGGGACAGGAGCTACCCCTGTTCTCGCGCGACGAACTGCTGGAAATGATCGAACGCGCACCGTACCTGACGCTCAACGACTACGAGGCCGAATTGATGCAGTCGCGCACCGGCCTGTCGCTGGCCGGACTGGCTGACCGGCTGGAAGCCCTGGTCATCACCCGGGGTCCGCAGGGTTCGGACATCTGGTCCAACGGCTATCATCACCGTATTCCGGTTGCACCGGCCGCGCGCGTGGTCGACCCGACCGGCTGCGGCGACGCCTATCGCGCCGGGCTGCTGTTTGCCCGGTCGCAAGGCTGGGACTGGCCGCTGGCCGGCCGGCTGGGCGCACTGCTGGGCGCGATCAAGATCGAGCATCAGGGAGCGCAGAACCATGGATTTGACTGGCCGACTCTGCAATTGCGCTACGCCAAGGCCTTTGGCGAACCTTGGCCGGTGGAAGCACAGCCTGCCAGCCAGACTTGAAAAAGTGCCATTTATCGCCATTGATGATCGGATACGCCGTCTTTTTGCAGGGAACACCATGCCTGTCACCACCCTTTCCACCGGCCTGACCGCTCCGCTGGTCGAACTCGAACGCCGCCTGCTGGCGGCCCAGCCCCAGATCGAGCACTGGTTCCGTCGCCAGTTTGCCGAGCATGTCCCGCCGTTCTACGGCTCGGTCGACCTGCGCAACAGCGGCTTCAAGCTGGCACCGGTCGACATGAACCTGTTTCCCGGCGGCTTCAACAACCTCGGCCGCGACGCCCTGCCGCTGGCCGTGCAGGCCGCCACCATGGCCATCGAGCGCTCGTGCTGCACCGCACGCAACCTGCTGCTGATCCCGGAAAACCACACGCGCAACACGTTCTACCTCAAGAATGTTGCCGCGCTGGCGCGCATCCTCGTGCAGGCCGGCTTCCATGTGCGCATCGGCACCCTGCTGGCCGACATCCAGGAGCCGACCACCTTTACCCTGCCGGACGACGACTCGCTGACGCTGGAACCCATTGAGCGCCACGGCAACCGCCTGCGCCTGGCCGACGGTTTCGACCCCTGCCTCGTGCTGCTCAACAACGATCTGTCGGCCGGTGTGCCACCCCTGCTGCAAGGGCTGGAGCAGGACCTGCTGCCCCCCCTGCACGCCGGCTGGACCACCCGCCGCAAGACCCAGCACTTTGCCGCCTACGACAGCGTCGCCGATGAATTCGGCGCCCTCCTGTCGTTCGACCCGTGGTTCATCAATCCGCTGTTTGCCTCGTGCAACGGGCTGGATTTCCATGAACGGCAGGGCGAGCAGCATCTGGCCGACACCGTCAGCGACGTGCTTGCGCGCATCGGCGCCAAGTACCGCGAACACGGCATCGACGAAACGCCGTTCGTGATCGTCAAGGCCGACGCCGGTACCTACGGCATGGGCGTGATGACGGTCAAGAGCCCGGACGACGTCATCGGCCTCAACCGCAAGGCCCGCAACAAGATGTCGGTGGTCAAGGAAGGCCTGCAGGTCAGCGAAGTGATCGTCCAGGAAGGTGTCTACACCTTCGAGACCATCGGTGACGCCGTGGCCGAGCCGGTGATCTACATGATCGACCGCCACGTGGTCGGCGGCTTCTACCGCGTGCACGAAGGCCGCGGCGTGGACGAAAACCTCAACGCGCCAGGCATGCACTTCACCCCGATGACGTTCGACGACGCCTGTCTGCCTGACCTGCGCTGCGGCCCGGAATGCTCGACCAACCGCCTGTACGCCTACGGCGTGGTGGCGCGGCTGGCACAGCTGGCCGCCTCGCGCGAACTGGAAGCCACGGCACCGGACGCCTGAACTCGCCCGGTGCCGACCGCCCTCAGCGCGGAATTTTCGCCGTATCGTCGTCGAATTCACCGCGCTCGGCATCCCGGTGGCAGGCCGCGCAGTTGGCGGCGCTGCCCACGCGCTTGAGCCGGAAGTCGGCGGCCTTGACCTTGCGGTGCTTGTGGACAAACCAGCCCGTCGTGGTCAGCCGCGGCTCGCCGGGCGTGGCCGCATCGGTCTGGTACATGCGCTTGCGGCCGTCACCGGCGTAGCGCGCCAGATAGGCAGAAATGTGCTGCCAGTCCTGCTTGTCGAGACTGGCATTCTCGCCAAAGTGGCGATCCAGCCCCTTCATGCTCTGCGCCCAGTCGGCAGACGACAGCATGCGTGCCGGATACGCCAGGTGGCAGCTGCCGCACTCGGTCTGGTACAGCGCATCCGCCGGCGCACGCCGGCCGTGGTCCCCGGCGCCGGCAAACGCTGCCAGCGTACAGCCACAGAGGCACAGGAGCGCCTTGATCGTCCCGTGGTTCGGTTTCATGTCGACTCTCCTCATTTCGCCGGACGGACCGATGCCAGCCAGGTCACCAGGTCCGCCTTTTCCTGAGCCGTGCATTCACGGGCAAATACATCGTCGCAATTGCGGCGGAACCACTTCTCCACCTTCTTGGCATCGGTGAAGCGCGCCGGATTGGCCGCCGGTGCCAGCGGCTTGATGGCGCGGTACGAGCGGGTCTGGCCGCTGCGGGCCGGATCGGAGGTGTGGCAGGTCACGCAGCTCACCTTGTCACCGTCGCGCATCACTTCCTTGTAATACAGCACCCGGCCCCGCTCGGCCGAAGGCTGCCAGCCCGGCCGGGCCTGACGGGCCTCGGCGGTGTACTGGCTGATGAAATCGGCCGGGCCGGCCGCCTGGCCAGCCGTCATCCACAGGCATCCGGCCAAGAGGCCGCAGGTTGTCAGCAGTTTCATGGTTTTTCTCCCGGTGCCGGCCTGGCCGGCACGATCAACATTCGGTTCAGGCCCGCAGGCGGCCCTGCCACACGCCACGCTTGCCGGCGTGCGCGCCGGTCAGGGCAAAGCCGCACACTTCGCCAGCGGCATCGGTACAGGCCATTTCCACCCCAGCGGTTCCGTCCAGCACCGACCAGTTGCCGGGCCGCAGCGGCGGCTGCACCACCACCGGATGCAGCGGCGTCTTGAACGCCACCGGGACCGGCAACGCCGGAGCCACCACCGGAATCTGTCCGGACAGCCGGGCGGCAATGCGCCGCGCCAGCGGGGCAACCGGTGCGATGTAGGGCTGCCAGCCGGACGGCGGCTGGGCGCAGTCACCCAGTGCCGCAATGCACGGATCGGCAGTCACGCCGTCAGCGTCGGTCAGGATGCCGTGGTCACACGGCAGGCCGGCACTGGCTGCCAGCACGGTCCGCGGCCGCAGGCCGATGGCCGACAGGACCAGGTCACCGGCCAGCCACCGGCCATCGTCCAGCACGACCGCCAGCCCGCCACCGCTATGCTCGACCGCCAGCACGTTCACGTTGCCATGCCAGCCGGCCCCGGCCTGCTGCAAGGCCTGCAACAGGGCCATTCCGGCCGCCTGCGGCAACAGGCCCGCCGCTGGCCAGGCGGCACGGTCGAGCAGGGTAACGGCATGGCCACTGGCCAGCAGGTCGCAGGCAAACTCGCAGCCGATCAGCCCGGCTCCCAGCAGGATGACTTTGGCACCGGCCGGCAGTTGCGCCCGGAAACGGGCATAGCTGTCCAGATCGTTGACGGCCAGCACCTCGCCGGCGCCGTCACCGGACAGGGCCGGCGCCACCGGTTCGGCCCCGGTGGCCAGCACCAGCGCCCGGTACGGCCAGTCCCCCTGCCGGGTCCGGACGCAGCGGGCCTGGCGGTCGATGGCGGTCACCTCCACTCCGGTCACCACCTGCATGTCCAGGGCGGCGGCCATGTGCCCGGCACTGGCCAGCACCAGCGATGCAGGCGTTTTGCCCTGCGCCAGCGCCACCGACAGCATGGGCTTGGGGTACGACTCGCCGCCGTCGCGGGTCAGCAGGACCAGTGGCACCCCGGCATCCAGCCGGCGCAGCTCGCGGGCCACGGCGTAGCCCGCCTGGCCGCTGCCGATGATGACGATGCTCATGTCCGCACTTCGATCAGGTCGAACTCGCTCTTGCCCATGCCACAGTCCGGGCACAGCCAGTCGTCCGGCACGTCTTCCCAGCGGGTTCCCGGAGCAATGCCGGCATCCGGCCAGCCTTTCTGTTCGTCGTAAACCACGCCGCAAATACGGCATTGCCAGATTTTCATGTCGCTCTCCTCAGGTCATGGCCGGACCGTTTCCGGTGCCGGGTACGCCATTCAAGCTAGGAGCCGACATTCAACTGAAACTTAAAAAACCGCCTGGAAAAAATTAAAAAATTCCGTCTGGCTTTTTAATCCACCGTTAAATCAAATGGAGAAACTGGCAGGCATGACACCAACAAAAAAGGCAGCAAAATGAACCCCTTCAACCGTTTTCGCCTTGTGCACTGGATGATTGCCGGATTAATACTGGCCTGTTATTTCACCGAAGACAGTTTTGAACGACTGCATGTCTGGCTGGGTTACGGGTTGATTGTTTTCCTGATTACCCGGCTGATTCTGGCGCTGAAAAAATCCGCCGGATTTCCCGGAGTGCTGCCGCAATGGTCATTGCTGAAAAACCTGAACCTGCTGCATGTCAGCAAACTGCTGACGGTCGGGATTCTGGCCGCCACCGTGGTCACGGCCGGCACCGGCATCCTGATGGTCGACAACACCCGCATCATCGGTGACGCCGTTACTGCCGTGGTCCCGGCAGCGCAGGCCGGCGGCCATTACGATGAGCATGACGCCTATGGCGACGGACACGACGAGGACGAGGCACCGGAATGGCTGGCCGACGTGCACGAAGTGGCGGCCAACACCGTACTGTGGCTGGCCGGCTTCCACGCGGCCTACCTGCTGGCCTTCCGCCGCACGGCCATGTGGAACATGCTGCGCGGTCTCAAGCGCCGGCCGGCGGCCTGACCGTCCGCCCGCCATTCCGGCGGGCCGGTCCTCCCGGGATCCAGGTCCGCCGGCCTGACAGTCATCATCCGGCCGGATTCCATGGACCGGCCATGACAATCCGCATCGCCGGATTGTTGCGGTCATGGTGCGGCGGTGGCCTGCCGGATACGTGACGTACCGGCCAGCCGGTTGGTGGTGCAGCCGGAGCGTCAGGCCGTCAATGCAGGAGAGGGTGAACCGGGCAGGAGCACCGTTCAGACACGCAACACACCGGACTGCACGCCTGCCGTCACGACGGTATCACCGGCCTGGACAAGGCACGCCGCAACCGGCAGGGCGCGCGTTTTCCGGGCATGCACCCTGCCAGCCGTCACCCATTCAGGGATGCACCGGATCACGCGGTCCGGCAGGGTAAACCGCCGGCGGTCATGGCTGAAGACTATGGCAGTACCGGTGGCGTGACTGCGTTGAGCATGCACGGCCCCGACGCAGAGGGGGGCAGCGTTCCCGGCCCGAGAAGGCCGGACGGTCGTCAGGGGCGGGCCGAGGTTGCCAGCCGGGCATTGCCGGCCACCGGCAGGGTGCCGTTGGCGTAGGCGCGGTCGAAGCGTTGCAGGCTGTCAGCCAGCCGCAGGGCAAACACGTCGGCCTGGGCCTGCACCTGCCGGGGCGTGATGCCGGCCAGTTCACGCGGCGACATGGCGACCCCGTTGACGCGCTGCACGCCCTCGATCAGCACCTCGCCCTGCGGATCCCGCACCTGGAGTTCGACAAACATCACCACATCGTCGTTGCGGTTGCCGGTCACAGCCTTGGCACCGGCCAGCAGGGCACCCATCGGCAGCATTTCCAGAATGCGCAGTGACGACGGCGTATGCATCAGGCCGGTCACGGCGAGGCGGATGCGGGTCGCATCCGGCGCCGGTTCGTCCGCCACCGTGTAGCCGGCAGCCTTGAGCCGTACCACCACGGCATCACGCAGCCAGACCCGCAGGTTGCTGTAGCGGTTGTCGGCCAGCGAAATCACCTCGCCTTCCATCTGCTGTTCGCGGATCACCACCGGCTCGACCACCAGTGGCCGTTCGCCGAACGGTCGCGTGGACGGATTGAGCCATGCCACGGTGGCATCATCCCGGGGCTGCAGACGGGCGTAATCCTGCAGGAATCCGCTTTGGGTCAGCGGTGCGGCAGTGCCGGCACAACCGGTCAGCCATACTGCTGCCAGCACCAGGACGCCGGTACGCCATCCACGACGAATCATCATAAGAGGTATGCTCCGGTACATTCGGTGCACGCCAGATTAAGCGCACACTAATACAGACGGAGAGCATGTATACATGAAAGTCGCCTTCATTGCCGACCCGCTGGCCGGTTTCAAGACCTACAAGGACAGTACGTTCGCCATGATGGAAGCCGCCGCCGCCCGCGGCCACCAGCTGTTTGCGGCCGGACTGCCCGACCTCTTTGCCCGCGAAGGCCGCGTCTACCTGCGCGCCACGCCGCTGACCCTGACCAGCCAGCGGGACGACTGGTACCGCTGCGGTACGCCGCAGGACACCGACCTCACCGCCTTTGATGCCGTGGTGATGCGCAAGGACCCGCCGTTCGACGCCGAATACCTCTACGCCACCCACCTCATGAGCGTGGCCGAACGGCTGGGGGCACGCTGTTTCAACCGCGGCCAGGCGATCCGCGACCACAACGAAAAGCTCGCCATCCTCGGTTACCCGCACCTCACGGCCACGACCCTGGTCAGCCGCGACATGGACCGCCTGCGCGCCTTTGTCTCCGAACAGGGCGACGCCATCCTCAAGCCGCTCGACAGCATGGGCGGCGAAGGCATCTTCCGCCTGTCGGCGCGCGACCCCAACCTGGGCTCGGTGCTGGAGGTCATGAGCCAGCACGGCCAGCGCAGCCTGATGGTGCAGCGCTACCTGCCGCAGATC
>JAGPIM010000122.1 GCA_018055005.1 Laribacter sp.
CCAGCGAGACGGCAGCCAAGCCCCGCGCTGAAACCCGCCTGTCCTCTCCCGGCGATGAAGCCATGGGAGACATCATCCTGCAAGCCATGAGCCTGATGGGCATCGCCTACCGGTTCGGCGGCAACAATCCGTCGCAGGGATTCGACTGCTCAGGCTTCGTACGTTACATCTTTTCCAAGTCCGCCGGCATCAATCTGCCCCGGACTGCCGGCGAGCAGGCCCAGCACGGCCGGCCGGTTTCGCGCGACGACCTTCAGCCGGGTGACATCGTCTTCTTCAACACCCGCGGCTTTGCCTTCTCGCACAACGGCCTCTACATCGGCAACGGCAAGTTCATCCATGCACCGCGCACGGGCAAGAACATCGAAATTGCCAGCATCAACGCAAGCTACTGGTCAGGCCGTTTCAATGGTGCCCGCCGGGTTTCGCGTTCGGCCGGCGGACGCGAATTCCTGGCTGACCAGGATGCCGCGCCCAAAAAACCTTCGGATACCGACCTGATCGCCAGCTTTGCCGACAATGGGCCTGCTCTCGCAGGCGGTGCTGCTGCGGTGGCTGGTGTCGGCGCACTGGCTGCGGCCAAGTCCGTAGCCGGCAAGCCCGCTGCGGAAAAGGGCAAATCCAGGGCGACCCCGGACCCCCTGAAATGCCCCCCCCCCAGGAAAGGCTTGTCAGCACGCGAGCGCAAGCGGCAACTAGCTGCCTGCGAGGAACAGAAAAAAGAGCAGGTTGCCGGCAAGGGGTCGGCCAAGAAATCCGCCGCATCGTCAAAATCGGGCAAATCGGCTACCAATAACAAAGCCAAGGCAGCCAGCAAAGCCACTGGCAAGGCCAGTACAGCCACGACCAAGAAAAAAACGGGTACCAGCAGCAAAAGCAAAAGCCCGACCACCGGGAAGAAAAAATCATGACTGACTGCATGCCGGAATTTCCGGTATGGCGCGACCCGCAGGGCAATCCGGTCGCCTGTGTTGAAAAGATCAAGGTCATGCACGAAAACCTGACCGAATTAAGGCAGGTCGCGCAGGATGCCTTTGAAGATGCCATTCTCATGGGGTGCGATGAGCAGCAGATCCGCGACTATCTCGCCGGAATGATGCTCTCGCTCGTCAACCCTTACCCCCAGGACTGATCGCCCGTCATGTCATTTGAATCAATGATCGCCATGCGCTATGTACGTGCGCGGCGACAAAACAGTTTCATTTCGTTCATTTCACTGGTTTCCATTGTCGGCATTGCCCTTGGCGTGGCGGCACTGATCATCGTCCTGTCAGTCATGAACGGCTTTCAGAAAGAGATCCGCACCCGCATGCTCGGCGTGGCCTCGCACCTGGAAGTCTCCAGTGTGACCGGCCGGCTCAATGACTGGCCAGCCGTGCAAAAACTGGTGGCAGCCGATCCGCGGGTAGAGGCCAGCGCACCGTTCATCGCAGCCCAGGGCTTGCTGTCGGCACAGGGCGCCGTGCGCGGTGCCCTGGTTCGTGGCGTCATTCCGAAGCTGGAAGACCAGGTGGTCAACGTCGGCTCGCACATGGTGGTCGGCAAGTTGACCAACCTGCAGCCCGGCGGATTCGGCATCGTGCTGGGCGTCGAACTGGCACGGGCCCTGGGGGTCGGCATGGGCGACAAGGTCAACCTGATCACGCCGGAAGGCCAGTTCACGCCGGCAGGCATGTTGCCCCGGCTCAAGACCTTCACCGTTGTCGGTGTATTCAAGGTCGACATGTATGAATACGACGCCACGCTGGCCATGATTGACCTGACAGACGCCCAGCGCCTTTTCCGCATGGGTGACAGCGTTTCCGGCCTGCGCCTCAAGCTGGACGACGTTTTGCAGGCACCGGTGGTCAAGCGCGACCTGTATCCGCGGATTACCCGGAATCTGGTCATGACCGACTGGACTGACTTGCACTCCAACTACTTCCGGGCCGTGCAGATCGAAAAGCGCATGATGACCATCATCCTGACGCTGATCGTGGCAGTGGCAGCATTCAACCTGGTGTCGACACTGGTGATGGTGGTGACGGACAAGCGGGCCGACATCGCCATCCTGCGCACGCTGGGAGCCAGCCCCGGCTCGATCATGAAGATCTTCATGCTCCAGGGGGCGATCTCCGGTGTGGTCGGCACCGTATCCGGCGTGGTCGGCGGTGTACTCGTTGCCTTCAATCTCGACACCATCGTACCGGCCATCGAGCGGGTGATCGGTGCCAAGCTGCTCTCCAGCGAGGTCTACATGATCGACCATCTTCCGAGTGACGTGCAGTTTGCCGATGTTTCGACCATTGCCGTCATCGCCCTGGTGCTGGCTTTCATTGCCACGCTGTACCCGAGCTGGCGCGCCGCCCGCACCCAACCGGCCGAGGCATTGCGCTATGAGTGATCTGGTTCTCAAGGCCGAAGGACTCGGCAAAACCTATGCCGGACTGGACGTGCCGGTACTGTCCGGCATCAGCCTGACCCTCGGAAAAGGCGAAAGGAAAGCCATCATCGGCAGTTCCGGCTCGGGCAAATCCACCTTGCTGCACCTGCTGGGCGGACTGGATACGCCATCCACCGGCCGGGTGGAGCTGGGCGGGCAGGACCTGTACGCCCTGTCGGAAAAGGCCCGCGGTGACCTGCGCAACCGCATGCTCGGATTCGTCTACCAGTTTCACCATCTCTTGCCCGAGTTTTCCGCTGTCGAGAACGTGGCCATGCCCCTGCTGATCCGGCGGATGAGCAAGGCCGATGCCGAAGAAAAGGCGGCGGCCATGCTCAAGCGGGTCGGACTGGGACACCGCCTTGCCCACCGCCCGGGCGAGCTGTCCGGCGGCGAGCGCCAGCGGGCAGCCATTGCCCGGGCTCTGGTGACTGAACCCGCCTGCCTGCTGGCCGACGAGCCCACCGGCAACCTTGACCGGCATACGGCGGAAGCCGTGTTTGACCTGATGCTGGAGCTGAATGCCGATGCCGGCACGGCACTGGTGATCGTCACCCACGACTACGACATCGCAGCCCGTACCGGCAGCATTTACCGCCTGACGGACGGACAGCTGCTCGCGGCCTGACGTTTTTGCGCCCCACGTCAACCTCCCGCGATGACCTCGCGGGAGGTATTATTTTTGCCATTTTGCTGCTCCTGAGCCTCCATGACCCAAGATCCGACACACGCTGCCACATCCATTGACAACCTGATGGCCGATCAGGCCAACAAGTTCGACCTGATTGTCGAACTGCTGACCACCCAAACCGGGTTGATACAACTGGCTTTGCTGGCGCTGATCGTCTGGCTCGGCCTCTGGTTTGCCGTCCGCGTACAACGCTATCTCTACCGGGACCATCCGGAGCGGCGTGAACGGCTGCTGACCTACCTGCTCGGGCGACTCGCCCTGCCGGTTGGCGGATTTGTACTGGCCTTGCTGGCCATCGTTGCCAACGCGTTTTACTTCAAGGCCGACGCCACCATCCTGACCGTCGGCTCGGCCATGCTGTTCTGGCTGGGCATCACCCGGCTGGCGGCGGCGCTGGTGCGCAACATTCTCCCCAAAGGCAAGATCGAACAGGGTACCGAGCATTCCATCGCCGTCCTGTTCTGGCTGGGCTTCATTGCCTACCAGCTCGGGTTCGACGGGCTGATTTTCTCGTGGCTGGACTCCATCAGCTTCCACGTCGGCAAAAACCGCCTGACAGCCCTGATGATCCTGAGTGCCCTGTTGTGGGTATCGGTCATCATGCTGGCTGCCCTGTGGGTCAGCCGCCTGATCGATAAGCGCATCATGCTGATCAACCACGTTGACCTCAGCTTCCGCATCGTCATCTCCAAGCTGGTCCGGACCGGCATGATCATCGCCGCCGTCCTGATCGCGCTGCCGATTGTCGGCATCGACCTGACCGTCCTGTCGGTCTTTGGTGGTGCACTCGGTGTCGGCCTGGGTTTCGGCCTGCAAAAGATTGCCAGCAACTACGTGTCCGGGTTCATCATCCTGCTGGACCGCTCGGTACGCATCGGTGACCGGGTCACGGTCGATGGCGCCGGCTCGCGTACCGGCATCATCCAGGAAATCACCTCGCGCTATGTCGTCCTGCGGCAGGCTGACGGCACCGAAGCGCTGATCCCGAACGAAACACTGATTTCCAACACCGTGGTCAATACCTCGTACAGTGACCGGTCCGTCTGGCAGAGCCTGGAAATCGGTGTGGCTTACGGCAGTGACCTGCGGCAGGTAATGGCGCTGATGGTGGAAGCCACCACCAGCTCGCCGCGCGTCCTCCAGGATCCGGCTCCGACCGCCTTCGTGACCGCATTTGCCGACAGCAGCATCAACCTGACACTGGGATACTGGGTGGGTGACCCGGAAAACGGCCTGCTTGGCCCCAAATCCGCCATCAACCTGGCCATCTGGGACAAATTCGTGGAGCACGGCATCCAGATTCCGTTCCCGCAGCGGGAAGTCCGGGTACTGGGCGATGTCAGCATGATTCCGCAGGAGAGCCGACAGGCATGATGCAAGAAGCAAACCATGACCAGACGGTCATCATCGTTGACGATGATGACGCCGTGCGCGAGGCGCTGAGCTGGCTGCTGGAAGACAACGGGTTCGCCATCCGCGCGTTTGATTCGGGCGAATCCCTGCTGGCTGCCAGTCACTGCGTCAGCACTGCCGGCTGTCTGGTCCTGGATGTCCGGCTTTCCGGCATCAGCGGCCTGATCCTGTTCGAGCGACTGCGGGCACTGGGCGATTGTCCACCCGCCATTTTCCTGACCGGTCATGCGGACGTTCCGCTGGCAGTCAGTGCTCTCAAGATGGGGGCTGCGGATTTTTTTGAGAAGCCGTTTGACGATGCCCGGCTGATTGCCCGCGTGGCCGAGTGCCTGGCAGCCGACAACCAGCGGCGCCAGGCACGCCAGCACTGGCAGCGTATCGATACCGCCTTGCAGCAGTTGACCGAACGCGAGCGTGAGGTCATGCAACTGATCGTGGCCGGCCGGCTCAACAAGCAGATTGCCGAAGAACTGGACATTTCCATCAAGACCGTCGAAGTCCACCGTTCACGGGTTCTCGACAAGATGGGCGTGAAATCGGCGGTGGAACTGGCCGGTCTCTTGGGGCGGCGCGAACGGCAGGGTGAAGCCTGAAATGACGTACAAACGCCCCGAATCGGTTCTGGTCGTGATCCACACGATTGATTTGCAGATCCTGCTGCTGGAACGGGCCGATGCGCCGGGTTTCTGGCAGTCCGTCACCGGCAGCCTGGAAGAGGGCGAGAGCCTGCCGGAGGCCGCATGGCGTGAAGTGGCCGAGGAAACCGGCCTGACGGCTGGCCGGATGCATGACTGGCAACAGCAGAACGTGTGGGAAATCTATCCACGCTGGCGTCACCGCTATGCGCCAGGTATCACGCACAACACCGAGCATGTGTTTTCGCTGGAGGTGCCGGCCGGGTTGTCCGTTCGTCTGGCTCCGGGCGAACATACGGCAGCCTGCTGGCTTCCCTGGCAAGCCGCGGCCGCCCAGGCATTTTCGCCGTCGAATGCTGAAGCCATCCGGGCACTGGCACGGCAGCAGGCGGGGACTTCCGCAGACTGACTCCTGCGGGTGTGGCCATGAGCGGACCGGTGCGCAAGATCATCCACGTGGATTGCGACGCATTTTATGCCTCGGTGGAAATGCGCGACCATCCGGAATGGCGGCATGTGCCGCTGGCAGTAGGCGGCCGCCCGGAAAACCGCGGCGTGATCGCCACCTGCAACTATCTGGCCCGCCGCTTTGGCGTGCATTCGGCCATGCCATCCGCCCGGGCCCTGCGCCTGTGCCCCAAACTGTTGCTGGTGCCTCCGGACTTTACCCGCTACCGGGCCGCCAGCCAGCACATCCTCTCGATCTACCGGGAGTTCACGCCACTGGTCGAGCCGCTGTCACTGGATGAGGCATATCTCGACGTCACCTGCCAGCCGCATTGCCAGGGTAGCGCGACCCTGATGGCAGAGGCCATCCGCGCCCGGATCCGCAGCGAAGTCGGCCTGACGGCATCGGCCGGCATCGCATCCAGCAAGTTTCTGGCCAAGGTGGCCAGCGACTGGAACAAACCCGACGGGCAGTTCGTGATCCTGCCCCAGGCAACCGATGCCTTCGTGGCAGCATTGCCGGTCCGGCGCTTCTGGGGGGTCGGAGCCGTGACGGCTGCCCGCCTGCAAGCCATGGGTATTGAAACGGGAGCAGACATCCGGGCAACGCCGCTGGAACAACTGGTAGCGGAATTTGGCCGTTTCGGCGAACGGCTGCACGAACTGGCACACGGAGTGGACGAGCGGCCGGTAGAGCCGGAGCGCGAGCGCAAGTCGGTCAGCGTCGAGGAAACCTATGCACAGGACCTGCCGGATCTGCCCGCCTGCCGGGCGGCGCTGCCCGAACTTCTGGACCGGCTGCACAGCCGGCTGGCCCGGGCGGGCGATCCGGACTTCCGGGGCGTGACCGTCAAGATGAAGTTTGCCGACTTCAGCCAGACCACGGTGGAAGAGGGGGCCAGCAGCCTCCAGGTCGCGCGGCTGGAGCATTTGCTGGCAACGGCATGGGAGCGGGGGCGCAAGCCGGTCCGGCTGCTTGGAGTGGGGGTCAGGCTGGGCATGCCGCCCGAACCGGTGCGGCAACTCAGCCTGTTTGATGCGCCGTAACACAGGTTTGCCGAATCCCCGGCTTCAGGTTTTCCGCGCTGAACATCCGGCAGGTTGCATCACCACCAGGTGCCGGTCGCATGAACGGGCCTTTCGTACCGCACAGGGCAAGATGCACGTTGAGGGTGCAGCCCGCCGGCTTCAGGCCGATACCCGGACACAAAAGTCATACCTTCCGGGCATCCGGCAACAGCGCAGCCTTACAGGGCGAAACGCATGGACAGGTCGACGGCCTCGACATCCTTGGTCAGCTTGCCAATGGAAATGCGGTCCACACCGGTTTCGGCAATGGCCCGCAGCGTAGCCAGCGACACGTTACCGCTGGCTTCAAGTACCGCCCGGCCAGCCGTGCGTTCAACAGCATCCGCCAGTTCAGCCAGGGAAAAATTGTCGAGCAGGACCAGCGTGGCACCGGCAGCCAGGGCTTCATCCAGCTCTGTCAGGCTTTCCACCTCGATTTGCACTGACACACCGGCAGGCGTCAGCCGGGCAGCCTGCGCCAGGGCAGCGGCAATGCCACCTGCTGCTGCAATGTGGTTTTCCTTGATCAGTACGCCGTCGTACAGGCCGATGCGCTGGTTTTCTCCGCCACCGACGGTCACTGCATATTTTTGCGCCAACCGCAGGCCTGGCAGCGTCTTGCGGGTGTCGTAGACCCGTGCCCGGGTACCGGCCACCACCGCGGCATAGCGGGAAGCCATCGTGGCGGTAGCCGACAGGGTTTGCAGGAAATTGAGCGCACTGCGCTCGGCCGTCAGGAGTGCCCGCGCCGGGCCGGAGATTTCACACAGCAGGGTATCCGGTTCGACCCGCGCACCTTCGGCAACCAGCCAGCGAACCTGAGTCCGGGCATCCACCTGCCGGAAGCATTCATCAAACCATGCCTGGCCGGCAATCACGGCAGCCTGCCGGGCAATCACGCGGGCACTGCCGGGTGCCTGGGCATCCACCAGACAGGCAGTCCAGTCACAAACGCCGATGTCTTCGGCCAGGGTACGGGCAACGTCGGCGGCAATCAGGTGGGCGGCAGGCAAGGTGGACATGGCAGGCGGATGTGTAACAGGACGGGAGGCGAGTCTAGCCGGATGCCCGACAAGAAAAAAGTGCAGATGACGCGGTTTCCTGCCTGGCTCTGATACGACCGTGGGTTGCGACGAATCGACCTGTTTGACCGGTTGTCCGCCATTTTCCGGCCTCTGGCGATTCTGGCTGCTATAACCCGAGGAAATCGCCGATCAAGAAGTCGGCGAATTGTTTTCCTCTGAACCAGGAGTCAGACATGTCTTCAGACAAAAAACGCGCCACTGCCAGCAAACGCCTGCTGGAAATCACGACCCCGACCGATCTGGGCGAGGAGGCCCGCCGTGATATCGGCGCAGCACTCAACCTCATCCTGGCGGACGTGTTTGCGCTGTACCTGAAAACCAAGAACTTCCACTGGCATGTCAGCGGGCCGCATTTCCGTGATTACCACCTGATGCTGGATGATTTCGGTGGCGAGCTGTTTGCCATGACCGATCCGCTGGCCGAACGCGTACGCAAGCTGGGTGGTCGTACCCTCACCTCCATCGGCCAGATCAGCCGTCTGCAACGCGTCCTCGACAACGATGCCGAATATGTTGAACCCGGTGACATGCTGGCCGAACTATGCGAAGACAACCGCGATCTGGTCAGCCGCCTGCGCGAAGCCCACAATGTGTGCGACCAATACAACGACACGGCCGGTGCCAGCCTGATCGAAAACTGGATCGACGAAACCGAAAAACGCGCCTGGTTCCTGTTCGAAGCCAGCCGCCACAGCGATTCCACCGGTCATTGACGCGTCCTGATACGCATCATTTTCCCGATCTGTGCCACCTCGACGTGTCGGGGTGGCTGTTTTTTTGTGTCCGATCCGGCAAAACCAGCCTGGAGAAGCGGCAGCCACAGCCGGTTTGCCCGGCAAGACTGCCGTACAGGCGGCCATGCGGTGCGCTCCGTGCTAGAATCGGCGCTATTTTCCGGCTAGAAGACCGACCTGATTTCACATGACCGATCACCTGTTCGCCAAAGAGACGATTCCCGTCAGCCTCGAAGAAGAAATGC
>JAGPIM010000010.1 GCA_018055005.1 Laribacter sp.
TCCTGGCCCGCCAGATGGGCGTGGAGCTGGTCGAAGGCCCCGATCTTTTCGTCAAGAACGAGCATGTCTGGATGCGCACCACCGCCGGGCCGCAGCGGGTGGACGTGATCTACCGCCGGGTGGACGACGCCTTTCTCGACCCGCTGGCCTTTCGCAGCGACTCGCTCCTCGGCGTACCGGGCCTGCTGTCGGTCTACCGCAAGGGCAACGTGGTGCTGTCCAACGCCATCGGCACCGGCGTGGCCGACGACAAATCGGTGTATCCCTTCGTGCCCGACATGATCCGCTTTTACCTCGGCGAAGAACCGTTGCTGGAAAACGTACCGACCTGGCAGCTGCGCCGCGAGGAAGACCTGGCCCATGTGCTGGCGCACTTGCCCGAGCTGGTGGTCAAGGAAGTCCACGGCGCGGGCGGCTACGGCATGCTGGTCGGGCCAGCGGCCAGCGCGGCCGAACTGGAGAATTTCCGCGCCCGTATCCTGGCCCGGCCGGACAACTACATCGCCCAGCCGACGCTGTGCCTGTCGTCCTGCCCCACTTTTGTCGAAGCCGGCATCGCACCACGCCATCTCGACCTGCGCCCGTTCGTGCTGTCCGGACGCCAGACGCGCATGGTGGCCGGTGGCCTGACCCGCGTGGCCCTGGCGGAGGGATCGCTGGTGGTGAATTCGTCGCAGGGCGGCGGCACCAAGGACACCTGGGTTCTGGAGGAGTAATCATGCTGTCACGCACCGCATCGCATCTCTACTGGATGAGCCGCTATCTGGAACGGGCCGAAAACCTGGCCCGGGCGCTGGATGTCAGCCGCGAACTGGCCCTGCTGCCGCAAGGACGCGACCTCAGGGAGGACATTGCCATCCCGCTGGCCCTGACCGGCACACGGGCAGCCTTCCTGGCCCTTCACCGCGACATCACGCCCGCCGGCCTGTGGCAGACCTTGGGCTTTTCGCTGGACGAGCCGGCCTCGATCGCCTGCTGCCTGAAACGTGCACGTGAAAATGCCCACGCAGTCAGGGGCAGCATCACCGCCGACACCTGGGAAACCCTCAACACCACCTGGCTTGAGCTGCGTGCCCGGCTGGCCGCGCCGGACATTGATCCCGGAGCGTTTTCCGACTGGGTCAAGGACCGCTCACACCTCTTTCGCGGCATCGTGTTCGGCACCAGCCTGCGCAACGACGCATTCAATTTCCTGCGGCTCGGCACATTCGTCGAACGTGCCGACAACACCGCCCGCCTGCTCTGTGCCCACGCCGCTGTCCGCGAGCGGGGTGCCGACGCCTATTACCCGCTGCTGGCGCTGCTGCGTTCGGTCAGTGCCATCGAGGCATACCAGAGCTGCTATCGCGACAGCCTGACCCTGCGCCGGGTGGCCGAACTGCTGGTCTTGCGTCCCGACCTCCCCCGCAGCCTCAAGAGTTGTCTTGACGAAATCTCCGCTTTGCTGCCGGCAGGCGGACGACAGGTGCCCCAGGTCAGGCGGCGGGTAGCCGAACTGGAAGCCATGCTGACCTGGAGCGACATCGACGATGTACTGGCAGAAGGACTGCCGCACTATCTGGCCGGATTTCTGGACGAGCTGCACAAGCTCGATACCGGCATCCAGCACGCATACCTGGAGGCACTATGAAACTGCTGGTCCAGCACCGCACGGTTTACCGTTACGACGAACGCGTCGCCCACAGCACCCAGTACCTGCGGCTGACACCGGCCGACTCGGCCCGCCAGCATGTGCTTGACTGGCAGCTGGGCCTGCCGGCCCGGGCGGTCCGCAGCCGGGATGCCTTCGGCAACTGGCTGCACATCCTGACGCTGGATCATCCGCACCACGAAATCCTGATCCAGGCCAGTGGCACGGTCGAAACCCGCGACGGACCGGCCATCGAAACCGACCCGGCTTCACCGCTGCCCTATCTGCGCCACACGCCGCTGACCATGCCGGACCAGGCCATCCGGCAGTTTGCCGCTCCGTTTGCCGAACTGGTCGGCAGTGAACCCGCCACCGGGCTGGAGGCCATGCTGCATGCCCTTCTGGATGTCATGCCCTACCTGCCGGGCCGGACCGACGCCACTACTGCGGCAGCCGAAGCCTTCGCGGCCGGTGCCGGCGTATGCCAGGACCACGCGCAGGTGTACGTTGCCGCCTGCCGCTCGCTGGGGGTGCCGGCCCGCTATGTCAGCGGTTATCTCTACGCCGAAGACCAGCCGGAAGTGGCCAGCCATGCCTGGGCCGAGGTCCGTATCGGCGATGACTGGCACGGCCTGGATCCGTCCAATGGTTGCCGGGCCGACGGCCGTTATCTCAAGCTCGCCGTCGGCATGGATTATCTGGACGCCTGCCCGGTACGCGGTGTGCGCATCGGCGGTGCAGGAGAGCACCTCGACAGCGATGCATGGGTCGGACAGTCCCTCCAGCAACAGCAACAATGACGACAAGGCTCCGCCATGACTTACTGCGTCGCCCTCAACCTTGACACCGGACTGGTATTCGCAGCCGACACCCGCACCAATGCGGGTGTCGATCACATCGCCTCGTTCCGCAAGCTGACCGTTCTGGCAGCCACACCGGAGAGGACGGTCGTGGTGCTCAACGCCGGCAACCTGGCCACCACCCAGGCCGTGCTCAACCACGTCCGGCGACGCCAGGACGAGGCCGAGCAGCATATCGGCAACCACAGCTGCTTTTACGACATTGCCGGCGAACTGGGCCAGGCGCTGCGCGAAGTCATCCGGCAGGAAAGCCTCGGGCAGGACTGCGGCAGCGGCATTGATTTCAGCGCCAGCCTGATCGTGGGCGGCCAGATTGCCGGCGACATTCCGCGGCTTTTCCATGTCTACCCGCAGGGCAACTTCATCGAGTCTTCGCCCGACACGCCCTACTTCCAGATCGGCGAAGCCAAGTACGGCAAGCCGATCCTCGACCGGGTCATCACCCCCGCCACCCCGCTGGCCGAGGCACTCAAGTGCGTGCTGATCTCGTTTGATTCGACCATCCGCAGCAACCTGTCGGTCGGCCTGCCGATCGACACGCTGGTACTGCCGCGTGACAGCCGGCAGCCGGTCCAGCAGCGCATCGACGCCGAGCAGCCGTATTACCGGCAGCTGCGCCAGCAATGGGGCGAAGGGCTGCGCCGGGTATTCGGTGAACTCGATGACGCCGACTGGATGCGGGGGCTATAACAGACACACCGTTCGCTCCGAGGAGACAAGGCCATGACCCCGATTGCCGAAAGCGCCCTTGAACAGCTGTTTCTCGCTGCCCGCACCCATCACGCCTGGCAGCCACGCGAAGTGCCGGATTTCCTGCTCGAACAGCTCTACGATCTGCTGCGCATGGCGCCCACCAGTGCCAACTGCCAGCCCGGCCGTTTCGTGTTCGTCAAGTCGCCCGAGGCCAAGGTCAGGCTGCGCGCCTGCCTCGCACCCGGCAATGTGGAACAGACCATGCAGGCGCCGGTCACGGTGATCGTGGCCTATGACCTCGAGTTCTACGAGCAGCTGCCGCTGCTGTTCCCGCATACCGATGCCCGCAGCTGGTTTGCGGGCAACGAAGCCCTGATCGAGGCCACGGCATTCCGCAACGGCAGCCTGCAAGGTGCCTACCTGATCATGGCTGCCCGGGCACTGGGACTGGACTGCGGTCCGATGTCGGGCTTTGACAATACGGCTGTCGATGCCGAGTTTTTTGGTGAAAGCCGCTACCGTTCCAATTTTCTCGTCAACCTTGGTTACGGTGACGCCGCACTGCTGCACCCGCGCAGTCCACGACCGGCATTCCAGGACACCTGCCGCATCGTCTGACCGCAAACCGGCCGTGGTTCTGCCCTCCCGACGCACGCCGCCCGGCAGCACTGCGGCCAGGCAGGCTTGAGTTCACGGGCGGATGTTCATTAGAATCGCCGCCCATTTAGATAATTAATGCCCGCCCGTGCGGGCATCGGTTTTTTCATCCCATGCTGACTTCTGCCCGTTTTCTGGCGGTGCGCCTGCTGCCGGGCGAGGAATTGCTCGCCACACTGGACCGTACCGTCTGCCATCACCAGCTGCGTGCTGCCTGGATCGCCGGTGCGGTCGGCAGCCTGTCGGTGGCCAGCCTGCGTTTTGCCGGCGAACCGGACACCACGGTGCTGACCGGCGCGTTTGAAATCATCCAGCTGTCCGGCACGCTGGAACCGGGTGGCGCCCACCTGCATCTGGCCGTATCCGACCGCCACGGCCACATGACCGGTGGACACGCCATGCCGGGTTCGATCATCCGCACCACCTGCGAGCTGGTGATCGGCGCGCTGGACGGACTGGCCTTTGCCCGCCGGCCCTGCCCGCAGTCCGGCTACGACGAGCTGGTGATCGAAGCACCGGCCTTTTCCCCCTCACCGACCCTGACCGCATGAAACCTGTCTTTTCTACCCGCACGCTGACGCTGATGTCAGCCGGCATCGCCATCAACATGGTCCTCGGCCAGCTCGCATCCATGCTCAAGCTGCCGGTTTTCCTCGATTCCATCGGCACCCTGCTGGTGGCCCTGCTGGCCGGACCGCTGGCCGCCATGACCACCGGCCTGGTCACCAACCTGATCTGGGGCCTGATCACCAGCCCGGTGGCCGCGGCCTTTGCGCCAGTGGCCGCCGTGATCGGTCTGGTGGCCGGCGTGCTGGCGCGCATGGGCGGCTTTCGCAGCCTGCCGCGCGTCCTGCTGTCCAGCCTCGTCATCACCCTGGCAGTGGTGCTGGTGGCCACGCCGATCCGCGCCTACCTCTTTGGCGGTGCCACCGGCAGCGGCGCCGACTTCGTGGTGGCCTATTTCAACGCCATCGGCAGCAAACTGCTCGAATCGGTCGCCATTACCGTGCTGGGCGTCAACCTGGCCGACAAGGTCATCAGCGCCCTGATCGCCTGGCTGATCGTGCGCGGACTGGCCGAGCGGACCCGCAGCCAGTTTCCGCTGGCCGCTGCGGTGCGCTGATGCATCCGTTTACCGGACTGGTCTGGCTGTTGCCGCTGCTGCTGGCAACGTTGCGCCTGTCCGGGCCATTGTGGCTGGGCCTGTTGCTGGCCAGCCTGTTGGCTGCACTGCTGCTGTGGCCGGCAGCACGGCCGCGCTGCAAGGCCTGGCTGTGGGTGATGCTGCCGCTGGGACTGGGGCTGCTGCTGGTGCATGGCCAGTGGCTGAACGGCTGGCTGGGCCAAGCGCCGGCCAGCGACCGGATGGCCGCCCTGCAACCGGCGCTGCTGCTGTGGCTGCGCGTCGGCACGGTTCTGGCCGGCACCCTGCTGTGGCTGTCCGGCACGACGCCCGCAGCGTTGACCCGTGCCCTGCTGGCCAGTCGTTTGCCGGCCGGGCTGGCCTACCTGCTGGCCAGCCCGCTGCTGTTGTCTGAACAGCTCAAGAGCCGGCTGGCAGCCATCATTGAAGCCCAGACGGCACGCGGGCTTGACCCGTGCGCGGGCTGGTGGCGACGCCTCGGGCATCTGGTTTCGCTGGCCGCTCCGCTGATCAGCTGGACGCTGGCCGATGTCAGCCAGCGGGCCGCAGCACTGGAGTCGCGCGCCTTCCGCCGGCAGCGGCATCGCACCACGCTCGATGCTCCTGCCAGCAGTCTGACCGACCGCCGCTTGCAGCAGGCAGCCTGGCTGGCAACCATCATTCTGGCCGGGAGCTGGTTATGGCACTGATCCACCTGGCAAACGCTTCCCTCACCCGCAGCGGTGCGGCTGCACCCGCCCTGACAGGATTGACGCTTTCCGTCTCCGCCGGAGAAATACTCGCAATCTGGGGTGGCAACGGCAGCGGCAAAACCACGCTGGCGCACTGGCTGGCCGGCTGGGTGCCGGAGCTGCTGCCGGCCAGCGCGGAAGGAACGGCCACCTTTGATGGCGTGCCGCTGACCAGCCGGCGGCCGGCCGACTGGGCGACCGACATCCAGTACGTCGGCAGCACACCGGCCAGCCACCTGACCGGTTGTGCCTTCAGCGTGGCCGAAGAAATAGCGTTCGGCCCCGAGAATCTGGGCCAGTCACCGGATGCCATCCGCCAGACAGTCAAAACCAGCCTGGCGCTGTGCGACGCCGGCCATCTGGCCCACCGGCATCCGGCCAGCCTTTCCGGCGGGGAAACCCAGCGGGTGGTACTGGCCGCCGCGCTGGCGATGCAGCCTCGCCTGCTGGTGCTGGACCAGGCATTCAGCCGCCTGACACCGGCCGCTGCCCGCAGCTGTCTCGATACCTTGCACCGGCAAGTGCACGAGCAAGGCCTAGCGCTGGTGCTGCTGGAATCACACTTTGACCTCGCCGCCCGCTACGCCGACCAGTCCGTCGTGTTGCAGGCCGGCCGGCAGGTTGCCAGCGGCACGCCGCGCGAGGTGATGGATACGGCCTTGCAGCATGTCACCGCCTGCGATGCCCTGCGTGCGGCACAGGCTGCCCGCGTCGCCGGACACTGGCGACCGGACATTCCGGCCCCTGTCACGCCGCTGGAAGCCTTGCAGGCATTTGCTGCCCAGAAATGAAACCCGGCAAGCCCAGGCCTGCCGCCACCATCGCCCGGCCTGTTTGCAGGCCACGACTACCCGGTGCAAAGACCGGAGCGGAAAGGAGTGCCGGATACATGCTGGAACTGGAACAGGCGGGTTTTGACTGGCCGGACGGCAGCCGGCAGTTGCAGGACATTTCCTTTACGCTGGCCGCCGGTGAATGTGCGGCCCTGGTCGGGGCCAACGGCGCGGGCAAATCCACCTTGCTCCGGCTGGCGTGCGGCCTGCTGCGCCCCGGTGCGGGCCGGGTGCGCCTCGCGGGTGTGGATACGCGCGAGGCCCGTCCGCCTGAACTGGCCCGGCTGGCCGGGCTGATGTTCCAGGAGCCGGAACGGCAGATCTGTCACGCCAGGGTGGATCTGGAAGTCGGTTTCGCCCCGCGCCTGGCCGGGGGCACGGCGGCGGACATCCGCCGCCGGGTGGACGAGGCGCTGGCCCTGACCGGGCTGGAAGCCATGGCCCGGGCACACCCGCTGGACCTGGACGCCGGCGCGCGCCGCATGGTGACACTGGCCAGCCTGATCGCTCAGGCACCCGGACTTTTGCTGCTGGACGAGCCGAGCCGTGATCTGGATGCGGTCTGGCTGACCCGGTTCGAGCGCTGGCTGGAGCACGCCAGGCATCAGGGGCAAGCGGTGCTGATGATCAGCCACGACCTTGATTTCGTCGCCCGCCACGCTTCGCGCGTATTGCATCTGGCAGAACACCGGCTGGTGGCCGACGGCCCGCCGGAACAGGTACTGGCCGATCCGCGCCTGCAAACGCTGGACGGCCTGCCAGCGCCGACCCTGCCGGCCTTGGCCCGGAGCCTCGGGATGCAGCCTGTCGGCCAGCTCGCAGCATTCGCCGCACAATGGGACGCATCCCGGCAAGATCGTCAAAACGGACAGGCGACATGACAGGATATAATGCACGTCCTGTTCATTCATGCCGGCGACACCGTCCATCATGCCCTACGCTCTCGTGCGACCGCTGCTTTTCAAGCTCGACCCTGAAAACGCCCATCACCTGACTCTCAATACCCTGCGCACGCTGAACAACTGGGGACTGGACGGCTTCATCCACAAACGGGTGGCCGAGTGTCCGGTCGAGGTCATGGGGCTGACTTTTCCCAACCCGGTGGGGCTGGCAGCCGGGCTCGACAAGAATGGCGACTATATTGACGCGCTGGCGGCCATGGGTTTCGGTTTCATCGAAATCGGCACCGTCACGCCCCGCCCGCAGGGTGGCAACCCCAGGCCACGGATGTTCCGCCTGCCAGCGGCCGAGGCACTGATCAACCGCATGGGCTTCAACAACGAAGGCGTGGATACGCTGGTCGCCAATGTGCGGCGCGCCCGCTATCGCGGCATCCTCGGCATCAATATCGGCAAGAACGCCACCACGCCAAACGACAAGGCGATTGACGATTACTTGTACTGCCTCAACCGGGTCTACGAACACGCGAGCTACATCGCGGTCAACATTTCGTCGCCCAACACCAAAAACCTGCGCGACCTGCAATCGGGCGACGCGCTCAACGCCCTTCTGAGCGCGCTGCGCATGCGGCAACTGGAGCTGGCCGACCAGCATGACCGCTATGTACCGATAGCCGTCAAGATTGCTCCGGACCTTGAGCCGGGCATGATCGGCGAGATTGCCGACCTCCTTGCCTACCACCGCATGGATGCGGTCATCGCCACCAACACCACCATCTCGCGCAACGGCGTGCTGCACCTGCCGGGCGCGGTCGAACTGGGCGGCCTGTCGGGAGCACCGCTGGTCAGCCGCTCGACCGAAGTCATCACGGAGCTGTCGGCGGCACTGGCCGGCCGCCTGCCGGTCATCGGCGTGGGCGGCATTACCCGCGGCACCGATGCCTGGAACAAACTGGAAGCCGGCGCCACGCTGGTGCAGGTCTACAGCGGACTGGTCTTCCGGGGACCGGCGCTGATCGGTGACGTGGCCGATGCCTGTCAGTACTACTACGAACAGAATCCGGACAAGCGCGTATTCAAGCGTGTCATTCCGGTCACGGCAGAAGCCCCGGAGGCAGCTGATGGTCCGGCTACCCCTGCCGACGAAATCCCGGCCACTTCTGCACCTGGCGAGCTGGCCATCTCGCTGGATGACCCGGACAATCCGGCAACCGTCACGCCGGAGCAACCAGCAGAAGGAACAGCCGGTGCAGGCAGCACAGTCCTTCAGTCCGATACCTCTCCGAAACAGCCTTGAACTGCGTGATTTCGGGTGGCAAGGTGACAGGCCGCACGGTATGGTTGTAAAAGTCCAATCATCGTTTTTCCGGAGCTTTCCATGTCATACCTCCGTCCCCTCGCCCTCTTGGTACTGGGTACCGTTACCCTGACAGGCTGCGCCACCTATTCGCCAGACGTATACAAGGCCGGACAGGTCCAGCAGGTCCAGTCCGTCGAACTTGGTACGGTCGAGGCGGTGCGCAGCGTGCAGATCCAGGGCTCCAGCAACGAGCTCTACACGCTGGGCGGCACGGTGCTGGGCGGACTGGCCGGCAGTACCATCGGCCATGGTACCGGCTCGGTCGCAGGTGCGGTGGCCGGCGCCATGCTGGGCGGCACGGCTGCCAATGCCCTGCAATCCAGTGGCGGCACCCAGCCCGGCCTGTCGATCACTGTTCGGCTGGACAATGGCCGCCTCGTCAATATCGTGCAAAATGCCAATGTCAACATTCAGCCGGGGCAGCGGGTGCAAGTGATTTCCGGTGCCGGCGCGGCCCGGGTGGAACCCATCTGACCTGTGGCTCTTCGCCCTCCCCAAAAAAGCGGCTCCGGATTTCCGGAGCCGCTTTTTCATCAACCAGCGCTTCATGCACCATTCAACCGAGCAGGAAAAACTCCACCAGCACGTTTTTCAGGACAAACCCCAATACACCGACAAACAGGGCCAGAAACAACACGAACGTGCCAAAACGCCCGGCTCCGGACTTTTTCCCCAGGTCCCAGATAATGAATGCCATAAAGCAGATCAGACCACCAAGCAGCACAATCATCGACAGATTGGTGAACTGCTCTTCGGTCATGTGGCTTAAAAATTCCATCTTTTTGATCAGTCCCTTGCAGTAGGTAACTGATTATACCTCCAGCCTTGGCACGCGCATGCCGTGTGTTTTCCGGCCCGACACAAGGCATGCTTTCCGTCATCTGGCAAAAAAGACAGAGGCCATTCGTCTTTCCTGCCAAAACAGGCAGCTTCCCTCGCCTTTTCCGGCATTGTCAGCATTTACATCCGCATACAATTAAATGCGCACATTTTTTTACTGTCATTCGCTTTGACATAAATAAACACCGTCACGATACTCGCCAGTCATGAGCGAATGCCATGCTTGAGGAGGAATTTCTTTCTGCCGGCATCCGCCCCCGTCATGTCATTTCTGAAAAATCGTGAATCAGGGAGCGTTATCCATGCATGCCCAAAAGCTGTTGTTAGTTTCTGCCGTGACCCTCGCCCTGGCTGCATGCGGCCAGAAAGAAGCCGCACCGACCCAGGCCGCCACGGCCGAGCCGGGTGAAGTGGTGGTCAAGATCGGTCATGCCGCACCGCTGTCGGGCCCGGTGGCCCATATGGGCAAGGATGCAGACAACGGGGTGGCCATCGCACTGGATGAAGCCAATGCAGAGGGTCTGGTCATCGGAGGCCAGAAGGTCAAGTTCGAGCTCGTCAGCGCCGACGATGCCGGCGATCCGAAAACCGCTACCCAGGTTGCCCAGCGCTTTGTCGACGACAAGATTGCCGGTCTGGTAGGACACCTGACCTCAGGCCCGACCATTACCGCATCGAAGATCTACGCCGATGCCGGCATCCCGCAGATCACGCCGTCGGCCACCAGCCCGCAAGTGACTTCGCAAGGTTACAAAAACATCTTCCGCATGATTGCCGATGATGTGCAGCAGGGTCAGGCCATGGCTGAGTTCGTGGTCCACAAGCAAGGCATCAAGAAGATCGCCGTGATCGACGACCGTACGGCCTATGGCCAGGGCGTGGCCGACGAATTCGAAAAGGCTGCCAAGGCTGCCGGTGCAGAAATCGTCAAGCGCGAATTCACCAACGACAAGGCCACGGACTTTACCGCCATCCTGACGGCCATCAAGGCCACCAACCCTGACGCCATCTACTACGGCGGCATGGATGCCCAGGCCGGACCGATGGCCCGTCAGATGCAGAAACTCGGCATCAAGGCCAAGCTCTTCGGCAGTGACGGCCTCTACACCCCGGTGTTCCTCCAGCTTTCCGGTGATGCCGGCGAAGGCCAGTACTCCAGTCAGCCGGGCGCTCCGCGCGACAAGCTGCCGGGCTATACCTCGTTTGAGGAAAAGCTCAAAGCCAAGACCGGTGCCGGGGTCGTGCTGTACTCCACCTATGCCTATGACGCGGCCCGCGTGCTGGTCGATGCCATGAAGCGCGCCGACTCGGTTGATCCGGCCAAGTATCTGCCGGCCGTGCAGCAGTCGAAGTTCAACGGTGCCACCGGCATGGTCGAGTTCGACGAAGCCGGCAACCGCAAGAATGGCGCCGTGACCATCTACCAGGTACGCAACGGCCAGTGGGAAATCGCTGACGTGGTGGGTGGCGGCCAGTAAGCCCCCTCCAGTCCTCGGAAAGCCACTCCAGAAAGAGTGGCTTTTTCATTTCATGGCTGCCCGCAATACCGGCTGGTGCCAGGTCTGACACGCAATGGCATACGCAGCACCAAGGCAGGTCAAATCCGGCAAGAACCAGGTGCCACCGGGCAAGCGGATGCGGCCCATGCCCTGGAATGCGATGAAGCGAGGAAACTTGCCAGCCATTTCCGACATCCACGGCAACCTTGCTGCGCTGGATGCCGTGCTTGCCGATGTCCGCCTACGCCGGGCGGACCTCATCGTCAATGCCTGTCCGGCCCGCTGCAACCGTGAAACTGATGGCACCGGGCCAGCCGACAGTCAGGGGTAACCGCAAAAGACCGATTTTCCAAAACAGCCGCATGGGTGCCTGCGATGCATTCGCCGACGCAGACATCACAGCGGAACAGCGCCACTGGATCGCCAGCCAGCCTGAACGGCTATGGCTGTCTGATGATGTGTTTTTCATTCCCGGCAGCGGCCAGGAGTACCTCCCGGAAGTCATCACCCCTCGGCAAGACGACGCTGCATGGCTGTCTGGCAACACACCGGCATCACTGATCGTGTCTGGAACGCACGGCAGGAGAGATCACAGTCGGGCTGCGGCCGGTTGCCTATGACTGGCATGCCACTGCGGCAATGGCCGGGAGGACCGGGGCATTGCACTTGAACCGGATTCATCAGTCATCGCAGCGCCACATGACAAACAGCCTGTCACGAGCCCGCTCCGGCTCATGACAGGCTGTTGCAAACCATCCGGCAGCCTGCTTGCATTCCCACCACGGCCAACGCCGAAACTTCGCGCTGACAGGCGAAACGCTTTACAGGAAACGGTCGAGAATCTTGCGGCTGATGCGGTCCAGTGCTTCCGGGTCACGGATCAGGAAATGGATACCGTGACTGTCGGTAATCAGCAGCGTAGGCGGGGCCAGCCGACGGATGTCTTCCTCGCCCTTGAGGGTCAGACGCGTCATGCCGCGGTCGGTTTCCACTTCCCACTGGCAGGGACAGACATACCCGGAGACGGCCTCAATGCGCCGGATTTCGGGCATGAACTCGCGTCCCGCCAGAGCATCCTCCACCAGTACCCGCGAAGCGGCCGGCAGATCGGCCAGCCTGTCGATCCAGGCCAGTTCGCGCCCGTCAGGCGACACCAGGGCAATGCCTTCTTCCGGTGCTGCGACGGGAAAGGCCCGGACCGGAGTGACGCCTTCATGGCTGATACCATCAGGCGTCACCAGCACCAACCGGCCAAACGGACTCAGAAACAGATCAAGTTCGGGATTCATCATGCTGGCGTATCCATTCAGGCTGCGGCCATGGCGTGGTTGGTCGGGCTGGGCAATTCGTGGTCGCTCAGGCGCTGCTGGGCCTGGTAAAGCCGGTAATAGGCGCCCTCTTCTTCCATCAGCTCGTCATGACTGCCCACTTCGACAACACGTCCCCGGTCCAGCACCACCAGACGGTCGGCCTTTTGCAAAGTCGACAGCCGGTGGGCAATGGCAATCGTGGTACGGCCCTTGACCAGGTTGTCGAGTGCCTTCTGGATTTCCTTTTCCGTTTCGGTATCCACGGATGCCGTGGCTTCATCAAGAATCAGGATTTTCGGATCAATCAGGAGTGCACGCGCAATCGAAATACGCTGGCGTTCACCACCGGACAGGGCCTGGCCGCGCTCTCCCACCAGCGAGTCGTAACCGTGCGGCAGGCGCAGGATGAATTCATGTGCGTGCGCAGCACGGGCGGCCGCGATGATTTCGGTACGGGTGGCGCCGGGCTTGCCATAGGCAATGTTGTCAGCAATGGTGCCAAAGAACAGGAAGGGCTCCTGCAACACCAGCCCGATATGCTGACGGTAGTCGGCAATGGCCAGCGAACGGATGTCCACCCCGTCCAGCAGGATGGCACCCTCGCTTACGTCGTAGAAACGGCAGATCAGGTTGACCAGCGTGCTCTTGCCCGAACCACTGTGGCCAACGAGGCCGATCATCTCCCCCGGCCGGATGGTCAGATCGATGCCGCGACTGACCTGGCGGCTGCCGTAACGGAACCCGACCTGCCGCAGCTCGATGGCGCCTTTGACCGTATGGATGGCGACCGGCTTTGCCGGCTCCGGCACATTGGAGACATGGTCAAGAATGTCGAAAATCCGTTTGGCGCCCGCAGCCGCCTTTTGCGTAACCGACACGATGCGGCTCATCGAGTCCAGACGCGTATAAAAGCGGCCGATATAGGCGAGGAAGGCGGTCAGCACGCCGACCGTGATCTGGTCTTGCGAGATCTGCCAGATACCGAAGGCCCACACCACCAGAATGCCGATCTCGGTCAGCAGGGTGACTGTGGGCGAAAACAGCGACCAGACCCGGTTGACCCGGTCGTTGATCATCAGGTTGTGCCTGTTGGCCTCACGAAAACGCTGGGCTTCGCGCTTTTCCTGGGCAAAGGCCTTGACCACGCGAATGCCGGGGATGGTATCGGCCAGTACATTGGTCACCTCGGACCAGATGCGGTCCACTTTTTCAAAGCCGTGCCGCAGGCGGTCGCGCACGGCATGGATCATCCAGCCGATGAACGGCAAAGGCAGCAGCGTGACCAAGGCCAGCCACGGATTGATCGAGAACAGGATCAGCGAGGTCATGCCGATCATCAGGATGTCGGTGGCAAAATCGAGCAGGTGCAGCGAGAGAAACACGTTGATGCGGTCGGTTTCCGAGCCGATCCGCGCCATCAGGTCGCCGGTCCGCTTGCCGCCGAAGTATTGCAGCGACAGCTTGAGCAAGTGCTCGTACGTGGTGGTACGCAGGTCAGCCCCGATGCGTTCGGAAACCAGCGCGAGGATATAGGTGCGTCCCCAGCCCAGTATCCAGGCCAGGACTGCAGAGGCCAGCAATCCGCCCAGATAGAGGGAAACCAGATGCGTATCGATCGGTACGCCGTTCTGGTAAGGGATCAGCACCTTGTCCATCAGCGGCATGGTGAGGTAGGGCGGCACCAGCGTGGCGGCCGTGCTGGCCAGGGTCAGGATGAACCCCAGCAGCAGCTGCGGATAGTAAGGCCTGGCAAAGCGCCACAGACGGAAGAGCGTCCAGGTGGAAGGCGGCTTGCCCTCAATGTGCGTGCAGACCGGGCATTCGTCTTCGCCCTCCGGCAACGGCAGGTGACAGCTGGGACAAACGGCCTCGTGCTCGTCAGCCTCGGGCTCCACCCCTAGCAGCACACGGTTTTGCTGCCGCACAAAAGTGTCAATCAGCCGCTGGGCCACCGGATTATGGCCGAGAGTGAAACGCCAGACGCCCAACCGTTGCCGGTCATCCACCAGTTCCAGCATGCCGGCGCCGGCATGATCGGAAAGCTGCAAAACCAGCCCGGTCCGGAATGACCATGACTGCCAGCCTTCCGTACCGGAAAAAGCCACAAGGCGTTGATTGCTCAAAAAAACCAGGCCTTGGGCAAAACGCAGGCGTTCGTCCAGATCAACCGGCAGCCAGCTGATGACCTGCTCGCCAGCCGCCAGCAGGGTCTGTACCTGCCCGCGCCATTCTGGCGGCAATTGCATCAGACCGTTATCGCTCGGATCCACTTTTAAATCGGCCATGAAAATCCGTTTCTCAATTCCCGCCCGGTCAATCCGTAATTAAACCGGGGCTTTGTGATATGGCAATTTGTTTTTCTGGACTTGACTTACGCCATATTGCTTAATCCGGACGGACAAATAAAATCCCTGTCCGAACAAAACACTTGGCAACAGTTGCACGTCCTTACAATTCAGCCCTCTTGTCTCGTAGCAATTTGCAATGAATTGTAATGAATTGTTTTCGGATGGTCAGACAATCCATTTAGAGCTTGACCAAACAAGGATTTAGTCACCTGAAAAGACCCATCTAACCATCAGGTCTGCACAGTTTAATTGCTAGCACAGGCCGTGTATAGTAGCTCCCGTCGGGCAGGTATACAGACAAGTGTTCTGACACTTTAAATCTCGGCCATCCTGACAAAACCGCAATCAGGAAATCAAAAAAACTGGCAGCGGATTATTTATTGCAGACCGGCATTTACCCTGCGCCTCAAAACCAGAATCCGGCTTTACCGTTTCCGGTTTCAGGCCAACACTGCAAAGGAATGTTCCGTCCATTGCGACGGTCAGATCTCAAAGCATGAAAGACATCAAATTTCTTCGCATCCAGTCGCTGCGCGGTCCGAACATGTGGACCTATCGCCCGGTTCTTGAAGCATGGATCGATATCGGCGATCTGGAAGACTGTCCGTCCAACACCATTCCGGGTTTCTACGAAAGGCTGTCGTCATGGCTGCCGACCCTCATCGAACACCGTTGCAGCTATGAGGAGCGCGGCGGATTCCTGCGCCGCCTGAAAGAAGGTACCTGGCCCGGGCATATCCTCGAGCACGTCACCCTCGAGCTGCAAAACCTTGCCGGCATGCCAGGCGGATTCGGCAAGGCCCGTGAACTCTCCAAACGAGGCCAGTACAAGGTCATCGTGCGGGCATGGCATGAAGACGTCACCCGTGAAGCCCTGTTCGCCGCTCGCGAACTGGTGCTCGCCGCCATGGAAGACCGCCCGTTTGACGTGGCTGCCACGGTTCAGCGCTTGCGTGACATGGTGGACGACCACTGCCTCGGCCCCTCGACCGCCAGCATCGTCGATGCGGCAGACGACCGCGACATCCCCTACATCCGCCTGAACTCGGGCAACCTGGTGCAGTTCGGTTACGGACGCGCACTGCGTCGCATCTGGACGGCGGAAACCGACCAGACCAGCGCCATTGCCGAAGGCATTTCGCGCGACAAGGACCTGACCAAGCAACTGCTGTCTGCCTGCGGCGTTCCGGTACCGGAAGGCCGCTACGTCAAGAACGCCGAAGAAGCCTGGGAAGCCGCCGAAGACATCGGCCTGCCGGTTGTCGTCAAACCCTATGACGGCAACCACGGCCGCGGCGTGTTCACCAACCTGCATACCCGCGACGAAGTCATGCAGGCCTACGGCGTGGCCATCGAAGAAGGCAGCGGCGTCATCGTCGAACGCTTCGTCACCGGCCTCGAACACCGTCTGCTGGTGGTCGGCGGCAAGCTGGTGGCCGCAGCCCGCGGCGAAGAAGCCTGGGTTACCGGCGACGGCAAGTCGACGATCTACGAACTGATCGCCAGCCAGATCAACACCGACCCGCGCCGTGGCAGTACCGAAGACCATCCGCTCAACTTCGCCCGTCTCGACACCGCTGCCCGTCTTGAGCTGGCCCGCAAGGGCTATACCGGCGACTCCGTGCCGCCGGCCGGCGAACCGGTCCTGATCCAGCGCAATGGCAACGTGGCTTTTGACTGCACCGACGAAGTCCATCCGGATGTCGCTGCGGCCGTATCGCTCGCTGCCCGTGTGGTCGGCCTTGACATCGCCGGCATTGACCTCGTGTGCGAAGACATCTCCCGTCCGCTCGAAGAACAGCGCGGAGCCATCGTCGAAGTCAACGCCGGCCCCGGCCTGCTCATGCACCTGCGCCCGGCCTCCGGCAAGCCGCGATCTGTCGGCCGGGCCATCGTCGAACACCTGTTCCCGCAGGGTGCTGACGGCCGCATTCCCCTGATCGGCATCACCGGTACCCGCAACACCACGCCGGTGGCCCGCATGCTGGCCCAGCTGGTGCAGTTCTCCGGCCGCCATGTCGGCCTAGCCTGCGCCGACGGCCTGTATTACAACGGCCGCCGTTTCCAGTCGCGTGATGCCACCGACTTTGCCTCGGGCCACAAGATCCTGCTCAACCGCCAGGTAGAAGCCGGCGTGTTCGAAACCCCCCCGCGCACCCTGGCGGCCGAAGGCCTGCCGTACGACCGCTGCCAGATCGGTGTGGTGACCTCCCTTGAGCCGGACTACACGCTTGAGGACCTGGAAGTCCTGAACAGCGACCAGCTCTACCGCGTGATGCGCACCCAGGTCGATGTCGTCCTCAAGCGCGGGGTCGCCGTACTCAATGCCGATGATCCGCTGGTGGCCGACATGGCATCGCTCGCTGACGGCGAAGTCATGTTCTACAGCCTGGACGAACCAGAAGCGCTCAAGGCACATCTGGCCCGAAACGGCCGCGCCGTCATCGTGCGTGCCGGACTGATCGAGCTGGCCACCGGCACGCAGCGCGAAGTACTGATGGCAGTCGACCGGCTGTCACCACTGGCCGAACCACTGGAGAGCGTACTGGCCACCGTAGCCAGCGCATGGGCACTGGGGCTGGCGCCGGAGCTGATCCGTGCCGGGCTGGAGGCCTACGGCCAGCATTGACAGCACGTCCTGAAAAGCCCGCCGGCTACAACCGGACGGGCTTTTTTGCAGCCTGCCAGTCGCAAAAAAAGCCTGTCAGAACAGGCTCAGGCAACCGGATTCCGGCTTGTTACATTCCGTGTACAACCCCAAACAATACGATCAAACGTGCGTGTTACCATCGTATGAACATCATCTGCACAGCCATCGAAAAAGCATTTTCCACAAGGCTCGCCAAGGTGTTGCTTCGCAACCAGGCAATTGATTCAAAAAGATAAAAACAGGATCCAACCCATCATGGAAGTATCCCGCGTTCGTGCTTTGCGTGGCCCCAATCTCTGGAGTCGCCAGACTGCCGTCCAGGCTATCGTCAGTTGCCTTCCCCATGAAGAAGACATTCATGCCCTGCCCGGTTTCGAAACCCGCCTGCGAGCCCGTTTCCCGATGGCCGGTGCCCTGTTGCCCACTGCCTGTGGCGACAGTCGCATTTCCCTGGCCCATGCCCTCGAAAGCGTCGCCCTGCACCTGCAGATCCAGGCCGGCTGCCCGGTGACATTCAGCCGCACGGTACCGACGCTTGAACGCGGGGTGTACCAGATCGTAGTGCAGTACAGCGAAGAAGATGTCGGCCGGCTGGCACTGGAACTGGCCGAGGAGATCATCTCCGCCACGCTCAACGACACTCCGTTTGACGCCGCCGCCGCACTGGCACGACTGCGCGACCTTGATGAAGACGTCCGTCTGGGGCCATCAACCGGATCAATCGTGGACGCCGCCGTTGCACGCGACGTTCCGTTCCGCCGCCTGACCGGCGGCAGCCTCGTACAGTTCGGCTGGGGCAGCAAGCAACGCCGCATCCAGGCGGCAGAAACCGACATGTCCAGCGCCATCGCCGAAGCCATCGCCCAGGACAAGGACCTGACCAAGGAACTTCTGGCTGCCGCCGGCGTACCGGTACCGCAAGGCCGCATCGTATCGGATGCCGACGCAGCCTGGACCGCCGCCGAAGCCATCGGCCTGCCGGTGGTGATCAAGCCGCGCGACGGCAACCAGGGCAAGGGCGTGGCAGTCAACCTGACCTCGCGCGACGAAGTACTGGCGGCGTTCACCGTAGCCAGCGACATCTGCTCCGACGTGATCGTTGAGCGCTATCTGCCCGGCCAGGATTACCGCGTGCTGGTGGTAGGCGACAAAATGGTCGCCGCCGCCCGGCGCGAACCGCCGCTGGTGATTGGCGACGGCGTGCACTCCATCCATGAACTGGTCGAAGAGGTCAACCGTGACCCGCGTCGTGGCGAAGGCCATGCCACCTCGCTAACCAAGATCCGCTTTGACGACATCGCCAAAGCCACGCTGGCCGCCCAGGGTCTGGAGGCCGGCACGGTGCCGGTACTCGGACAGCGGGTCGTGCTGCGCAACAACGCCAACCTCAGTACCGGTGGCTCGGCCACCGACGTCACCGATGACGTCCACCCGGATCTCGCCGCCAGTGCCGTGGCAGCCGCCCAGATGGTCGGCCTGGACATCTGTGGCGTCGACATCGTGTGCGAAACCGTGCGCCGGTCGCTGGAAGACCAGGGAGGCGGCATCGTGGAAGTCAACGCAGCTCCCGGCCTGCGCATGCACCTGCAGCCTTCGTTCGGCAAAGGCCGGGACGTCGGGGCGGCCATCATCGGCAACATGTTCGCCGGTGACGACAACGGCCGCATTCCGGTAGTGGCGGTTTCCGGCACCAACGGCAAGACGACCACGGTGCGCCTGAGCGCCCACCTGATCGCCCAGACCGGCAAGCGCATGGGCATGACCGTAACCGATGGCGTATACGTCAATGGCCATCAGATCGACAGCGGCGATTGCTCGGGTCCGCGCAGTGCGCGCAATGTGCTGATGCACCCGGATGTCGATGCAGCAGTTTTTGAAACTGCCCGTGGCGGCATGCTGCGTGAAGGGCTGGGGTTTGACCGCTGTGATGTGGCTGTCGTCACCAATGTCGGCGAAGGCGACCATCTCGGCCTCAACTACATCTATACCCTTGACGAGCTGGCTGTACTGAAAAGCATCGTGGTACAGAACGTGTCTCCCTCCGGCATGGCCGTCCTGAACGCTGCCGACCCGATGGTGGCACGGATGGCCGCCAGCTGCCCTGGCAAGGTGACCTTCTTTGCCCACGACGGACACCATCCGGTCATCAACGCCCACCGGGCGCAAGGCCGGCGCGTGATTTATGTCGAAGACGGACAGATCGTGTGCGCGGAAGGCGGAGACGTACGCATGACGTTTGATCTGGCACAAGTGCCGCTGACTGCCGGTGGCCGGATTGCATTCCAGATCGAAAACACCATGGCGGCTGTCGGTGCCGCCTGGGCACTCGACATTGCCCGGGAACAGATTGCTGCCGGACTGGCGTCTTTTGTCAGTGATGCAAGTACCGCGCCGGGCCGCTTCAACCTGTTCGATTACCGCGGTGCGACCCTGATTGCCGACTACGGCCACAATCCGGATGCCATGCAGGCACTGGTACAGGCTGTGGACACCCTGCCCGGCCAGCGCCGCATTGTGGTGATCAGCGGCGCGGGCGACCGGCGCGATGAAGACATCCGGCGCCAGACCCGGATTCTGGGCACAGCGTTCGACGAAGTCGTTCTGTATCAGGATGCATGCCAGCGCGGCCGGGCCGATGGTGAAGTGCTGGCCTTGCTGCGTGAAGGTCTGGAAGGCGCTCCGCGTACTCGCCAGATCGACGAAATCCAGGGGGAATTCCTGGCTATCGACACGGCTCTGGCCCGTCTGAACCCGGGGGATCTGTGCCTGATTCTGGTGGACCAGGTCGAAGAGGCCCTGGCACATATCCAGTCACGCTGCGCCTGACCCTCTTCAGAGCAAAAAAACAGCAGCCCCAGACGGGCTGCTGTTTTTTCTGGCTGACGGGCATGTCAAGAGCACCCGGTCAGCCGGCCGCCCCCTGACGAAGCACCCCATTCGTCCCCACCTGGAACCGGGCTGGCCGTCACGGCCTGCTGCCGGGTCACCACCGGACCAGACCGGAGCCCTCCGTCATGCAGGCTGCAAACCGGCCGCAACCGGCCTGACCGCAGCCTCCACCCGGTTGCGCCCACCGGACTTTGCTGCATACAGCGCTCCGTCAGCCCGTGCCAGTGCGCAATCCACGCTGGCATCGTCAGCCTGCATCTGGCTGACTCCCAGACTGATGGTTACGGCCAGTGCACCGGCCTCTGTTGCAAACGGCACACCGGCAATCTTCCGGCACAGACGTTCGGCAAACAGGCAGGCACCGTCCTGACTGGTTTGCGGCAACAGGATGGCAAACTCCTCACCCCCCATGCGGCCGAGACAGTCGGTTTCGCGCAAGCCTGCCTGCATGCGGCGCGCCAGTTCTTGCAGGACCTGGTCGCCGACAGCATGTCCGTGCGAGTCGTTCACCCGCTTGAAGTGGTCGATGTCCAGCATCACGACCGCACAATCAGCTTCATCAGGGTAACGCCGGCAACGGGTCAGCTCGCGGTTGGCATGAACCAGCCAGCTGCGGCGGTTGGCCAACCCGGTCAGCCCGTCCGTACTGGCCTGTTTCACCAGATCGTCCTCATGTGCCTTGCGCTCGCTGATGTCGTTCAGGTAACCATGCCAGAGCACACTGCCGTCCAGATCCTTTTCCGGGCAGGCATGTCCCAGCATCCAGCGAATCTCTCCCAGCGGATTGATGATGCGGAATTCCATGCGCCAGCTTTGCAGATGACATGAGGAGTGCTCAAGCGAAGCCAGACACTCCTCCCTGTCTGCCGGCACAATGACGGCAAAGAAGGCGTCGGCCTGGTCCTTGACTGCCTGAGGATCCACACCGCACAGGGTCCCCAGGGCCGGGTTGGCATAGGGCATGGCATACAGTCCGTCGATCCGGCGACGCAGCTGGAACACCACGCTGGGCAGTTGCGCCGTCAGCTTTTCCAGCTTGCGCTGCGTGGCTCGCCGCTCGGATTCACTGAGCTTGCGCTGGGTCACATCCAGGTGCGTTCCCAGTGCCCTCACGGGACGATTCTGCTCGTCCCGGTCCATGACCCGGCCACGGCACTGCACCCAGCGCCAGCGATCGTCCTCCCGTACCCGGTATTCAACTTCGATCATCGGGCTGTGGCCGACCAGGTGCATGTCAAAAATCAGCTTGACCCGCGCCCAGTCGTCACTGTGGATCAGAGCCTGCCAGGAGGACAGGCAGACAGGGGCTGTCTGTCGGGGATGCAGCAGTTCAAGGCTGCCGCTCTCAAGATTCCAGTCCCACAGCTCCAGCTCTGCCCCACGCAGGGCCATGTCCAGCTGTTGTTCGCGCAGGGCCAGCCGGGCTTCGGCCACACAGCGCTGCGTAACGTCGACCAGCGCGGTGACAGAACCGCCGTCTGCCGTGGGAGCCGGTACAGCGTTGACCACCAGATAATGCAGCTGGCCGGGACGTGGCTGCAGCTGAATTTCCTGGTTGTGCAGGCTATCGCCGGCTGCGATCCGTGACCAGACTTCCGCCAGCGGCAGCAGTTCGTCTGCCGGCATGGCCTGCATGTGGACCAGTGCCTGTGCGGTAGCCGGGTTGTTTTTCAAGGAGGTGCCATGCAGTTCGCCCTCCGGCAGCCCCAGCAGCCTGGCGGCACTGGCATTGCCCTCCTGGACCGTGCCGTTTTCATCGGCCTGCAGGATGCCGATCGGCAGGACATCGTAAATGGCTTTCAGCAGGCTTTGCTGTCGCCACTGATGGTAAAGCAGCCAGTAAATCCAGCCTACCGCCAGAAGGATCAGCAACGACCCCAGCAGGTTGCCGATCAGGCTGCTTTCAATCGCCTCGTCGACTGGCGCCATGATGGATTGCAGCTCAATGCCAACCCCGACATACAGCGGCCAGCGGGCTACGGAGTGAATGCCGTAAACCCGTGCCAGCCCGTCGGGGCCGGCACGGCTGTCAAAACGGTTGGATGTCAGCTCGGTAATCCAGCGGTAGGATTCCGGCAGTTGCCGCCCCATGACTTCGTCCTGCATCCGGGTCCGGGCCAGATAGTCCAGGTTCTGGTTGAACAGGAATGCAACGTCCCGGTCTCCGGCCGAGACTTCGTGGAACAGCGAAGAAAAATAGTTGGGTGAAACCGATACCACCAGCACGCCGGCAAATTTGCCATGCCGCCGGACCTGGCGGGAAAACTGGATACTCCACGCTTGGGACAAGCGCCCGAATACCGGCTTGCTGATGTACAGGCTGGACACTTCCTGGTCAAGGTGCACCAGAAAATGCTCACGGTCGGCGATGGAAATGGACTTGGGGCGCTCGGTCAGGCTGGAATAGATGACACGCCCGGCCGCATCAGTCAACGCGACCTGCAGGATGGTATCCCGCGGATAACTGCCGACAAAACGCTCGACTGACTCCTCAAATGCCTGATACCCGGAACGGTTGTAGTCTGCCCCCATGTGCAGGAGCGCATAGTCGATACCCTGTACCAACGTGCCGACCTGCTGGGACATGGCATTGGCCACCTGGACTGCACGCAGCCCAGCCTGGGCATGTGCATTGCGCCGGAGTTCTTCGTGGCTTTCAATCAGATCGACCCAGTAAAGCGTCAACGCTGCCAGAACCACGAAAGGCAGAAGCAACAGCCACGGCTGCCGCACAAGGCGAAACAGGACTGGAGGCAAGACCATCTTTCAATCAGCGGATACAGTATGGGCAGCCTGGGCACAGCGATACGTATGTCATCAAGCTGAAATGCAGATGTGATTTAGCAATGCCTACGGCATTTTTGCAATCAGAAAATAACGATTCCTCTCCAAAAATTTCAACCCGCCCGCTGGAGAGTGGCATATCCGGCCACACCCGGCGCCAACTGCCCCTTGCCGCAGGATCAGGCGCGTGGCGATGGCAAACCCCGAGGGTCTTCGCGTTCAACCAGCAAGCGGGATTCGAGAATGCGCACGGACCGGATTTCACGTACATGGTCGATGATGTCGGCCAGTTGCTGCTCGATCAGCTGCCGCTCTTCGGGGTTGCCTGCACTGGCAGGATCAAGCGTGGCTTCAAGCTCGATCGAACCGTTGAGGTAGTGGAGCTGCACCTGGATCCGTGCCGACAGGTCCTGCCCCATCATCTCCTGCAAGACCGTCATCAGCCGGTCCCGCGGCGGCAGGGCGCAAGTATGCGTTGCATGCCCGTGATCGTCTTCGGGGTCGATATGCACCAGCACATCGAGTGTCCGGTGCTTTTCCATGACCTGCCTGCGGGCAGTGGCCGCAATGTGGTGCCCCTCGGATACGCTGATGCGTCCGTCCACCAGCAGGTGCACGTCAACCAACGCATAGTCACCCATGCGGCGGGTACGCATGTCGTGGACATCACGCACGCCGGGAATCGCGCTCAATGTTTCGCGGATGGCCTGTACTTCCTGCTCTTCCAGCCCCCGGTCGATCAGGTCGGAGATGGCATCCCAGCTGAACTTGCCCCCCATACGCATCACCATGAAACCCACCAGCGCAGCCGCCAGCGGATCAAGGAAGGTGTATCCCATCAGGTTGCCGGCGATACCCATCGCCACCACCAGCGAGCTGGCAGCATCAGAACGCGCATGCCAGGCATTGGCGACCAGCATGCTGGACTTCACGCGCTGGGCGATCTTCAGCATGTAGCGGAACAGCCCTTCCTTGCTCACCAGCGTAAAAAGCGCCACCCACAAGGCAATCGGACTGACATCGGGAATGCTTTCAGGCTCGGTGATCTTGACCCCGGCACTCCAGAGCATGCCGGCCCCGACGGCCAAGAGCAGCATTCCCAGCACCAGTGAAGCGGCGGTCTCGATGCGGGCGTGTCCGTAAGGGTGGTCATCATCGGCTCCCCGGTGGCTGACCCGGTTCGCAGCCAGCACGACAAAATCCGCCACCAGGTCAGAGAGCGAGTGGATACCGTCAGCAACCAGTGACTGGGACTTGGCAAAAATGCCGACAATGATTTGCAGGATGGTCAGAAACAGGTTGACCCATACGCTGACCATCGTGGAGCGTTTAGCGGCCTGGCGCTTGATTTCGGATTCAGATGCAGTAGCAGTAGTCATCATGTCAGCTTCTGTTGCAACAACAAAAAGCGGACGGCTCCAGAATCCACCGCCCGCCCTCTCCGGAACAAGTCCGGCCCATCAGTCTGTCAGCCCGGACGCCGGCAAGCTGCAAAAAGATCAAGAGACGGATTATAAACCTTCGTCTTGACCTGCAAGAGTCCGAGCATGGAATGGAACAGGTTGTCCTGGCTTGCCGGCTTGCCGGCTGTTTCCTGCAGGCACTGCTGCTCCAGCCCCAGTTGTTGCCGGTAACCGGCAGACGTCCACAGGACCGACGGCACATGCGTCTGGCCCGAGGGTGCCAGCATGTATGGTGTACCGTGCAGGTACAGGCCATGCTCTCCCAGTGACTCGCCGTGATCGGACAGATACCACATGGCCGTATCCGCGCGCCCTTCTTCTTTTTGCAGCAGGGCGATCAGCTTCGCCAGCACATGGTCGGTATAACGGATCGTGTTGTCATAGACATTGACGATGGACTGGCTTTCGCACTTGTCGAGCTGGTTGGTATTGCACACCGGCGTGTAAATCTCGAACGCCTTGGGGTAGCGCTTGTAGTAGGCCGGCCCGTGGCTGCCCATCATGTGCAGCACGATCAGCCCGTCCCCCTTGAGTTCGTCGATATATTCCTTCAGGCCGGCCAGCAGGATGTCGTCGTGACATTCACCGCTCTGGCACAGTTCGGGAGTTTCCTGGGCAAAACGCGTGCTGATCATGGTTTCATTGGGCACGCGGTCACAGGTTCCCTTGCAGCCCGATTGATTGTCCCGCCACAACACGGGAACCCCGGCACGCTGCACGACATCCAGCAGTCCTTCATGCCGCCGGGCTGCATCAGCGTCGTAGTTCTTGCGCTCCAGCCCCGAGAACATGCACGGCACGGAAACAGCCGTATCGGTTCCGCATGAAGTGAACTGACTGAAATTGACCAGATCCTTCACTTTGGCCAGTTCCGGCGTAGTGTCACGTTCATAGCCGTCCAGCCCGAAGTTCGCTGCACGCGCAGTTTCCCCGACCACCAGTACGGTCACCATCTTGCGGGGTCCCTGACCAACTTCCCGGTGTGCATCCTCGCCGATTTTCTGGATGACCACTGGCTGCAGGCGTGCGTTCCCCTTCAGGTATCTGGAACTGGCCTTGATGTAGTTCATCGGCGTCAGCAAATACGCCAGCTCGCGATTGTTGCGGAACGTCGAGGCAAAATCCTTGTAAAAGCCATAGGCAATGCCGGCCAGGATGACAAAGCTGAGCAGGATCACGACCAGCTTGCTGCCCAGCTCGCGGAACCACGGGCGATACCGGACCGGCGTACGCCACAGCAGCCAGAGCGGCAGTACGCCCAGCAGCAGGACATAAAGAAGCAGCTTGAAAGACAGCAGGTCAAACACCTCCCGCGGATCGGTCTGGAAGGTATTGCGGATCATGTCATCGTTGATGAAGACCCCGTACTGGTTCATGAAGTACACCACAAACGGCGTAATCAGCAGCAGGACCGACACCACGGGCTTGAAGACGAAGCGGACAGCCAGCAACGTCAGGACAAGGTTGAAAACCAGTGCGATGAAGGCAAAGGCTGCACCGATATACAGCCACCCCCACACACTGTCAGGGGTCTGGATACTGATCAGGCGTGACCAGAACGCCATATTGCAGAACAGCAAAAAGTACAGCGTAACCCACAGGGTGACAGTTTCAGGGCGCCGGGGGCGAACAAACCGCATCAGGTTCTCCGTCAAAAGCAATACAAACTGCCGACGAGACCTCTGCCAGCGCCGGTTCAGCGGATGCAAAGAGGTTTTCTTTGCATCCGCGCCGGCGCGATTATGAAAGCAAAACAGTTAATTGAACCTTGTGAAATGTTTCCGATTGAAACAACGTAAATATAATTGTCATTAATGACAGTCTTGCAGATGCGGATGCAGCAAGACAAAAGTCCGGAAAAATTATTCAAATTAAATATAAATCCAATAAAAACAATATGATTTTCATTTTTAACCCTCATGATCTGGCATGAAACCAAAATCGATGACAAGTCATGAACTTTTCCGTAACCACGGAACCAGAAACCATTCGTGCAGGCATCGTCATAACAACCAATCAGGTAAAAACTATTGTCTAAAGAAATAATGTTGTGCAAAAATCATTTTTTTTGCCAGACAATACTATTTTTTTGTCATTTTTTGGCAGATATTAGGTTATTGAATCAAGGAAGTCCAAAGAGGTCTCATATGCCTATAGAAAGTTGTGCTGTGCCCTTTATCGAGGCCAGCAAATTGACCGCCATGGCCGCCACCCTGCTGGCCAGCAGCGGATGCCGGATCCTCGACATCGACCTGCAACCTGACGAGCCGATCCTGCGTGTCAGGTCCTGTGACAGCAGCGAACCGGTCCGGCCGTTCCAGTTTCCCGGTTGCAGGATCATCTGGGAAAACGTGATCTGACCCGGCCAGCCAGTACAGGCAACAAGGCCGGCAAGAAAATCCGCCGGCCTTGTTGCTTGTGCCACCTGCCCCGAACTCTTGCCACCGGCCGCCATACGATCAGCAATCTCCCGCAGCAGGCACTAGACTCGCATTAAACCCCTGCATCACACCGGAGGAACATGCCATGGGCTGGATCATCACCCTGATTGTCGGCGCCCTGATCGGCTGGATCGCCAGCCTGATCATGAAAACCGACGCCCAGCAGGGCGCCATTGCCAACATTCTGGTCGGCATTGTGGGTTCGGCACTAGGTAAATGGATTTTTGCCGACCTGCTGGGCATTGGCAGTGCCTTTTCGGCAGGCCGGTTTTCGCTGTCCGGACTGATTTTCGGCGTACTGGGCGCCATCATCCTGATCTACCTGCTCAAGCTGGTCGGCTTTTACCGCTAGCTGCGTGCAGTACTGTCATACCCGGACAGCACCGCCACAGCATTGGCTCCGATCGGACCGACGGCATACCCTCCCTCCAGGCAGAACAGGGTTGGTACGCCCAGACGTCCCAGTTGCTCGCCCATGGAGATGAACTCAGGAGTATCCAGTTTAAAGGTGGAAATCGGATCGCCCTGGTATGTATCAAGCCCGAGAGACACGACCAGTGCATCAGGACGGAATGCCGAGATCACCCGGCATGCATCTGCCAGTGCTCCCATCCACGCTGGCACATCGCTCCCGGCCGGCAGCGGAAAATTATGGTTGAAGCCCAACCCGGCGCCTTCTCCTTTTTCATCGGCAAATCCCAGGTAAAACGGGAACTCTGTCCGGGGATCGCCATGGATGGAAGCAAACAGCACGTCGGCACGGTCGTAAAAAATGCTCTGTGTACCGTTGCCGTGGTGATAGTCGACATCCAGAACCGCGACCCGGCTGCACCCCTTGTCACGCAAGTACTGGGCGGCAATGGCAGCATTGTTGAAGAAGCAGTAGCCGCCAAACACATCCGCAGCGGCATGGTGTCCCGGCGGACGACACAGGGCAAACACGCCATTTTCACCGGCCAGTAACCGGTCCGCACCCGTCAGGGCTGTCTGTGCCGAACCATAGATGGCCGTCCATGTACCCTTGGTGACCGGAGTGCCGGCGTCCATGCTGAAATAGCCGAGCTGCCCGTCAATGTCCTCCGGCTCGACCTGCCGGAAGCAGCGGGTCGGCCAGATCAGCGGCAAGGCATCATAGTCACGACCGGTGGCCGAACGGCGGCTGGGCCGGCTCCAGCGTTCCCAGAAGGTTTCGAGAAACCGGACATAGTTTTCGCGATGCACGGCCAGGATCGGCTCTTTGCCATGGTCGGTTGGCCCGATGCGGGGAAAGCCCGCTGCATCCACAGCCTCCCGCACCATGTCAGCCCGCGAAGGATTTTCAAAACACGGCATCAAGGTGCCATTGATCAATTCCGCCTTGCCGGCTTGCTCGTGATGAGTATCGGAATAGACAGTCAACATTTTATGGTCAAATCCTTTGACTCGAAAAAGGCAGCATTTCTTGAAATGGCTTCAGCAGCCAAGCGGTGATCCTGCCCTGTTTGACCAAAGGCAAGACCTGCTCCGACCAGCGGGCACGTTCCTTTGTGATTTCCGGCCCAGCCAGTACCATCATGCAGCGTGCTGTTGCGCCTGACTATTGGAAAGCGGCC
>JAGPIM010000011.1 GCA_018055005.1 Laribacter sp.
CGTAATCCTTCTTGAGCCAGTTGCGAAAGCCGTCTGCCAGCGGTTCCAGTACGTCAAACGAAGCTGCATCGGTCATTTCGTCCGTTGCATCCCCCCGGCCGGGCGAGAACGGTACATGAATGCTGATACCGGCGGCAGCGGCGGCCTGCTCGATGCCGAGGTTGCCCCCCAGCACGATGACGTCCGCCACGCTGACGCCGCATTCGCGGGCAATCGCTTCGTATACGGCCAGCACTCTGGCAAGCCGTTCCGGCTCGTTGCCTTCCCAGTCCTTTTGTGGCGCAAGGCGGATGCGGGCACCGTTGGCACCGCCGCGCTTGTCCGAGCCGCGGAAAGTACGGGCGCTGTCCCAGGCCGTGCTTACCATGTCGCTGACGGAAAGACCGGCTGCGGCAATCTTCGCCTTGACGGCCGTCACGTCGTAATCCTTGCGGCCGGTCGGGACGGGGTCTTGCCAGATCAGGTCTTCTGCCGGCACGTCTGGGCCGATGTAGCGTGCCTTCGGTCCCATGTCCCGGTGGGTGAGCTTGAACCAGGCCCGGGCAAACACCTCGGAAAAATACGCCTGGTCCTGGCGGAAACGGTCGGCGATCCGGCGGTATTCCGGGTCGAACTTCAGCGCCATGTCGGCATCGGTCATGATCGGCTTGCGACGGATCGAGGGATCCTCGACATCCACCGGCATGTCTTCTTCGCGGATGCTGACGGGCTCCCACTGCCATGCCCCGGCCGGTGACTTGTGCAGCCACCAGTCATGGTCCAGCAACATGCTGAAGTAGCCGTTGTCCCACTGGTCGGGATGAGTGGTCCACGCGCCTTCGATACCGCTGGTGACGGCATCGCGCCCGCAGCCGCGGGTGGTGTGGTTCATCCAGCCCAGTCCCTGCTCTTCCAGCCCGGCGCCCTCCGGTGCCGGCCCCAGATTGGCGGCATTGCCGTTACCGTGGCATTTGCCGACCGTATGGCCGCCAGCAGTCAGGGCCACGGTTTCTTCATCATCCATGGCCATGCGGGCAAAGGTGATGCGCATGTCCCTGGCGGTCTTGAGCGGATCGGGCTGGCCGTCCACGCCTTCCGGGTTCACATAGATCAGCCCCATCATGACCGCAGCCAGCGGATTTTCCAGATCACGCTCGCCGGAGTAACGGCTGCCTTCGCTACCGCTCGGTGCCAGCCATTCTTTTTCGGAACCCCAGTAGGTGTCTTTTTCAGGATGCCAGATGTCTTCGCGGCCGAATCCGAATCCGAAGGTCTTGAGACCCATCGATTCGTAAGCCATGGTGCCGGCCAGGATGATCAGGTCGGCCCAGCTGATTTTGTTGCCGTATTTCTTTTTGACCGGCCACAGCAGGCGGCGGGCCTTGTCAAGATTGGCGTTGTCCGGCCAGGAATTGATCGGGGCAAAACGTTGGTTGCCGGTACCGCCGCCGCCCCGGCCGTCTGCGGTCCGGTACGTGCCGGCCGAGTGCCAGGCCATGCGGATCATCAGGCCGCCGTAGTGACCCCAGTCGGCAGGCCACCAGTCCTGGCTGTCGGTCATCAAGGCCTTGAGATCAGCCTTGAGGGCCTCTACATCCAGCTTCCTGACTTCTTCCCGGTAGCTGAAGCCCGCGCCCATCGGATTGGTCTTGCTGTCATGCTGGTGCAAGATGTCCAGGTTGAGGGCCTTGGGCCACCAATCCATGTTCGACATGCTTGCCGAAGTCAGGCCGCCATGCATGACCGGACATTTTCCCGCAACGTTCACGCCTTTGCTCTCCATCTGCTGCTCCCTGGGGTTCAAGTGGTGGAAGATCCAGCACCCTGTCGTCTCCCCGGCCAATCCAGCCCGGGCCGACACTGGCAAAACTATAGTCCCCGGCTGCCTGTCCGTGATTGACCCAATCCCAGTCAGCCCGACAAAAACAGCCATGCCTTGACCAAAAATACCATTGTTACCAGGCCGTCACCGCCAGGGAGGTGCAAATCATCCCTCTTCGCGACATGCCGGCGTCAGCCTTGCCGGTGCAAAGTCAGCAAAATTCCAAGGATCGCGGCGGCCGGCTTCCACCCGGATCAGCCGGTCTGTTCCGGTCACGCTCTTTCATCGCTCCCGCCCCGAAAGGCGTGCAAAACCCGGATCAGGGTTGCCATGCCTCACTCATGCCCAGCCTCACAGACAGCTTGAATCCGGTACACCCACAATCGGACCGTAAGTTATTTTTTCATTTAAAATCAATAGCATATATCAATAACACATCAGGAAACCTGCCACACACCGACCATCTGCATCGATGGCAAAAAGCCATGGGCATGACACTGGAACGACCAGAGGTCTCCGTCATGGCACACCGGCAAGGCACATAAACGGCCCCTCGCCGGCGCGGCATGATGCAAACAAGCTGCCGTTTACAACCTGCTGGCAACGCATGCCTGACAAGACCGGACCGGCATGCACGGGCTGAACCGTCACGACTGGCACCCTGCATCATGCGTCTTGCAAAAAACGCTCAACTACGGGATGCTCGCATCAATAAGGTCAACATGATTGCATCATGAGCATTGTGGGAAAGCGTCGCAACATCCATGTTTTTCTCGCTTGCCTGCTGGTGACGGGTGCGGTTTTCCTTTTCGTCACGACTTTTCTCCAGCTCCCGCCCACCCTATCCGAAGACTCTCTCGTCACCACACCTGAGTGGACACGCGACGCCCTGATTCCGCTGCATCCGGCAGCCTTGCCGGAAACCAACGACAAGACCCGCCTGGGTGAGCAGCTTTTTTTCGACAAGCGCCTGTCCGGCAACAACACGATTGCCTGCGCCAGTTGTCATGATCCCGAACGTGGCGGCACCGACCGTCTGGCCGTTTCCTTGGGCGTGGACAACCGGCAGGGCAGCATCAATTCTCCGACCGTATTCAATGCTGCGCTGCACTTTGCCCAGTTCTGGGACGGCCGTGCCGATACGCTGGAAGCACAAGCAGTCGGTCCGATCCACAATCCGGTGGAAATGGCTTCCGGCTGGCCGGAGATCATCGCCAGACTGAATGCAGACCCGGCCTACCGGAGCGCATTTGCCGGACTCTACCCGGAAGGCATCAGCGCGACGGCCATCCTTGATGCCATCGCCAGCTACGAGCGCACGCTGCTGACCCCCGACAGCCGCTTTGACCAGTTTCTGGATGGCAATGAACACGCTCTGACACCGCTGGAACGCGCCGGCTACCGCCGCTTTCTCGACTATGGCTGTGCCAGCTGCCATCAGGGTGTAGCCCTGGGAGGCAACATGTACCAGCGTTTCGGCGTCATGCAGGACTACTTCGCCGGCCGCCAGGTTTCTTCCTCGGACCTGGGTCGCTACAACGTCACCGGCAGGGAAGAAGACCGCCATGTATTCAAGGTACCCGGCCTGCGCAACATCGCCGTCACCGCTCCTTATTTCCATGACGCATCGGCCGGCACGCTGGAAGAAGCCGTCGCCGTCATGGGGAGTTACCAGCTTGGCCGCGAACTGGACAACGAGGATATCCGCAGCCTCAGCACCTTTTTACGCACCATGACCGGCGAATGGCGTGGCAAGCGCCTGCAATGAGGAGACCATCATTCCGTTCCTGACCAGCTTCGGCAAACGGACCATGTCCGGCCTGACGGCAGCTCTGGTTGCCGGACTGGCCGGGCTTGGCAGCATTTACCTGCATACCGAGCGCGTTTCACCCGAATCCCATCTGCTGTACACCCAGCACTTGCGCGGGTTGCGTGAAACCGATGCCCTGATCGACGCCGAACTGCTGGCTCACCGTCTGGAACTTTCACGCAATTACGATGCCCTGACCCACCAGACCGCCAAGGCACAGGCCGATGCCCGGCATGTCGGAACCCCGCCGGATTACCTGTCGGCAGCGGATACGCTCAGTCTCAAGGAAGATGCCAGGGCGCTTTGGGCCACGGTGATGGCCAAACACGAACTGATCGACCAGTTCAAGCGCGAAGATTCGGTCGCACGCAACTCGCTGGCCTACTTTCCCGTTGCAGCCTCGCGCCTGATCGACCAGCCCCGGCCAGACTCCGGGTACGCCAGCCATGGCCTGATCAGCCGGTATGTCCGTCTGGTCCTGGCATTCTCGCGCCGGCCGGATGAACGATATTCCGAAGAACTGGCGACCATGCGTGCCGAGCTGGGCAGGATGCAGCTGCCGGCATCCACGCAAGGCCTGCTGGACAACCTGCTCCTGCATGGCGACAAGATCATGGAGGTCCTGCCCCGCCTTGACCGGCTGACCAAGGAGATTCTGGCGCTGCCGACCCGCGGACAGCTTGAACACCTCAACCGCAACTACGGCACGGCTTACAGCAATGCGCAGGCACTGGCCGGACATTTCCGCAACCTGCTCTATACGCTGTCCATCCTCCTGGCGCTGTTCCTTGCCTGGACTTTTGCCAGCCTGCTGCGAACCCAGCGTTCGCTCAGGAAAGCCCATGCGGAACTCTCGCAGCGCCTGGTCGCCCAGTCTGCGGCCAAAAAACAGCTCAAGCTGCATGCCACGGCATTCTGCAATGCCCACGACGGCATCACCCTGACCGATGCCAGTGGCAATATTCTTGACGTCAATCCGGCATTCAGCCGCATTACCGGCTGGGGACGCAGCGAAGTCATCGGCCGCAATCCGCGCGTCCTCAAGTCCGGCCGGCACGATGCCGCCTTTTACGATTCCATGTGGAAAAGCATCCAGGAAACCGGCAACTGGTGCGGTGAAATCTGGAACCGCAACAAGTACGGCGAGGTTTATCCGGAGCTTCTGTCCATTTCTGCCGTACACGATGAAACCAGCGGACAGCTGACCAACTTTGTGGCGGTGTTTTCCGATATCCGGCGGCTCAAGTTCCAGGAACACCAGCTGACGCAGATGGCGTATTACGATCCGCTGACCGAGCTGCCAAACCGTACCCTGCTGGCCGACCGCTTTGCCCAGGCCATTGCCTACACACGGCGCAGCCAGAGCCTGATGGCCATCTGTTACCTTGATCTGGACGGTTTCAAGCCCATCAATGACCGCTGGGGCCATGAAGCGGGTGACCGCGTCCTGCTCGAGATTTCGCAGCGGCTGAAACATGTACTGCGCGGCAACGACACGATTGCGCGCATCGGCGGCGATGAATTTTCCCTGCTCCTGCCGGGCCTGAACAGTCAGGAAGAGTGCGAGGAAATCCTGCGGCGGCTGCTTGGCAACATCGAACAGCCACTGTCATGCCTGCCCGAACCCGAATCGGTATCGGCCAGCATCGGCGTTACCCTGTTCCCGCTGGATGACGAGGAGCCGGATACCCTGCTGCGCCATGCCGATCAGGCGATGTATCAGGCCAAGCAGGCGGGCAAGCGCACCTTTCATGTGTTTGATGCAGCCAAGGACCGCAACCAGCGCAAACGGCTCGACCGGCTGGCCCGCATCCGTCAGGCGCTCGAAAACGACGAGTTCCTGCTGTATTACCAGCCCAAGGTCGACATGCGGGCCGGAACGGTGATCGGTGCCGAAGCACTGATCCGCTGGCAGCATCCGGAACGGGGCCTGCTGGCTCCGATCGAGTTTCTCCCCCTGATCGAGGGTGACGATCTGGTCAGCCACCTTGGCAACTGGGTGATCGAGCGGGCACTGTCGCAGCTGGAAACGTGGCAGGCTGACGGTCTGAACCTGCAGCTCAGCGTCAATATCGCCGGGCAACACCTGCAATCTCCGGGGTTTGTCCAGGAACTGAAAGAAGCCTTGCTGCGGCATCCGGGGGTGGCCCGGCAGCTGGAACTGGAAGTGCTGGAAACAGCGGCGCTTGAGGATGTCGTCAAAACCTCGCGCGTGATTGACGAGTGCAAGATGCTGGGGGTGCATTTTTCGCTGGACGACTTCGGTACCGGCTATTCGTCCCTGACTTATCTCAAGCGGCTGCCGGCGGAAACCATCAAGATCGACCAGAGTTTCGTGCGTGACATCCTGCACGACTGCAACAATCTGGCGATTGTCCAGGGCGTCATCGGGCTGGCCAATGCGTTCCAGCGCATGGTGATTGCCGAAGGCGTGGAGTCCGCCGAGCATGGCAGGATCCTCCTGCAACTCAACTGCAACCTGGCCCAAGGCTATGGCATTGCCCGTCCGATGCCGGCCGCACAGTTTCCCGACTGGATCAGACACTGGAAAATGCCGGAATTGTGGTCAGACATCCGGAACCTGTACTGGAAAGAAAGCGATTACCCGGTTTTTGCAGCAGAAGTCGAACACCGCAACTGGGTGGCGCAACTGGTCCATGTCGCCGGTGAAGGCACCGCACTCCCGTCATGCATGTTGTCAGGCGATAAGCTGTGTGCCTTTGGCCAGTGGTACCACTACCAGGGACAGGCGCGTTATGGCGACTTGCCGGCTTTCGCCGCCATCGCGGCTCCGCACCGTCACCTGCATGCCATGGCCAGCCAGATTGACCGCTTGTGGCGTAACGGTACCCCGGAACAAGGCAAGACACTCATTCCTGAAATCCTGACAATCCAGTCCCGGATGCTGGCGGCCCTGCACACACTGCAAATGACGATAGCAATGAAAAAACATGGCACGTGAGAAAGCGTATGGCCCCTGCCCTCGCCAACTTCAGCCAGAGTTTGGTTGACCAATACGAGGGAATAAGCAGCCTGGCCAGACAGGATAATTACAGGTGAACACAGCGGATTCAGCAGGAAATGTTCCGGACCTGATCATCTGACCGGCCGGCAAAAAACAAGGCAGCCCCGGAAGGCTGCCTTGCGTCCTGACCGCATAAGCCTGCGGTCTTTTGCTGTCTCTTAGAACAGGTGAGTCAGGCCCACGGAGTAGGTGGTGCCCTTCAGTGCGGTTTCGCCCAGGTCATTGTCACCCGACTTCACGTAACCGGCAGCCACGTGAGCCATGGTGCGCTTGGACATCAGGTAGTTCAGGCCCAGCACGTACTGGTTGAAGTTGGTACCAGCTTCATCACCCACATTGGTGCTGTTCTTCCAGCCATGCTGGTACTGGAAGTGCGGCTGGAAAGCGCCCATGGTGTAGGCAACGTTCAGGCCCATGGCACGGGTCTTGAGGTTGTCGCCATCGTTCTGGTTGATGCCGTCATTCTTGCTTTGCACGTAGTTCAAAGCAACCAGCAGGTTGTTGGCATCGTAGCCGGCTTCAACGTAGTGCATCTTGCTCTTGTAGTCAGGATCGGTATCGCCCAGCAGACCGGCATTCTTGCCCTGGGTATAGGAATACTGACCGTAGAAACCGGCAGCAGCATAGCGCAGGCCCAGTTCATACACGCCTTCGGTTTGACCATTGGCAGTGCGGGTTTCGCCTGCAGCCGAATACAGGGCACGGACCAGGAAACCGCCCATTTCCGGCGAAGTGTAGGCAATGGCGTTGTTCAGACGGGACTGATAAGCCGCTGCACTCAGGATCGGACCACTACCCGTTTCTTGAGCCCACGACATGGCATTCCAGCCAGCTTCAGATTTCCACGGGTCCAGGTTCGAGTAAACATTCTGGAAGTTGCTCAGACGACCCAGTTGCACGGTACCGAAGTCACCGGTCAGGCCCACGAAGCTGTCGCGAGTGGCCCATTTGTTGTCGCCAGTGCCGTCAATGCCGATTTTCTGTTCGACCTGCCAGATGGCCTTCAGGCCATTGCCCAGATCTTCGGTACCCTTGAAACCGATCTTGGAGTTGTAGCTGTCCACTTTGGTCACGGAACCATCGGACTTGCCGTCGATGGTGGTCTTGGTGTTTTCCAGCGCAGCGCCAGCTTCGCCGTAGATCACGACATCGGCCATGGCGGCAGCCGGCAGGGCAGCAATTGCCAGAGCAATCAGTTTTTTCATGGTGCAATCCTCATGGGTAAGAAATCAGCAGGGCCAGTGCCCCGACATGTCATGCGATCTTGTTGCTGTGTGGTTTGCCACAGCGGTGAGGCCACTATAACGAGCCAGCCTCGCCAGGCTGAAGCCACCCTCACCTCGTCACTGGCATTAAAAGACAAAAAACAGGACCAATTGCGCCATATCATGCTGATTTTCATAATATTTATTTGTCACAACACGGGTTGCACAAAAGCAACAATAGTGTTGTAAATTTCACACAAAAATACATTGTATTGCGTTTTTGCAACATAAAAATGCCAAAAAGATTAACTCATAAATAATAAAAAAATAAAACTCCATGCTTTTGACATCAAAAATCACATGAATGCGTTTTTTGAATGACAAAAGCAATCCAAAATGGATTTGAAACTCAAAATGGAACAAGCCATAAACGTGCTTGCAGACTTGCTCATCAATATCCGGGAGACGCACCAAATCGAGTCCGTCCCTGCATATGCAAGCTCGACATGCACATCATGAAAATGAAAAAGGAGCCTGACGGCTCCTTCATGTGCAAAGCGATTTTCCAGTAGAACCGGGCAGCCTGGTCAGGCGGCCAGGGCATCAAACGGCCATTGTGTCTGCATGTCCCGGCATTTCCGGCCCCGTGGTGTACAACCGCGAAATCCGTGATGTGATTCAGAAGCGGGCGACCACCGGGGCATGGTCGCTCGGACGCTCCCAGCCACGCGGAACCTTGTCGACATGACAGGCTTCCAGTGAAGCGGCCAACGGTGCGGACAACAGCACATGGTCAATCCGCAGCCCCTTGTCACGGCGGAACATGCCCTGCCGGTAGTCCCACCATGAATAGTGTCCGTCCCCATCATGCAACTGGCGGAAGGCATCCACCAGACCGAGCCCTAGCAGCTCGTCAAATGCCTGCCGTTCCGGTACGGAACACAGCACCTTGCCCGCCCAGCTTTCCGGGTTGTAGACATCACGGTCATCCGGCGCGATGTTGAAGTCGCCGGTCAGCACCAGTTTCGGATAGCGTTCCCGCTCGGCAGCCAGATAGGCATGCAGGCGGGCAAACCACTCGAGCTTGTAGCGGTACTTGTCCGAGTCGACCGCTTCGCCGTTGACACAATACGCACACACTACCCGCACATCGTCGATGGTGGCAGCAATCACCCGTGCCTGCGGATCATTGTAACCGGGCATGCCCGCCACCGGCTCCAGCGGCGCCAGCGGCGCACGTACCAGGATGGCCACGCCGTTGTAGGTTTTCTGCCCCAGCCAGACCGCACGGTAGCCGGCAGCCTCGATTTCTGCCTGCGGAAACTTGTCCTGCTCGAGCTTCAGCTCCTGCAGACACAGCACGTCGACCGGATTGTTGCCAAGCCAGTCCAGCACCTGCGGCAGGCGCACTTTCAGCGAATTGACGTTCCAGGTTGCCAGTTGCATGGCGGGTCCTTTCTGCAAATGCAAAAAACCGGCTGGCAGGGCCAGCCGGTCCGGTTCAGGCAAACAGGCCGGCTCAGGCCGCGCCGCCAGCCACTTCGGCCTTCTGGCGCAGACGCAGGTTCAGTTCCTTGAGTTGCTTCTCGTCCACCGCGTTCGGTGCGTTGGTCAGGAGACACTGGGCACGCTGGGTCTTCGGGAAGGCAATCACGTCGCGGATCGAATCGGCACCGGCCATCAGGGTCACCAGACGGTCCAGACCGAAGGCCAGGCCACCGTGCGGCGGAGCGCCGAACTTCAGGTTGTCGAGCAGGAAGCCGAACTTGTTCTGCTGTTCTTCCGGACTGATCTTGAGGGCGCCGAACACTTTTTCCTGCACGTCGGCACGATGGATACGGATGGAACCGCCGCCGATTTCCCAGCCGTTGAGCACCATGTCGTAGGCGCGGGCAATGCAGGCACCCGGATCGGTCGCCATCAGGTCTTCGTGACCCGGCTTCGGCGAGGTGAACGGGTGGTGGCAGGCGGTCCAGCGGTCGTCATCTTCGTCGTATTCGAACATCGGGAAGTCGACCACCCACAGCGGACGCCATTCGCGCACGAAGTAGCCGCCGGCTTCGCCGTGCTCGTGACCGATGCGGATGCGCAGCGCGCCGATGGCTTCGTTCACCACCTTGGCCTTGTCGGCACCGAAGAAGATGATGTCGCCGTTTTCGGCACCGGTACGCTCGATGATGGACTGAAGCACGCCTTCGGTCAGGTTCTTGACGATCGGCGACTGCAGGCCGCTGGTTTCGTCAGTAGTCAGCTTGCTGACATCGTTGACCTTGATGTAGGCGAGGCCCTTGGCACCGTAGATGCCGACAAACTGGGTGTATTCGTCGATTTCCTTGCGCGACAGCTTGGCACCACCCGGCACGCGCAGGGCAACCACACGGCCGTTGGGCAGGTTGGCCGCGGCGTTGAACACCTTGAACGGCACGTCCTTCATGACGTCGGTCAGTTCGGCAAACTTGAGGCTGACGCGCAGGTCCGGCTTGTCCGAGCCGTAGTAGTGCATGGCGTCGGCGTAGGTCATGCGCGGGAAGTCGCCCAGCTCGACGTCCATGGCGTCACGGAAGACCTGGCGAGCCATGCCTTCGGTGATGTCCATGATGTCATCCTCGTTCAGGAACGAGGTTTCCAGGTCGATCTGGGTGAATTCCGGCTGGCGGTCGGCACGCAGGTCTTCGTCGCGGAAACACTTGACGATCTGGTAGTAGCGATCGAAGCCGGCCACCATCAGGAGCTGCTTGAAGAGCTGCGGGCTTTGCGGCAGGGCAAAGAATTCGCCCGGATGCACGCGCGACGGCACGAGGTAGTCGCGGGCGCCTTCCGGGGTGGAGCGGGTCAGCATCGGGGTTTCGATGTCGATGAAGCCCTGTGCGTCGAGGTAGCGGCGCACTCCCATGGCCACCTGGTAGCGCAGGCGCAGGTTTTTCTGCATGGCCGGACGACGCAGGTCGATCACGCGGTTGGTCAGGCGCACGGTTTCCGACAGGTTTTCGTCGTCGATCTGGAACGGCGGCGTGGCGGCGGCGTTGAGGATTTCGATGTCCTTGGCGAGGATTTCGATCTCGCCGGAAATCATCTTGGCATTGGTGGTGCCTTCCGGACGGCGACGCACGCGGCCGGTGATCGACAGCACGAATTCGTTGCGGGCGCTGTCGGCCGTGGAAAAGGCTTCCGGGGTATCCGGGTCGATCACCACCTGCACCAGACCTTCACGGTCGCGCAGGTCGATGAAGATCACGCCGCCGTGGTCACGGCGACGGTGCACCCAGCCCTTGACCGTCACGGTCTGGTCGAGATAGCGGGTGTCAATGAGTCCGCAGTAGTCAGTACGCATGGAGATTGGCTTTCGAGATTCGCAATTAACGGTTTTTCTGTCCGGGCGTCACCACGCCCATGGAAATGATGTATTTGAGCGCGTCATCGACACTCATGTCGAGCTCGTGGGTATCGGCCTTGCGCACCAGGATGAAGTAACCCGAGGTCGGGTTCGGCGTGGTGGGCACGTAAACACTCAGGTAATCGTCCTCGCCCAGGTGTTCGGCCACTCCGGCGCCGGGCGTGCCGGTCAGGAAGGCGATGGTCCACGCACCCTGGTGCGGAAACTGCACCAGCACCGCCTTGCGGAACGACTGGCCGGATCCCGACAGCAGGGTGTCGCTGACCTGCTTGACACTGGTATAGATCGACTTCACCACCGGAATGCGCGACAGCAGCGCATCCCACATGGCCACAAGGCGCTGTCCGAGCATGTTGGCGGCCAGGGCACCGGTCCCCAGGATCACCGCCAGCGCGACCAGAACCCCGGCACCCGGAATATGGAAGCCGAACAGCGACTCCGGCCGGACACTGGCAGGCAACAGGTACAGCGTTTCGTCCATGGTGCCGATGATGATGTCGAGCACCCAGAACGTGATTGCCAGCGGCACCCAGATCAGGAGCCCGGTAACCAGATAGCCCTTCAAAGTCAGTTTGACGCGTTTCATGTCGTGGCCTTAGCCGCAGCCTCCGCAACCGCCGCCGTTGGCCTGGGCGGCCGGGCAACTGGCGCCCTTGTTCTTGAAATCGGTCGCGTAATAGCCGCCACCCTTGAGGCTGAACCCTCCGGTCGGGGACAACTGCTTGGCATAAGCGCCGCCACCGCAGTGCGGGCAGGCCGCAATCGGCGCGTCACTCATCTTTTGCAGATGTTCCTGTGCGTGGCCGCAATCCGTGCAGCGGTACTCGTAAATCGGCATGCATCCCTCCGGCAAAAATCCCTGCTTTGAACGATTACAGGTGACAAGATGCTGCAATGCAGCAAAAATGACAAAGTGAACCCGGACATGGCAGTTGCAACCGCAGTGTCCGCAATGGTCTGAAAACAGAAAATTATAACGCAGCGTCAAGCCAGAAGCTAAAAGGCAAAGGAATTTGCGGTAACCGATCGTCATCGCAACCGGTTCGTCATGAAAAACCATGACAATCATGCAAATCACGTCGACGGCCATCCGTACATTATGGAAAAACTTTCGAACACCCGTGCGGTTCAGGCACATCCGGCTCCTCGTCATGCCAATTGCACCCGGAGCTCGTTGGCACATGCACATCTGCTGCATCATGGCCCCCGTCCGTTCCGGCGCCATGACCTCTCCCGGCGTTCGCCAGTCCTGCCAGCCATGCCGGAACAGTATCCGGCCATGCCTGCGCCCTCCTCGCCCCTGCTTCAGCCGGCCACCCGCTGCCTGGCCAGATCCAACCATCTGCCGGCCAGTCAAGCCGGTTTCCGCCCCCCTCAATCCCTGGAGAGCGTCATATGACCCGCGACGAATGCGCCTTTGCCGACCTGATCGAACAAGCCGAACAATACGGCCCGATCACCATGTCGGTTGCCCACCCCTGCAGCCCGGAATCCCTGATGGGAGCCGTCGAGTCGGCCGAACACGGGCTGATCACTCCCATTCTGGTCGCACCGCGAGCCAAGCTGGAGAAGCTTGCCGAGTCATGTGACATTGACCTGTCTCGCTACCGCATCGAAGACGTCGAGCACAGCCACGCAGCGGCCGAACGTGCCGTCGAACTGGTCCGCAACGGCGAAGCCCAGGCCCTGATGAAAGGCAGCCTGCATACTGATGAATTCATGAGCGCGGCACTGGACCGTTACAAGGGCATCCGCACTGATCGCCGCATCAGCCACGTTTTCATCATGAAGGTGGAAAGCTACCCGCGTTACCTCTTCATTACCGATGCCGCCATCAACATCTCACCCGACCTGAAAACCAAGGTCGACATCACCCAGAACGCCATCGACGCCGCCCGCATGCTTGGCATCGAGACACCAAAGGTGGCCATCCTGTCGGCCGTGGAAACCGTCAGCCCCAACATCCCGTCCACCATCGATGCCGCCGCCCTGTGCAAGATGGCTGATCGCGGCCAGATCCGCGGCGCCATCCTTGACGGCCCGCTGGCCTTCGACAATGCCATCTCCCATGCGGCAGCCGACACCAAGGGCATCCACTCGCAAGTGGCCGGCGAGCCGGACATCCTGGTCGTGCCGGACCTCGAATCCGGCAACATGCTGGCCAAACAGCTCTCTTACCTCGCCGCCGCTGCCTCGGCCGGCGTAGTGATGGGGGCGCGCGTGCCGATCGTGCTGACCAGCCGCGCCGAAGACGCACAGGGCCGACTGGCCTCGGCAGCCATCGCCAACGTGCTGGGCCACAAGATGTCCCAGGGGGACTTCAAATGAAGCGCATCCAGCTCGTCCTCAATGCAGGCTCGGCCACGCTGAAATTTGAATGTTTTTCGCTGGAACACGCCGAACCGGAAGCCCTGGTCCGCGGCCTGATTGACGGCGTGGGCAAAGCCCAGGCCACCATCAAGCTCAAGACACCGGCCGGCGAAACACTGGTCCAGCGCCCGCTGGCCGACTCGTCCCATGCCAGCGCCCTGCGTGCGGTATTCGAACTGGCCCGCGAGCGCGACTGGGGGCTGGAAGCCGTCGTGCACCGGGTGGTACACGGAGGCGCCCTGTTTGACGGACCGGTCGTGCTCGATGACGCCAAGATCGCCCGCCTGCGCGAACTGGCCCCGCTGGCACCGCTGCACCAGCCGGTGGCGCTGGCTGCCATCGAGGCCGTGTCCGAAGTGGCACCGGGTGTAGTGCAGATTGCCTGCTTCGACACCGCCTTCCACATTCCGCAAGACCCGCTGGCCACCCGCTTTGGCCTCGCCCGCCGCTGGCACGATGCCGGCGTGCGCCGCTACGGCTTTCATGGCCTGTCGTACGCCGCCATTGCCCGCAAGCTGCCGGGGGTGCTGGGAGCCGAAGAAGCCGAAAAACGCGTGGTGGTCATGCACCTTGGCAGCGGTTCCAGCGCCTGCGCCATCCACCGTCGCCAGAGCGTGGCATCCAGCATGGGGTTCTCGGCCGTTGACGGCCTGATGATGGGCACCCGCCCGGGCAACCTGGACCCGGAAGTGATCCTGTACTGGATCGAGCACGAGCAGATGAGCCTTGCCGACATCCGTGCCGAAATCTACAAGCAGGGCGGCTTGCTGGGGGTATCCGGCGGCCTGTCGTCCGACATGCGCGAGCTGATCGACAATCCGCACCCGCATGCGCAGGAAGCCGTGGCACTGTTCTGCTACCGCGCCGCCCGCGAGATCGGCGCACTGGCGGTCCAGCTGGGCGGCATCGACCATCTGGTCTTCACGGCCGGCATCGGCGAGCGCTCGGCCCGGGTGCGTGCCCGCATTGTCGAGCGGCTGGCATGGCTGGGCCTGAAGCTCGACCAGGAAGCCAACCAGCTGGACGAAGCCTGCATCAGCACGCCGGACAGCTCGCGCGGCGTGTGGGTGATCCGGACCGACGAGGAAGGCGAAATGGCCCGCCAGACCCGCCACCTGTTGCAGCAAAACCCGGCAGGCTGATGCAGCGCCAGCCATAATGCCAGCGCCGGCCGGCCACACAGGTGGCGGCCGGCGCCGTCGTTTCCCTTCTCCCTGTCTGGAATCCGAACACATGAATCCGGCCGACCGCCGTCCGCACCTGAAAGAAATCTGGCCTTTGATCCGCCCGTACTGGCAGGGTGATGAAAAACGCTGGGCATGGGGGCTGTTGCTGGCCGTGGTCGTACTCAACCTGGGGCTGATCGGCATCCAGGTCCGGCTCAACCTGTGGAACAACACGTTCTACAACACCCTGCAAAATTACGATCAGGCTGGCTTTTTCTCGGCACTGCTGGAATTTGCCGCGCTGGCAGCCGGTTTCATCGTCATGGCGGTTTACAGCCTGTACCTGCAGCAGATGCTGCAGATCCGCTGGCGCCGCTGGCTGACTTTTCATCTCCTCGGCGACTGGCTGGGCGAACAGAGCTATTACCGCATCAGCCAGCTGCATCCTCCGGTCGACAACCCCGACCAGCGTCTGGCCGAGGATATCGACAGCTTCACCAGCAATACGCTTGGGCTGTCGCTGGGGCTGATGCGGGCGGTCGTGACCCTGTTGTCCTTCCTCGGCATCCTGTGGGGATTGTCCGGGCATCTGGCGTTCAGCCTGGCGGGCCAGCACATCGACATTCCCGGCTACATGGTGTGGGTAGCGCTCCTGTACGCCGTGATCGGCTCGTGGCTGACAGTGAAAATCGGCCGCCCGCTGGTCGGGCTGAATTTCCGCCAGCAGCGTTTTGAGGCTGATTTCCGCTTCGGACTGATCCGCGTGCGCGAAAATGCCGAGTCAATCGCCCTGTATCGCGGTGAAACCGCCGAACGGCTGGAGCTGGACCGGCGCTTTGCCAGCCTGTTTACCAACTTTTATGCCCTGATGAAGCGGCAAAAGCTCCTGACCTGGTTTACCGCAGCCTACGGACAGATCGCCATGGTGTTTCCGATCCTGGTGGCCGCACCGCGCTATTTCGCAAAGGAAATACCTTTGGGCGGGCTCATGCAGACCGCCAGTGCCTTTGGCCAGGTACAGGAATCGCTGTCCTGGCTGGTGGATGCCTATCCGCGACTGGCAGACTGGAAAGCCACCGTGGACCGTCTGCTGACCTTCCACCACGGCGTGGAAGCTGCCCATGCCCTGCAACCGGTCGCCGCCGAGCCGTCCCCTGCTGGCCAGCTGGCGGTGAGCCAGCTGGCCCTGCGTACGCCAGACCAGCGCCTTTTGCTGCGCGACATCGGTTTCCGGCTGGCGGAAGGTGACAGCCTGTGGCTGCGCGGGCCGTCCGGTTGTGGCAAATCCACCTTGCTCAAGACACTGGCCGGCATCTGGCCGCACGCCCGTGGCCACATCCTGTTGCCCGCAGGACGGCGGGTCCTGTTCCTGTCCCAGCGCCCCTACCTGCCTCTGGGCAGCCTGCGGGAAGCGTTTTATTACCCGGATGCCGTGCCGGCAGACGACGACGCCAGACTGAAAAGCGTCATGCAGGAAACAGGACTGTTTCATCTGGCCGACCGGCTCGATAAAGTGGAGCCTTGGTCACACATGCTGAGTCTGGGTGAGCAACAACGTGTCGCCCTGGCGCGTGTGCTGTTGCTGCAACCCGACATCCTGTTCCTTGATGAAGCAACCAGCGCCCTGGACGAAGCGATGGAAACACATCTCTACGCCCTTGTCGGCAAAGCCATGAAAAAAGGCATTCTGGTCAGTGTCGGCCACCGGCCGGGACTCGCCCCTCACCACCACCAGCAATTGAACCTGCAACAGTTCCGCCCGGAAATGACGGCTGCCGGAACGTAACCGTTCCCGTCGCGGCTTGATTGAATCAAAACGGATACCATGTTTCCTTTTCAATGCTAGGGTAATTACTGTTATACTATCCGACGGAGTTCATGGACCATCATGTTCGTACTCAACCGTACCCATCGCCATGCCGTTGACCATCTCAGCACCAAACTGAGTGAACTCGAACGGTCCCACCAGCAACTTGAACAGGAACTGTCCAGCGCCAGGACACATGTCCATGACCTGGAGTGCGATCAACGCCGTCACGATGCCGAGCGCGCCGACTGGCAGATGATCCACGCCAGCCTCTCGACTTTCGGACAGACACTGGCCTCGACCCAGAACAGTCTCGCAGCCGTCACCACCACCGTGCACGCCTTCCGGCAGGAAATGATCGAGGACACGCGCCAGCGCGGCGACCGGCGCAATATCGCCGACCGCCTGCGCAACAGCCTGACCGAACTCTCCGGCATGTCCCGGCACACCGCCTCCCAGGTGCAAAGCCTTGACGAACATGCGCGACGGATTGACGGCATCGTCGGACTCATCAAGGACATTGCCGACCAGACCAACCTGCTGGCCCTCAACGCCGCCATCGAAGCCGCCCGCGCCGGCGAACACGGACGCGGCTTTGCCGTCGTGGCCGACGAAGTCCGCAAGCTGGCCGAGCGCACCAGCCAGGCCACCACCGAAATTTCGGGCCTGATCGGCACCATCCAGAACAACACCAGCGAAGCCTGTTCGCGCATCGGCTCGCTGGCACAACACACCGACGAACTCGGGGAAAACATGCTGGGCAGCCTTGACGCCATGCTGCACCAGACCCAGCGCATGGAAACCCTCATCGCCGTCATGTCGCTGCGGGTGTTCGTCGAACTGGCCAAGATCGACCACCTGGCCTTCAAGTTCGAGGTCTACAAGACCTTCCTCGGTGTGTCGGACAAGGAGCCCTCGGCCTTTTCCAGCCACCAGACCTGCCGGCTGGGCAACTGGTACTACCAGGGTGACGGTGCCCAGTGCTGCGCCAGCCTCCAGGGCTATGCCACCATGGAAAGACCGCACAGCGAAGTCCACCGCCACGGCAAACAGGCCGTGGAAGCCTTGCGTGCCGGCCAGCTGACCCATGGCGTAGATGCCCTGCAACTGATGGAATCCGCCAGCCAGGACGTCATCGCCTGCCTCGAAAGCATCGCACAGGACGGCGAAGCCAATCCAGCCGCCCTGTATGCCCTGATGCACGGCAACAACTGACCGCCTTTTCACGCTCCGGCCCCCGCGCGTTGCTGCCGGGGGCATTTTCTTGCCTGACCCCACCGCCAGACTACTCCTTCCGGCCAATCCCAAGCGTTATATAGTCGTGTATATTACGCGACATGAATACACCCGACCTGCATGGCGAGCTGATCCTCAGCCACGGCTCCCGCAAGCTGGCCGATGCCCGCCAGATGCGCCTGCTGGCCGCCATCGACACCACCGGCTCGATCACCCGCGCCGCCCGCGAAGCCGGCATCAGCTACAAGTCTGCCTGGGACACGCTGGATGCCATGAACCATCTGAGCCCCACCCCTCTGGTCGCCCGCGCCACTGGCGGCAAGGGCGGCGGCGGCACCCGGCTCACCCAGGCCGGCCGAGACCTGCTGGCGGTCTACCACGCCATCGAGGCCGAGCAGCAACGCCTGCTCGCCACCCTCGCCCCGCACGTCGACGATGCGGCGGCCACCCTCAACCTGCTCTCCCGTCTGCGAACCATGCGCACCAGTGCCCGCAACCAGTTTCTCGGCCGAGTCAGCGCCATCCACACCGGCGCCGTCAACGACGAAATCACCCTGACCCTGCCCGGTGGCCAGAACATCGTGGCTATCGTCACCGCCGACAGCCGCCAGACGCTCGGACTAGAAACCGGTGGCGAAGCCGTCGCCCTGATCAAGGCCTCCTCGGTACTGATCGCCTGTGGCGACGGGCTGGCACTGTCGGCCCGCAACCAGCTCTGCGGGCAGATTGCCGACATCCGCAGCGGCGCCGTCAACGACGAAATCATCCTGGAACTGGCCGGCGGCACCCGGCTGGTCGCCATCATCACCTGCGAAAGCACCCGCAGGCTGGGGCTGGCTACCGGCATGACGGTCACGGCCGCCTTCAAGGCATCCCATGTCATCCTGGCCGTTCCGGCCTGATCCCAACCACGGAGGTTGTGTATGTTGCGTAAAGCCCTGTTTGCCTGCCTGTTCAGCCTGATGGCCCTGCCGGCGAGTGCTGCCCCTGCCACGCCCCTGACGGTCGCCGTTGCGGCCAACGTGCAGTACGCCTTTGACGATCTGGCCCAGGCCTTCACCCGGGAAACCGGCACGCCGGTCAAACCGGTATTCAACTCGTCCGGCAAGTTCACGGCGCAGATCCAGAACGGTGCGCCGTTTGACGTGTTCCTGTCGGCCGACACCCACTATCCGCAGCATCTGGCAGATCAGGGACTGGCTGCCAGCACGCCGGTTGTCTACGCCAAAGGCCAGCTGGTGCTGTGGACCCTGTCGCCCACCCTGCAACTGAATGACTGGCAGGCCGCACTCAAGAACAGCAGCGGCAAGATCGCCGTCGCCAATCCCAAGCTGGCGCCTTATGGCCGTGAAGCCATGCGGGTACTGGAGCAACAAAACCTCGCCGGACCGCTGACACCGCGACTGGTCTTCGGCGAAAGCATCTCGCAGACCAACCAGTACATCTACTCGCAGGCTGCCGAACTGGGCTTTACTGCCAAATCGGTAGTGGTATCGCCGGAAATGCGCGGCAAGGGCCGCTGGCTGGCGATTCCGCCGACCCTTTACCAGCCGATCGAGCAGGCCATGATCGTGACCCGCCACGGCGCAGCCAGCCAGCCCGAAGCCAGCCAGCGTTTTGCCGAATTCATGCGCGGACCGCAGGCACGCCGCATTCTCGAAGTGCACGGCTACCTCGTGCCATGAGCGCCCTGCCCGTCACGCTGCTGGCCTGCGAGCGCGAAGACAGTCTGGCCCTGCTGACGGTTGCCCTGCCCGACGGCCAGCAACTGTCGGCCCTCTCGACCACGGCGGTCGCCACCGAACCGGGCACGCCGCTGCTGGCCCGGGTCAAGGCCGCCGAAATCGCCCTCGCCCGCCCGCCACTGGGGGCCATCAGCCTGCGCAACCGCATTGCCAGCCGGGTGACGGCCATCGAGGCAGGTCGCCTGCTGGCGCGGGTGCGGCTGGCCGGTGACGGCTTTGACCTCGCCGCACTGATTACCCGGGCGGCCGTCGAAGAACTGGCCCTCAGGGAAGGAGACAACGTGCTTGCCCTGATCAAGGCCAACGACCTCGCCCTGTTCGCTGCCGAAAGCCCTGATGACGCTGCTTGAACTTGACTGGACGCCGCTGTGGCTGACCTTCCGGCTGGCTGCCCTGACCACGGCCATCCTGCTGGTCATCGGCCTGCCGCTGGCCGCCTGGCTGGCACGCACCACCAGCCCGCTGCGGCCGCTGGCCGAAACGCTGGTCAGCATGCCGCTGGTACTGCCGCCTTCAGTACTGGGGTTTTACCTGCTGCTGGCCTTCAGCCCGCAATCGTGGCTGGGCCGCTGGCTGATCGACACCTTCAGCCTGAAGCTGGTGTTCACTTTTGAAGGACTGGTGCTGGGGTCAGTGCTGTTCAGCCTGCCCTTCATGGTACAGCCGCTGCAATCTGCCCTGGCCAACCTGCCGCCCAGCCTGCGCGAAGCGGCGTGGACGCTCGGTCATTCGCGCCTGCAAACCCTGCTGCGGTTCGAGCTTCCCAACATCAAGCGCGCCCTGCTGGCCGGACTGGTACTGACCTTTGCCCATACGGTGGGGGAATTCGGCGTGGTCCTGATGATCGGCGGCAACATTCCGGGTGTGACCAAGGTGGCGTCGATCGCCATCTACGACGAGGTGGAAGGGCTGAACTACGCCGCAGCCAACCTCTACGCCGGCGTGCTGTTCGTGCTGTCGTTTGCCATCGTGCTGACCGTGTATCTCGTCAACCGCCGCGGAGTCCGTGCCCTGTGATCGAAATCGACCTCGCCAGACAGCTGGACACCACCCACGGTCCGCTGACACTCAAGGTGACGGCCAGCCTGACGCCCGGCGACCGCATCGCCCTGTTCGGGGCCTCCGGCGCCGGCAAGACCACCCTGTTGCGCATGCTGGCCGGGCTGACCCGGCCGGACAGCGGCCGGCTGGTGGTCAACGGCACGGTCTGGTTCGACAGTGCCCGCGGCATTCATGTTCCCCCGCAGCAGCGGCAGATCGGCATGGTGTTCCAGGACTACGCGCTGTTTCCGCACCTGTCGGTCCGCGGCAACCTCGCGGCCGCGCAGCCGGTCCGTAATCCGGTACGCATTGACGAGCTGCTGGAACTCACCGGACTGGCCGCTCTGGCCGAGCGTCGTCCTGACACGTTATCGGGCGGCCAGCGCCAGCGGGTGGCCCTGGCCCGTGCACTGGCCCGCGAACCGCAGCTCCTGCTGCTGGACGAAGCCCTGTCGGCACTCGATGCCGACCTGCGTCACCGGCTGCAGGACGAACTGCTGGCACTGCATGCGCGCTTTGCCCCGACCTTGCTGCTGGTCAGCCACGATCTGGCCGAAGTGTTCCGGCTCGCCCGCCGGGTCATCCGTCTGGAAGCCGGGCAGGTCACCGGCGACGGCAGCCCTGAATCGCTGTTTCTCGGACAGGGAGGCAGCGGACGCCTGCAACTGGCAGCAGAAGTGCTGGCCGTGCGACGCATGGGTGTGGTCGACGTGGCCAGCCTGCTCGCCGGAGGGCAGGTGATGGATGTGGTTCTGGACCCGGACGAGGCGGCGCAGGTACGTCCAGGCGACCGGGTGACGCTAGCCGCCCAGGGCTTCAGTCCGCTGGTGATGCGCCAGCCGGACACAGGCACATACTGAGCGGCATTCACGCATTCCCTTGTCGCCGTGCCATGCACTGATGAGTGCAGCATTTGCAGGTGACACGGCGACCGCAACGCCGGAGTCCGGTCATGGGATCCACGCAGGTCTGCGCCAGGAAAAGGCCGGCAGGAGATGGAAGATGAACATCGGCGCAACTGCCACCGGCAGTCTGCCGCCCATACCTGCAAGCCATCCGGAAAGCCACTGGCTCTGCGCCTGTATTTGTGCGGAATGAGGCCAGAAAACCATTGGCCAAAGCAGCGGCTCAAGCCCCCGCCAGCCTGATGACAGCCGACTGTCTGCCAACCGGCTGCGCAGCCGGTTTTTCCTGGACAACATCTATTTCATTGTCATTAATGACTCCATGAATACATCCGGTGCAATGCAGCTTTCCCGGCTTTGCCCGTTCACGGCAAGGCATTCCTCATGGAGATACTGAAATGAACGTAGACAGCGCGGGTTCCGTTCCGAATCCGTCATACTCAAGCGGCCAGACCAGCAACCGCCGCCAGGCCATGCAGGATCTGGCATCTGCCCTCAAGAGCGGTGACGTCTCCCAGGCACAGGCAGCCTACGACAAACTGGGTAATGTCAGTTCCGACAGCCCGCTGGCCAGGATTGGGGCTGCCCTCAAGAGCGGGGACATCAAGAGCGCGCAGGCAGACATGGACGCCATGCAGAAAAGCCACAAGGGACATCGCCATCACCATGCCCAGAACACGGTGCCTGCCACGGCCAGCACCAGTACGCCGGCGAATGTCACGTCAACTCCGGGCTCCGTCATTCATGTAACGGCCTGAAACTTGCCCCGGTGGAGTCCGTGCACACACGGACTCCACTGGAAAACCTGTGGCCCGGACCCTCAAGACGCTGGACGGTTTGAACGCCCCGCCCGAACCGTCACGGCAACCATGAGAACCGGCCTCTGGTTTGCTTTGGTCCCTGGCCGGCAGGGCCAGCAGATCCCGGATGCAGGAATGCACAATCCGGACTGACATGCCATCATTCCGGCCTTCCTGTTCCTGCCTGTAGCCGATGCATTACATCCTCACCAGTGCCTGTCTCCTGGGTCAGCCGGTCCGCTATGACGGCAAAGCCCTGCCGGTCCGTCATCCCCTGTGGCAGCAATGGCAGGCTGAAGGGCGACTGCTGGCTTTTTGCCCCGAAAGTGCCGGCGGTCTGTCCACGCCTCGCGCACCAGCCGAGATCATTGGTGGTGACGGAGCAGCAGTACTGGATGGCCTGGCCCGTGTAATCGACAAGTCAGGGCTGGATGTCACTGAAGCCTTTGTCGCCGGTGCCATGGCTGCATTGCAGCTGGCACACTCCCGGCCGTGCCAGCTGGCCGTGCTGACGGACAAAAGCCCTTCATGCGGCAGCCGGTACATCTACGATGGCGGGTTTTCCGGCCGGGTGCAGGCGGGCAGTGGCGTAACGGCTGCCTTGCTGCGCCGTCACGGAATCATGGTGTTTGCACAGGACGAGCTGGAGGCCGTGGCCAAAAAACTGGCGGCCCTTGAGGCCGCATGATTGATACGTCACGATCCGACATGAAACGCTAAACAACCTGCTAAAACCCTTACCTACACTGGATTTACACTATCATGCCGTCTCATAATGCATCGCAGAAGCCCACACGAAATGTGGGGCTGATCTGTGGTTAATGTGGGGCCGATCTGTGGGAGGCTGGGGGGGCGTATGGCGGTACTGACTGACAGGCAAGCGGCAAGCATCAAGCCAACCGACAAGGCGAAGGCGCATGGCGGGGTAGTCGGGCTGTGGCTGATGCCACTCAAGGAAAAAGGCACGGGCAAGTGGATATTCCGCTTCACCTCGCCAGCATCCAAAAAGCGTCGTGACATGGGACTGGGTTCCTACCCGGCTACCAGCATCAAGCAGGCTGGCGAGTCAGGGGAGGCCGCCCGCTTGCTGGTGCTACAGGGTGTTGACCCCATCGACCACAAGCGAGAGCAAGAGGCCGCGGCTAAAGCTGCGAGTGAGTGCCTGACGTTCGAGAACGCCGCCATCCGTACCTACGAAACACTGTCGCCAGGATGGTCAAACAGGCATCACGGAGTGGACTGGATTAACTCGCTGCGCCGCCATGTCTTTCCGAAGATCGGGGCCAGACCCGTGGCTGACCTGGTACGGGCTGACTTTGCTGATGTGCTGCAACCGATCTGGCTGGCGCTTCCGGATACCGCTGGCCGGGTGCGTCGGCGCATGCATACCGTCATGGAATGGTGTCTGGCCCGCGACCTGATCGCGGCCAACCAATGCGATAGTGCCCTGAGCCGCCTGCTGCCCAAGCAACCGAGCAAAGCCGAACGGGAAGAACATCACCCTGCCATGCCGTGGCGCTTGCTCCCCGCTTTTGTGGCCACTCACCTTGGCGATGGCAAACGATGCAGCGTCAGCCGCCCCATGCTGGAATTTCTGATCCTCACTGCCGCCCGGTCTGGCGAGGTGCGCGGCATGACATGGGGCGAGGTCGATCTGAAAGCCAACATCTGGACGATTCCCGGCGAGCGCATGAAAGCCGGTGTCGCCCATCAGGTGCCGCTGTCTGATCGCGCCATAACCATCCTGCGCCAGCAACGCGAGCAGCACCCGTTGGCCTCCCTGGTATTCCCTGCGCCCCGTGGGGGCGTAGCATCGGACATGACGTTGACCAAGTACCTGCGTGACGTGGACGCCCCTAGCGATACCGAAGGCCGCCCGGCGACCGCGCACGGATTCCGCAGCACGTTCAAGGACTGGGCCATCGAACACGGCTATCCGGGCGAGCTGTCCGAAAAGGCGCTGGCGCATACGATCAAAAACAAGGTGGAAGCCGCCTACCATCGCTCCAGCCAACTGGAGCAGCGCCGCGAACTGATGCAGGCATGGTCCGAGTACGTGGAAAGCGGACGGGCCGGTGGGATAACGAACATCAGGCAGACAGCTTGAACCAAGCTGCCCTCAATCGGAATAACCCAAAGAGGGTAAAATGACACCGCCTCGCCGCGTGTCACGACATATCACGCCGAGCGAAAGCACCAGTTTTGCCGCGCCTACTCCGACGGGAGGAAAACCGGGAAGCCCTGCCCGGCTGGCGCGGTGATCCTTACAGGGGCGCTTAGGGGTGCGCGTGAGTTACGACAAAAAAAGCTGTAATGCGCTGCAGAAGCCATACTATTCGCCAGTCGAGGCGGCTTTGCGCTGGTGCGGCCTTATTGCACACGAATCAGAAATTCTTGCTGCCTGCACCAATAATCCGCAGGTCGTTCCGGTGAGCAAATTTCCTCAGTGGCCATGCCTACGAGCAAATGCAGAAAAAATTTTCGACGCACTGATTAATGGAGAAATGCCAAAAGGGAGGGATGGCAAGAGTGTTCCTCATGAGGATCATGTAGCTCCAGCTCGTATTACTGTTAGGCATACCGAACTAAAGAAATGGATGGCAGAGCACTACCCAGATCAGAGACCACCTTTTCTCTTTGATGAAACTGAGCGCAGCACTCATTCGGCAATCAATGCAGATACATTCCGTTCCCTACAAGCCGACAGAGACGCGCTAAAAGCCCGTTTGGATAAAGCGGTTGAGGTGTATCGCGCCCAGAAACAAGAACTAGATACAGTTTCAGCAGAACGGGATGAACTGAGAGCAAAGGCGACCAACGCACCAAGCGGGGGCGAGAGCGTGACGGAGCGCGAAAACCTACTGAAGATGCTGGGAGGCATGGCGCTGCTGATCGCTGAAAAAAGCGGCAGGTATCAGCGAGGTGACAGCCCCAATGCTTCGGCCATTGCTAGCGCCGTGGCAGAGCTGATTGAGCATCTGCCAAGCGCCAACAACTACGGCCTCAGTGATCGCAATATTCGAAGCAAGTTACCAGAAGCAATTCGCCTTTTGGTAGATGCCTGATTTGCCATTTGCCTTTGGCAATTGCCAGAAGCCCCGTCAAGGGGCTTTTACATTTGCGTCAAACCACTTCAACAAGGACTTTGACGCAACATGACAACCCACCAAACCACCACCCTCCCCAAAACTGGCTTTGTCCGCCAGTCAACGCTGGTGGGCGACCGACGCACCGGAACCCCCGGCATTCTGCCGTTTTCTAGCTCAACCCTCTGGCGTCGCGTTCGTGCTGGAACCTTTCCAGCCCCGGTAAAACTATCCGAGCGTGTTACGGCTTGGAAAGTCGAGAGCGTCCGGGCGTTTATTGAGTCTGCCGGGGAGTGCCAACAATGAACGCCCGGCCAATTCAGTCTGTCGTCCCCTTCCAGTTCGAAGCGCACGCCGTGCGCGTGCAGGTCGACGACGCGGGCCAGCCGTGGTTCAACGCCGCCGACGTCTGCGCGGCTTTGGAACTGTCGAATCCGCGCGATGCTCTCGCCAAACACGTCGATTCGGATGATGTCGCAAAACGCGACGTCATCGACAACCTTGGACGCACCCAGCACGCCAACCACGTCAACGAATCGGGCCTCTACGCCCTGATCCTCGGAAGCACCAAGGATGCCGCCAAGCGCTTCAAACGTTGGGTGACCAGCGAGGTGCTGCCCGCGATCCGCAAGACCGGCAGCTATGCCGCTCCCTCCGCACTGGCGGCCTTGCCTGCACCGACCCATGACCGTGTATCCGCGATTCTGCTGATAGGCGAGGCTGTGGCGAAGGTGCCGGGCGTGAAACCCGGTATTGCAGCGGCGGCAACGCTGGCGTGCATTCAGGCCAATACCGGCATCAATACCGAGGTGCTGCGCCACATGCTCCCCTCGGCCAATGAACCGGTCTGCACCCTCAATGCCACCCAGCTTGGCAGACGGCTGAATCGCTCGGCAAAGGCCACGAACCAGATGCTGGCTACGGCTGGTTTGCAGTTCCGTAACGACAGGGACGAATGGGAGCTGACCAAGGCGGGCGAAGCATGGGCCGAGTCCATGCCGTATTCACGCCACGGACACAGCGGCTATCAAATCCTTTGGAATCCGGCCGTCATTGGGCAGTTGCAGGAGGTGGCGTGATGTTCATTCCGGCCAACAAGTGCAGCGAGATCGGGATACCTCAGAACCCCGGCAAAGGGCCGAAGGGTGGCATTCCGGCCCGTGGTTTGCGCGGGAGGCTGGCAGCATGATCGTACTTGACCAGCTCCACACCACGCGGCACCATGCACCCGTGCTGTTCAATAGCAGCGCCGGGTTTAGCAGCCCGAGTAACTTGGCGGACAGCCGCCAGCATGCGGCATTTTTTGCGTCCGTTACCTACGCTATTGGTGCGTCCATGATTTCCATGGTGGGCCGTAGCGGGGAGGGCTTGCGCCCTGCCGGTTCCAAGTTCCGGTCTGCTAACCCCGCTATGCGCCTGCCACCCCCGTTTAGCAGCGGACGGCAGGCCATCCAAACAAACTTGGAGGCCACCATGCCTAGCTCTGCCCTACGCGCTTTGCGCGCCCTGCTTTCCCGTCCTGCTGCTGTTTCCGTCATTCGCCCTGCCGCTGATCTGGCCGAAGCCCGCCGTATGGCTGCCGATCTGATCGCGCAAGATCGCCGCTGTTCGGTGCGTATCACTGCCGCTTCCCGTGGTTTTGACGTGGAGGTGGCAGCATGAACAGCCTGCACGAAAAGCTGAACGAAGTGTCATGCCTGATCTCGGAATCAAACGCCATTGCAAACGTGCTGGTGGACCGGTGGAGCGAGGCAGAGCAACCCGACATGCCCGCCATCGGTAGCCTGTACGCGCTGATTCGCCAGCTGGAGAGCGCCACTGCCGCACTGGTCGGCTGCTACCCGCTGCCCAAGGCCGTCCTGCAGGAGGCACGGTCATGAGCAACCTGTCATCAGTCGTTCCCGTCCTGCGCGGCATGGCCGACTTCCGGGCCGGTCAATGCGCGGACCTTGCCGGGCTGGAGAGCCGGATTGTCGAGCTTCAGCGCGAATGCCTTGCCGGTACGGCAGCAGTCGGCGCACTGGTCGCGGCGGTTGACCACGAGAACATCGGGATCGACCCGGACACGGTCGGGGATACCGGCTACCTGGTGTCCATGCTCTCGTCGCTGGCATTCGAGCTGACCAACTGGCTCGACCAGATCAGCATCGCCAGAACCTTCCCCGACCTGAAACCCTGATAGGCCAACGCCATGGCAACGAACCATCCACGCGATGGGGCGCGGGACGGCCTGCGCCTTGAATCTGCCACGGTCATGGCAGCAGCCCGCCATCAGTGGCCGGGCATCCTGACCAGGCTGGGGATCGCTGACCGCCATTTGAGGCGCCAGCACGGCCCGTGTCCGGGCTGTGGCGGACGTGACCGGTTCCGCTTTGATGACCGCGACGGCCGGGGCACATGGATTTGCTCAGGGGGCGGGGCCGACCCGCTGGCAGGGGACGGGCTGGCGCTGGTCCGCCATGTGTTCGGCTGCGGTTTTGCCGAGGCGCTGGGGCTGGTGGCGGGGGTGCTGGGCATTACCGGGGCATCGCCCTGCCCACCACCGGCAACGCGCCCTGTCGCGCCCCCTGAGCCACCGGCCAGCCGTCTGCCGTCCGTCATGCGCCAATGGAGCGAATCCTTGCCGCTGACCGGCACCTGCCCGGCATCGCGTTATCTGGCCGGGCGCGGGCTGGCGCTGGAACGCTGGCCTGATGACCTGCACTGCCATCCGGCCCTGCCGTATTGGGCTGACTGGGACGGCAAGCCGTTTGTCCTGTGCCGGACACCTGCATTACTGGGGCTGGTACGGGACAAGACCGGGGAGATTGTCGGGCTGCATCGCACGTATCTGGCCGACCGTGCCGGCGCAATCAGCAAGGCCCGGCTGGTGCATCCCGATACCGGCGAATGCCTGCCCGCCAGAAAGCTGGCCAGCGTCACACCTGGCGCCACGACAGGAGCAGCCATCCGGCTGGCCGCACCCGACAACGGACGGCTGGGGCTGGCCGAGGGCATCGAAACCGCGCTGGCCTGCTGGCAGGTATCGGGCATCCCGACATGGGCAGGCGTATCGGCCCACGGGATGGAAAGCGTCCGGCTGCCGGATGACGTGGCAGGCGTCTGGATATTTGGCGACCACGACACCAGCG